>DASSKW010000093.1:0-6992 GCA_035690065.1 Gammaproteobacteria bacterium
GCTGAACTACCACTCCGCTGCGGGTGGTGGGTGCTGAGGGGATCGAACCCCCGACCCTCGCCGTGTAAAGGCGATGCTCTCCCAGCTGAGCTAAGCACCCTGGAGAGCGCGCTAGTTTACGGCATCCTTGAGGGCTTTGCCAGCCTTGAAGCCCGGAACTTTGCTTGCCGCAATCTGGATAGTCTGTCCGGTTTGCGGGTTGCGTCCGGTGCGGGCCGCGCGTTGCTTCACTGCGAAGGTGCCGAAGCCAACCAGCACTACCTGGTCACCGCCTTTCAATGCGCCGGTGATGGAACTCAGTACCGCATGTACTGCACGATCCGCATCGGCATGCGTCAGTTTGGTGGCTTCGGTCACTGCATTAATCAAATCAGCTTTATTCATGATGTTGTATCCCCTGTGCCTTGGTCGTGAGTGAGGAAACATCCCCGTCTGGGGACCTGGTTAAACGTGATTCCAATCGCGTACTGCTAAAAAAATATTTGCTGTCTCACCGCGTCCGCACGGTTATACAAGCGGCCGCATACACTTGTCAACTTGCAATAATCAATGCGCACGTACGGCTTCCGGCTCAGTCTTGCCGGCCGTAACTTCAGTCTGTACTTTGGTGTCAGCCGAGCCATCTTCTGGTTTCACTTCCGGCATATGTTGCAATGCGACCTTCAGCACATCATCTATCCAGCGCACCGGACGAATATCCAGCGCATCCTTGATATTTTTGGGAATCTCGGCAAGATCTTTTTCATTCTCAGCCGGGATCAGGATAATGCTCAGTCCACCACGATGCGCAGCCAGCAGTTTCTCCTTGAGCCCCCCGATGGGAAGCACTTCACCGCGCAGAGTGATCTCACCGGTCATCGCGACATCGGCTCGCACCGGAATCCGGGTCAATGCCGAAACCAGTGCAGTACACATGCCGACACCGGCGCTCGGACCATCCTTGGGTGTCGCACCTTCCGGCACATGGATATGTACATCGTATTTTTGATGAAAATCCGCTTCCAACCCGAGCAACGCTGCACGGCTTCTCACTACCGTCATCGCTGCCTGGATCGATTCCTGCATCACGGCGCCGAGTTGACCGGTATGGATCAACTTGCCCTTGCCAGGTACCACGGTGGATTCAATGGTAAGCAGTTCGCCGCCCACTTCGGTCCATGCCAGACCTGTAACCTGCCCGACCTGATCGTGATCCTCGGCACGGCCATAGCGGAAACGATGTACGCCCAGATAACTGTCGAGGTTTCCCGCATCCACCAACACACGGGCATCGGCTGGTTTCAACAACAAACTCTTGACGACTTTGCGGCAGATCTTGGAAATCTCACGTTCCAGGTTACGCACACCGGCTTCGCGGGTGTAATACCTGATCACGTCGGTGATCGCATCGTCGCTGATGGTCAACTCCTCGGTCTTGAGTCCATTATTGCGCATCTGTTTTGGCACCAGATAATGCGAAGCGATGTTCACTTTCTCGTCTTCCGTATAGCCAGGCAACCGGATGACTTCCATTCGATCCAGCAGCGGTGCCGGAATATTCAGGCTGTTGGCAGTAGCGACGAACAGGACTTCAGACAGATCGAAATCCACTTCCAGATAATGATCGTTGAATGTGTTGTTCTGTTCCGGATCGAGTACTTCCAGTAACGCGGATGAAGGATCGCCACGAAAATCCATGGACATCTTGTCGATCTCGTCCAGCAGGAACAACGGGTTGCGCACCCCGACCTTGGACATGTTCTGCACGATCTTGCCCGGCATCGAACCGATATAGGTGCGGCGATGGCCACGGATCTCCGCTTCATCGCGCACCCCGCCCAGTGACATGCGCACGAACTTGCGGTTGGTGGCACGTGCGATGCTCTGGCCCAGCGAGGTCTTGCCGACGCCCGGCGGGCCCACCAGACACAGGATCGGTCCCTTGAGTTTCTGCACGCGATGCTGGACCGCAAGGTATTCGAGGATGCGCTCCTTGACCTTGTCCAGACCGTAATGATCTTCGTTGAGGGTCTTTTCAGCCGCTTCCAGATCGATCAATGCACGAGTGCGTTTCTTCCACGGCACATTTACCAGCCAATCGATGTAATTGCGCACCACAGTCGCTTCCGCCGACATCGGTGACATCAGCTTCAGCTTGTTGAGTTCGGCGCTGGCCTTCTCACGGGCGTCCTTCGACATACCGGATTTCTGGATCCGTCGTCCCAAGTCCTCGAGTTCATTGGGCGCGTCTTCCAGTTCACCCAGTTCCTTCTGGATCGCCTTCATCTGCTCGTTCAGATAGTACTCGCGCTGGCTCTTTTCCATCTGCTGTTTGACACGACCACGGATGCGCTTCTCTATCTGCAGGATATCGATCTCGCCTTCGATCAGGGCCATCACATGCTCGAGACGCTCGCGTACATCCTCGATCTCGAGGATCTTCTGCTTTTCGTCCAGCTTCAATTGCATGTGTGCCGCGATGGTGTCTGCGAGACGCCCGGGGGAATCGATGCCGGCCAGCGAGGTCAGTATCTCGGGCGGTATCTTCTTGTTCAGTTTCACGTATTGATCGAACAATGAAAGCGCGGACCGCATCAACACGTCCATTTCGCGCTCATCATATTCGGTCTGGGTACGGATTGCCGTGACCAGCGCCGAGAAGAATTCACCATCATTAACCTGCATGATGCGTGCGCGATCACCGCCTTCGACCAGTACCTTGACGGTGCCGTCCGGAAGTTTCAGCAATTGCAGGATGGTGGACAAAGCACCGACGCGGTAGATGTCTTTCTCTGCAGGATCATCCACTTCCGGACTCTTCTGCGCCACCAGCAATATCTGTTTGCCGGCTTGCATGCCATGATCCAGCGCTTTGATGGATTTGTCGCGTCCGACAAACAGCGGGATCACCATGTGCGGATAGACGACGACATCACGCAGCGGCAATACCGGCACCAGCATCGGCTGGCCTTCTAGCAAATCAGTCTGGCTGGTTTCGCGTGTCACGCGGATTCCTCGGGGCATCGGTGGTTATTCGGGGTGGAAAGCTCGCGGGGCTGTGACCCGCAGCTAACATCATGCGGACGAACGCACCGGCTTTCAATACCGGCAGCGTCGATTTAGTCACTCATTTGACGATACGGCACGCGGTTTGGTCTCGCGCTCATAGATTATGTAAGGCCGGGTATCGCCGCCGATCACAGCTTCGTCGATGACCACTTTCGAGACATGCTCCATGGAGGGCAGCTCGTACATGGTGTCGAGCAATACATGTTCCATGATGGTACGAAGCCCACGCGCGCCGGTCTTGCGTTCCATGGCTTTGCGGGCAGCGGTACGCAGCGCGTCTTCCCTGAATTCCAGTTCACAGCCTTCCATGTCGAACAGTTTCTGGTACTGCTTGGTGATGGCATTCTTGGGCTCGGTAAGGATGCGCACCAATGCACTCTCGTCCAACTCGTCGAGAGTCGCCACTACCGGCAAGCGCCCGACGAATTCCGGAATCAGGCCGAAGCGGATCAGGTCTTCCGGTTCGACATCGTGCAACACTTCACCGACATTCTTGATCTCGCTCTGACCCTTGACCTCGGCCATGAAGCCGATGCCGCTCTTCTCGGTACGGTGACGGATGATCTTCTCAAGGCCGGCAAACGCCCCGCCACAGATGAACAGGATATTACTGGTATCGACCTGCAGGAATTCCTGTTGCGGATGCTTGCGTCCGCCTTGCGGCGGCACTGATGCGACAGTGCCCTCGATCAACTTCAGCAACGCCTGCTGCACACCCTCGCCCGATACATCCCGAGTGATGGACGGGTTATCGGATTTACGCGAGATCTTGTCGATCTCATCTATATAGACGATACCGGTCTGCGCCTTCTCGACATCGTAATCGCATTTCTGCAACAGCTTCTGGATGATGTTTTCGACATCTTCGCCAACATACCCGGCTTCGGTCAGGGTGGTGGCATCGGCGATCGTGAACGGCACATTCAACATGCGCGCGAGTGTTTCAGCGAGCAGCGTCTTGCCCGAGCCGGTGGGACCGATCAGCAGGATGTTGCTCTTGGCGAGTTCCACTTCATCCTTGTTGTGCGTATTGCGCACTTCCAGGCGTTTGTAGTGGTTATAAACTGCTACTGCAAGAATCTTCTTGGCACTTTCCTGGCCAATGACGTACTGGTCCAGTACCGTCTTGATCTCCTGCGGGCGCGGCAATTTATTGTGTGCAGTCTGAGCCTGCTCCTGCATCTCCTCACGGATGATATCGTTGCAAAGCTCGACACATTCATCGCACACATAGACGGACGGGCCGGCAATCAGCTTGCGGACTTCGTGCTGGCTCTTGCCACAGAACGAGCAATACAGCAGTTTGCCGCTTTCTTCGCCCTTGCCGCGTGTCTCATCTGCCATCTGTCTTTACCTCGGGACCCGTCTTGGGAACACTATGGGGGCTTTTTCAAGCCGCTTCAATACCCGTCAGGCCTTGGCCGGCACCAGACGCTTGTCCAGCACCGAGTCTATCAACCCGTAGCTGACCGCCTCCTCGCCACTCATGAAGCGGTCCCGATCGGTATCTTTCAGGATCTGGTCCATGCTCTGGCCGCTGTGTTTCACGAAGATCGCGTTCAGGCGTTCGCGCAGGTACAGGATCTCCTTGGCCTGGATCTCGATATCCGAAGCCTGACCCTGGGCGCCGCCATGCGGCTGATGAATCATGATGCGGGAATGCGGCAGACTGTAGCGCTTGCCCTTGGCCCCGCCAGCCAGCAGCAGCGAACCCATGCTGGCAGCCTGACCGACACAGATCGTCGAGACATCCGGCTTGATGAACTGCATGGTGTCATAGATGGCGAGACCGGCAGTCACCACGCCGCCCGGCGAATTGATGTAGACGCTGATGTCCTTGTCCGGATTTTCGGACTCCAGGAACAACAACTGGGCAACCACCACGTTGGCGACAAAATCGTCGATGGCACCGACGATGAATACCACCCGCTCCTTGAGCAGGCGCGAATAGATATCGTAGGAACGCTCGCCCCGCGCTGTCTGCTCGACCACGATCGGGATCAGATTGAGCGCTTGGGTTTCCGGGGACTCTTTCATTTTCAGTGTTGCCTTCAGTGTTGGTGCTCGTCGAAATGCATGAGTTCCTTGAAGCCGATCGGCTTGTCGGTCACGGCGGCTTTGTCCACCACCCACTGGACTGCCTGGTCCTCCAGCGCTACGGATTCCAATTGCCGCATGGCTGTCGGATTCGAGCGCAGGCTGCGCAAGGCTTCGCCGGGATTGCTGTAATCCGCCGCCATGCGTTCCATCCGCTCCTCGATCTGTTTCTCATCCACCCGCAATTCCTGGCTCTTGATGATCTCGCCGATGATCAGGCCCAGACTCACGCGGCGCCTGGCCTGTTCCTCGAACAGGTCACGCGGTAATTCAGAAGCCTTCTTCTCGTCCCGGATACCCATGCGCGCCAGGGCATCCTGTTTCAATCGCTCGATCTCTTCGTCCACCATGGTGGACGGCAGATCCAGAGAATTTGCCGCCAGCAATGCTTCCAGGACCTGGTCCTTGAGTTTGCGCTGGATGGTGTCCGCCATCTCGCGGCGCATGTTGTCGCTCACTTCTGCACGCAACTTGGCGATACCACCTTCGGTGATACCGAAACTCTTGCAGAAATCGTCGTCCAGCGCCGGCAACTTCCGGCCTTCCACCTGGTATGCCTTGACCTTGAAGCGCGCGGTCTTGCCGGCGACTTCCTTGGCCTGGTAATCATCCGGGAAACGCACATCGAACTCGCGCTCTTCGTCAGCAGCGATGCCCATCAAACCTTGCTCAAAGTCTTCGAGCATCCGACCGGCACCAAGTTCAACCTGTGCCTTGTCCGCTTTACCGCCGGCAAAGGGCTGGCCATCGATGCTGCCATCGAAATCCACCTGTACCCGGTCGCCCTTGGCGGCCACGCGCTGCACTGTCTCCCACTGAGCACGCTGGGTGCGCAGGTTATCTACCATCGCATCGATGTCCGATTCCTGCACTTCGGCGACCGGACGTTCCAGTTTGATGCCTTCGACACCCTGCAACTTGAACTCGGGGTAAACCTCGAAGATTGCGGTAAATTCGAGATCCTTGCCCGGAGCATCGTTGATGGAATCGATTCGCGGTCCGCCGGCAGGGCTGAGTTTTTCCTGCATGAAGGCATCGTTGCAGCTACTCTGCAACAGATCCGTCACTACTTCAGAACGTACCTGCTCGCCGAAGCGTTGCTTGACCACATCGAACGGAATCTTCCCGGGACGGAACCCGTTCAGTTTGACGCGCTTGCCGAGCGTACGCAGACGCTCCTCCACTTCGCGCTCGACGCGCTCCGCGGGCACCTGGACCTTCATGCGGCGCTCAAGACCGCTCGTCTTCTCGATTGAAACCTGCATGGACCTGTCTACCTCGTAAATCAGAAATCAGTTCAAAAAACTGGTGCGAAAGGAGAGACTCGAACTCTCACGGGTTACCCCACTGGCACCTAAAACCAGCGCGTCTACCAGTTCCGCCACTTTCGCGTCTCGCTCCCGTCGCTTTCACAGCATCGGTAGCATCGCCGTTTTTTCAAATTATATCAAGGAGTTGCGCCTCGATGGCTAATCTGCGCGACACGGCGGAAACACTCTTCGCGGGCATTATACAGGTCCGGAGCAAGCCCAGATGGGCTTCTTTCATGGCGGATCGCCAGTACGAGTAATGGAAGAAATGGGGCCTGATCCGAGAATGAACAGGCCCTGGAATCCATGGGTACGGGGCTGTCCATAATCAAGGCGCCGCAGTAGCACGACGCGGAGCCGGAAAGCGAACCGGAGGTTCGAATCCGGGACACAGTGACCAGGGTCGCTCAATTATCAATAGCAATGATGGGTTATCAGGGTAAATGGTGGGCCGTGCAGGGCTCGTCGCATGCCGGCGAGCGGGTGACCAAGGATGGTCACCCTGGACTTTCCGGCGCAGCAGGATGCGGAGCCGGA
>DASSKW010000094.1:0-6743 GCA_035690065.1 Gammaproteobacteria bacterium
TTGCAAACATCGATGCACAAGCTGCTGATGGTGATGCAAATCCACAGGATCAGTTGGCGCAAGCCGCGACCAGTACGGGGACATCCTGGATCTTCGGCGGCGGTCTGGCGGTAGCAGATCGTGGCTATGTCGGTTACAGCCGCCAGGTAACGCCGATCCCATTGATCTTCTATCATGACGGCGGTTTCTTTTTTGCTGGTTTCAGTGCTGGCTATATGCTCTCTCATTCCAGGCATTACCGGTTCTCGATCAACATCAAACCACGTATCAATCGGCTGAGTGCCAGTGATTCGCCTGAACTGGCTGGCATACAGACGCGCAAATGGTCGCTGGACGGCGGTGCGAATCTGGATGTGTTTGGCGGTTGGGGACATCTGGTTACGGGTATCTCCCACGATCTACTGGATCGCAATAACGGTACCGAACTGGATGCCGGTTACCGATATTCGATCCAGCTTGGCAGCTGGAATCTGGTTCCCAGCTTCGGTGTTCGGTGGCAAAGCGCTTCGCTCACCAACTACTACTATGGTGTAAGCCCCGCCGAAGTGATTCCAGGGCGTCCGGCATATACTCCGGGTGCTGCAACTAACCCATATATTGGTTTTGGATTATCGACCCGTATCAGTGATCACTGGCAGTTCAATGGCAATATCCAGTACACACGGTTTTCCGGCGCCATTCACGGCAGTCCGCTCGTGGACCGTTCTGGCAGTCCAGTATTATTCATCGGCTTCATATATAACTCAGCTCACAGACAGCCATAATCTGCATAGCCAACAACCGAAAGCAGGGTGGAGGTCAAGTCGGAAGGCTGCAACCGTAAACCCGGGTTCCCGAAGACAGTGGCCATCATCTTCAGGCCGTATCAACCTTAAATCGCTCTTCGATAGCGTCTGTCCCGTACGGATTAGTCATGGAGCGCGTATAATATATAGCAATGCGACATATAACGAATAGCAGTGCGGCCATGCCTGAAGTTGCCAGATCACCGATCAGTGATGCGGATTATCACAAACTGGCCGCGTTCAGGGCTTCCTTGAGGAAGTTCCTGCGCGCGAGTGAAGAGATCGTGCAAGCGGCAGGATTTACCCCGCAGCAGCATCAAGCGCTGCTAGCCATCAAAGGGTTTGAGGGACCCGGCAAACCATTGATCAAGGATTTGGCTACCCAACTTCAAATTGGACACGGTGGTACCGTCGGATTGGTGAACCGACTGGCAACGCGCGGCTTCGTGCGGCGGGTTCCATCAAAACTGGACCGCCGTGGGGTAAATTTGGCGCTGACACGAAAGGGTGAATCCATGCTGCGGCACCTGACACAGGCGCACCGTATTGAACTCGGTCAGATGGGTCAGGAAATCAAGCACTTGTTGTCCGAACTCACCGATTGATGATAGACGCTTCTTTCTTGAGCAGAACATTGGAAACGGTTTTTACTGACAACCGGGTCCTGATGTCATGACCTTGGAACCTGTATCCAGGCTGGTGCTGCGCGTACCCAAGCGGCTGGGTGATTTCGATACTCCGCCACGCATACTGCTCATATGCCTATTGGCGTTACCTGTCGGTTTCGTGGCGGCGTTGATGGCGGACGCCCTGCTCAAATTGATTGGATTCATTACCAATGCAATTTTCTACCAACGTATCGCTACTGGACTGGTGGCGCCCGGCGCGGGCCATGATGCGTGGTGGATTGTGCTGGCAGCGCCAATCATTGGCGGACTGATTGTCGGGGTCATGGCGCGCTATGGTTCCGAGGCAATCCGTGGCCATGGCATGCCCGAGGCGATCGAAGCTATCCTGCGTGGTGGGAGCAGAATCGAGCCACGCGTCGCATTACTGAAACCGGTTTCGGCGGCCATCACCATCGGGACAGGCGGCCCGTTTGGCGCAGAGGGCCCCATCATCATGACTGGTGGCGCCTTCGGTTCGTTGCTGGCCCAGACCCTGAAACTCACGGCGGACGAACGCAAGACGCTGCTGGTTGCCGGCGCGGCCGCAGGGATGGCAGCGACATTCAATGCGCCACTTGCATCGATCTTGCTGGCCGTCGAACTGCTGCTGTTCGAGTTCCGACCGCGCTCGTTTGTGCCGGTCTCAGTCGCGGTCGTGGTGGCTACCGCAATGCGCTGGGTATTGCTGGGATCCCTGCCTTTGTTTCCGACTGCACATGCACTGCCGCCACTGGTATTTCCTGAACTGCTTTTATGCGCCATGGCGGGTGTGGTCGGTGGGATCATCGCATGGGCCGCCACCTCGCTCGTTTACCTGTCCGAAGATATGTTTCGTGCACTGCCGATACACTGGATGTGGTGGCCCGCAATCGGCGGGTTAATCATCGGAGTGGGTGGGTTGTTTGAGCCGCGGGCGCTCGGTGTGGGCTATGACGTCATCGGGACATTGCTGGCAGGCAAGGCGACCCTGGGACTCATCGTCGGCATTCTGGTCGTGAAGACGGCTATCTGGAGTCTGTCGCTGGGTTCCGGCACATCCGGCGGAGTGCTTGCGCCGGTCTTCATGATCGGTGCCGCGCTTGGCTCATTACTCGCGTACATCTTTCCACCCGTCGCACCGGGTTTCTGGGCCCTGATGAGTCTTGCGGCAGTGGTAGGCGGAGTCATGCGCAGCCCGCTAACGGGTGTCGTATTCGCAATGGAACTCACGCATCAA
The DNA here is from genome assembly GCA_035690065.1 of Gammaproteobacteria bacterium. Classification (GTDB taxonomy): domain Bacteria; phylum Pseudomonadota; class Gammaproteobacteria; order Natronospirales; family REEB76; genus DASSKW01. Next base: position 2,670 of record DASSKW010000094.1, read on the forward strand.
TGGGATGCAGTCGTCCCGTTAGTGATAGCCTCGACAGCGGCTTATCTGCTGTCAGTACTTGTGCTTAAAAGATCGGTGCTGACGGAGAAAGTGGTGCGTCGCGGTACACATCTGACCCGTGAGTACTCGGTAGATCCGCTCGAAGTCTTTCTGATTGGTGAAATCATGCCCAGGAATAGCGTGAGTTTCCGTTTGGGGACAGCACTCTCGGCAGCTGCGAAAGCAGCTGCGGGCACATCGGTCGATCCGGTGGAACGACGTTTGTATCATACTCAGCGTCTATATCCCGTACTGGATGAGAGTAACAATCTTGCGGGGATTATCACGCAGCACCAGCTATTCAATTCGATATTGCAGCAAGGACAGTCTTCTACTATGCCGATCGATCAAATCATGGAGCGCAAGATGGTGGTCGGTTATCCGGATATGACGTTGCGCGAAGCGGTAAACCTCATGGCAGCTTCCGGAATTTCGAGCTTGCCTGTAGTGGACCGCAAGGAGTCCGGCAAAGTACTCAGTGTCGTTGCGATGGATCAGATCCTGGAGGCTCGCCTGCGTGATGTGGACGAGGAACGCAAAGCGGAGCGGGTACTGAAACTACCCGCGATCTTCGTACTTGGGACCGGATGGTTCTTGAGACGCCGCCGTAATGGCAATGCACCAATGCCCAAATGAGCTTTCGGCCAGCACCAGCAATACCGGAGTATGGTCGATAGCTTGCGCATCCCGGCCGCGCTCTGAGCCAGTCCGGCGTGGTACGCCAGAGTCAACTTATCCAATACCCCCAGCCCTTTGGCAGCCAGCACACCGCCGGTCGCCAGTGCATTGTTGTTCGTGGCGTTACCGCGCTATGGATTAATATCGTATTGTGATATATCATATCCTGCTGTCCGTGTCTGGACAATCAATACAATTCCTGCTGTCTGAGTAACAATCTATGCTCAAGCGTATGTATGCTGCGTTTGCCCCTTCTTACTCGGAAGACGGGCTGCGGCTATTGGTTATCTCCATCCTGGCAGCCGGGATCGGCTTGGTGGCCGGTCTTGCTGCGTTCGTGCTCTACAAGCTGATTGCTGTGTGCACGAACCTGGTCTTCTATCATCATGCAGGGTTCAACCTGCCCAACATCGAATCCAACCCACTCGGATTGTGGGTCATCATCGTGCCAGCACTCGGAGGCGTGGTGGTGGGCATCATGGCGAAGTATGGAAGTGACAAGATCCGTGGTCACGGTATCCCGGAAGCGATGGAGGCGATCCTGCTCAATAAGAGCAGGATCGCCCCACGCGTGGCGATCCTGAAGCCCCTGTCGGCGGCTATCGCCATCGGCACCGGCGGCCCCTTCGGCGCGGAAGGTCCGATCATCCAGACTGGTGGCGCGATTGGCTCCCTGGTGGGACAGCTAATCCGAGTGACCGCCGCAGAACGTAAAGTGCTGTTGGGATGTGGCGCTGCTGCAGGCATGGCAGCGACCTTCAGCACACCCATCGCCGGTGTGATTTTCGCCATAGAGTTGATGCTGTTCGAGTTTCGCTCGCGTTCGTTTATCCCGTTGGTGATCGCGACTACCATCGCCACCACGGTGCATGTGATGATGATCGGCCCCGGTCCAATGTTCACGGTCAGCCATGTCACTTTCGATATCAATCACGGACTGCCATTTTATTTGCTGCTCGGTATCATCTGCGGTTACGCGGCGATACTGATCAGCCGTTCATTGTTCTGGATCGAGGATCAGTTCGAAAAATTACCCCTGGATCAGATGTGGTGGCCCGCTATCGGCGGGTTGGGCCTTGGCATCATCGGTTATTTCTTTCCACGCGTGCTGGGCGTGGGTTACGGCACTATCTCTGACATCCTTAACAACAACCTGCCACTGACAATCCTGCTCGGAATCATGGTATTCAAGACCCTGGCGCTACTGATCTCGCTGGGTTCAGGTACGTCGGGTGGATTACTGGCCCCGATGTTCATGGGGGGTGCGGCGATGGGTGGAGCATTCGCTGTCATCGTCAATCAGATCGTGCCCGGTACCCACCTGGACCCGAGCGCATTCGCGCTGGTAGGGATGGCCGCAGTATTTGCTGCTGCTTCACGGGCAACATTTACATTCATCATCTTCGCTTTCGAAATCACTCGTAATTACGAGTCTGTATTACCGCTGATGCTTGTGTGCGTGATCGCCAGCGGTCTCACCCAGTTCTATATGCGCGAATCCATCATGACTGAGAAGCTGGCACGCCGTGGATTGCGCATTCACCTCGAATATGAAGTGGATGTATTGCGACAGGTTAAAGTGGCAGAAGTCATGGACAAACATCCGCCAGTGCTGAATGCTAATTCGTTATTGACAGAATTGGTAGATCGAATCAGCAGGAATGATCTGACGGTCGCCCGTCAGGATGCTTACCCGCTTGTCGACGAGGCTGGCATATTGACAGGCATAATCACCCGGGGCGACATCTTCCGGGCCCTCGAAAACAGAGTGGATGCCACCACCACGTTACTGGCTGCCGGTACACGTAAGCCGCTGGTCGCATATCCAGATGAGACTCTTCATGATGCAGCGGAGAAAATGTTACGCCGTGGTATCGGACGTCTGCCGGTAGTCGACCTCAAGAGTCCGGACCGCTTGATTGGTCTGCTGGGCCGAGCTGCGATTCTTGATGCACGTCAGCGGCGTCTGGCCGACGAATCCGATGCGGAGACCGGCTGGATCGGCAAGCCACGCCGCAACCCTTCTAATACATGAGGCTATGGCAGTAATATAGGAACATCGGTATTCGCAAGAGAGCAGGATGCGATGCAACGTGTTTTCATGGATTTGTTTTGTTGATTGCAATGCCTGATGAACGTCCTCGATTGGTCTAGGAGACCTGAAATATATATGTACGTCGGCTGCAAGGTCGTTTGCGCCTATCTTCAATAACGCATAACTCGACGCCAGGAAGGTAGAGATGTCACACGCGAGATTCAAACGGAAACTAATCCAGTTACTCGAAGGTACCGGTATCCAGTTGGATGGCCCGGAAGCCTGGGATATTCAGATCCACGATCCACGCCTGTATGGCCGGGTCCTCGCCCACGGTTCACTTGGTCTCGGCGAGTCCTACATGGACGGCTGGTGGGATGCCGAAGATCTGGATGGATTCATCTACCGGTTGCTGAGAGCTGATCTCGACGAGCGGGTCCACACCTGGGACGATATCCTGCATGCCCTGCATGCACGGCTTTCCAACCTGCAAAAGCCGTCACGTGCCTTCGAAGTCGGCCAGCGCCATTACGACATGGGCAATGCCTTGTACAAATGCATGCTCGACCGGCGCATGGTCTACAGTTGCGGCTATTGGAAACACGCCACCGATCTGGATGCTGCACAAGAAGCGAAACTCGAACTTATCTTCCGCAAACTGGGTTTGCAACCCGGGATGCGAGTGCTGGACATCGGTTGCGGCTGGGGCGGCGCTCTCAAACTTGCTGCGGAGCGCTACGGTATCGAGGGGGTAGGAGTCACAATCTCGGAACAACAAGCCGCGTACGCACGCGAGATCTGCGCCGGTCTGCCGATCGAGATCCGGCTGCAGGATTACCGGTTATTGCACCTTAAATTCGACCGTATCATCTCGGTCGGCATGTTCGAACACGTCGGTGTCAAGAACTATCGGACTTACATGCAGATAGTGCGACGTTGTCTGCAGCCAGATGGATTATTCCTGTTGCACTGCATCGGCAACAATTACTCAGTCAGCACTACCGATCCATGGATAGACCGTTACATCTTCCCCAACGGCATGCTGCCTTCGATCCGCCAGGTAGGCGATGCCATCGAACACCTGTTCGTGATGGAAGATTGGCATAACTTTGGTACCAACTATGATCGAACCCTGATGGCGTGGCGACATAATTTCGAAAATCACTGGGACGAATTGAAACAGGAATACAGCCCGATGTTCTATCGGATGTGGAGATACTACCTCAGCGTCAGTGCTGCGACATTCCGGGCACGCAAGGCACAGCTCTGGCAGATCGTATTGTCACCGCAGGGCGTTATAGGGGGCTATGAATCAGTACGGA
>DASSKW010000095.1:0-52680 GCA_035690065.1 Gammaproteobacteria bacterium
GACCAATATCCGCTTCTCGCCACAGGGCAGCATGGCCGGCAAGACCGGCGGCACTGCACCGAGTTTCAGCATCACGTTCAAAGTCATCATCAAATAGGCCGCCGCCGCGGAGTTGGCAATCCACTCCTTATTTAAGTTAACATAAGCCAAATAATCATTTCATGGCCGCACTCCGGTGAGGTTCCACAATTAATGCCAAGGGGTTACAAGATGGCCGCCGCCTTGTACCGACAACGCAGCAAATTTTATCGCTTGGCCATACGCCTGTTGGCCTTACTCGGGGTATCTGTATCCGCCCTGTTGCTGATAATGCCCACGGCACGAGCCGGGACCACAGTAGCCTTGCACAGCAGTTTTGCGGGAACCATCAATTTTGTCACTACCGGCAACACCCTGCGCGCGGAGTCCAACACGGGCGCCGGCACCAATCCTGCATGTCAACTTTTATCGGGCAATTCAGGTACGTCGGTAGATGCAGGAACCAGTAGTGAAACCCTTTCAGGCATTCCCAGCGGATCCACGATCGTGGCCGCATATCTTTATTGGGCCGGCTCCGGTGCGACATACGACTACACAGTGACGCTTAACGGCAACTCGGTAACAGCTCCTGCAACCCGTCAGTACAACGACCTGTTCGGACCCGGCACCTATAACCTGTATTTCTTCAGCGGCGTTGCCGACGTCACCGGCATCGTCAGCAGCACAGTCGGCGGCGGCGGTGGAACCTATGTATTCACCTTTGGCGGTCTGTCGGTGGACAACACTCCAGCCGATAACTGTGCCTATCAGGCGGTGGTGGCCGGCTGGACTCTGGTGGTGTTTTACTCCAATCCTGCGGAAAGAAACCGCGTGATCAACGTTTATGAAGGCTTCCAGGCCTTCCGCAACAACAGCATTACCCTGACGCCCAGCAACTTTAAAATCCCCAATTCAAACATCGATGGCAAATTCTCCGTGATCACCTGGGAAGGCGATCCGGAAGCGCCTTCCAATACTGGCGAAACCCTGGAATTCAACGGCAATATTCTCTCCGACGCCTGCAATACGGACGGCAATCAGTACAACTCCACCATCAATACGCTGATCTGTACCGGCAATCCTGCGACGGATGATGTGTTTTACGGCGTCGATCTTGATACGTATGACGTGAACAGCTATCTGACGCCCGGCGAAACCAGCGCCACCACCTTGTACCAATCAGGCAATGATCTGGTCTATCTATCAGCCCAAGTTATCAGCGTCACCAATACGCCGGTTGCCGATCTAGCGATCACCAAATCGCACCCCGGCAACTTCTCAGCTGGCAGCAATGGTGTCTACACCATCGCGGTCCACAACAACGGTCCTGCCGCCACTTCAGGCACAACCACCGTGACGGATACGCTGCCGACCGGGCTCACCTACATCTCTGGTACCGGTACCGGCTGGACTTGCGGCGCGGCCGGCCAGAATGTCACCTGTACCACCACCAGTATCATCGCCAATGGTGCCAATGCCAATCCGATCACCCTTACCGTCGCGGTAGGCAGCTCGGCGGCGAACCCGACCAACAACACCGCGACTGTCGCGGTGGATAGTTCGATGTTCGATAACGTCAGCAGCAATAACAGCAGCACAGACACCGCCACCGTTCTGAAACCTGACCTGTCCACCTCGACCAAGGACGTGGTGGACACCAACGGCGGCGATTCCAATCCGGGCGACACACTGGAATATACCATCACCCTGAATGAAACCGGTGGCGTCGTTGCCAATGGTGTCAGCGTCACGGACGACATGCCGGCCGGAATCACTGGTTTCACCGTGGTCAGCAAACCCGCTGGCAGTACTGATTCCTGGGCCAGTACCGGTGGCACCAATGGCACCGGTTATCTGAATGTCACCGGCATCAGCGTGCCGGCCAACGGCAGCGCCACCATCGTCTACGATGTCACGGTGGCAGCAACCGATGCGCCGGGCGACACGATCGACAACACGGCGACTATCACCAATCCGAATGGTCCTGGCGCGACACCCGCAGCACCCACCGTGACAGTTTCTCAATCGCAAGTGCCGGCCTCTGGCAACAAACTGCTGTATGTGTATGACGATGCTTCGATGACCCGCACACCGCAGACCGGTACCGGCACCGGCGCCGTCACCATCAATCAGACAGCCGCCAATAACTGGACCCTGACCACGGCATTACAGAAACCATTGACGTTGATTGCCAATTCCACGGTCAGTGTGACCCTGAATGTGGAGTGCACCAGTATCCGGTTTGGAAATTGCAGAAATGGCGGTAACCTGCACTGGAATGCGGCGCTGTACGATAACACCGTCTCTGGAGGTACGCAGATAGGCAGCATCTCACCAGATGCCAGTTTCAATGACACTAATTACACTCAGGAAACCGCCAACATCGCGATCGGCGCGGCGGATGTCACGGTCGCAGCCGGACACAAACTGATCTTGGAAATCACCAATGACAGTGGCAGCAACCGCGCGATGCGCATTGAGCAATACAATGGCGGCGACCTCAGCATCGTCAGTCTCGACGTCTCCACGGTCATCAACGTGGACAGCGTGAATGTCTACAGCGCAACGTACCCGAGCACCAGCACTCAATCCGTGTATGAAACCAATCAGACTGTCTACATCCGCGCGGTGGTCAGTGACCCGTTCGGCAGCGCAGACATCGACCCCGCTACCGGCGGTACCGCCCCGACCCTGACCCTTGCGGATTCCAGCGGTACCGATCAGCTGACGGCAGTCAACATGACCCAGGTCGCGGATTCCGGCGCTGCCACCAAGACCTTCGAGTACAGTTACACCCTGCCCTCGTCACCACCCAGCACGCTGGCACTCGGCAACTGGACGCCGTCCGTCACGGCCTGGGAAGGCACCGAACACACCATCAGCCACACCGCAGATGGTGCTTTCGACGTCGAAGCACCCAACCTGCTGGTGATGAAAGCCGTGTCTGCAGTCTCCGATCCGATCGAGGGCACCACCCGGCCCAAAGCCATGCCCGGCGCGACCATGCAATATCTTGTGAACGTCAGTAATCAGGGCAAAGGGCCGGCGGACAGCAACAGTCTTGCGATCACCGATCCGGTTCCCGCTGACAGCAGTTTCGTGGTCGGCAGTGTGGTGTTCACCGATGGTTCGACCAGTAGCGGACTGACCATGAGCGCGGCGAACGTCAGCTATTCCAACGACAATGGTGCTACCTGGACCTACACGCCGGTGGCCGGAGGCGATGGCACCGACCCGAATGTGACCAATATAAAGTTCTCGCCGCAAGGCAGCATGGCTGGCAAGACCGGCACTGCGCCTTCCTTCAACATTGCCTTCAAGGTCATCATCAAATAACACCAGTTTACTTCCGATAATTCCCTGTCATCGCGAACATGTGGGTCTTCAACTGTAAGCGAAGCGGGAAGCAATCCCGTGACGTTACCAGTCCGTACCGGGATTGCTTCGTCACTGCGTTCCTCGCAATGACAGGAGGCGCCGGGATCAGTTCGTCACTGTATCCCTCGCAATGATGACGAGGCTCAGAACTGCGCTTCGTCCAGTGCCAGTACGCCAGCCGCGCCAGCCACGATGGATTCCTTAAGCGCGGCAGCCTGACTAAGTTCGTAATCGGCGTAATAACGCGCGGTCCCGAGTTTTGCTTTGTAGAATTCCGCATCTGCATCGCCCTTCGTCAACTTGCCGTGCGCCACCAGTGCAGCGCGCGCCATCTGCCAGCCACCCGCCACCGTGCCCAGTAGTTTCAGGAATGGTACTGCGCCGGCGGATGCTGCTTTGATATCGCTGTTGTAATTCGCGACCAGCCACTCGGTCGCTGTTGCCAATGCTGTAATGCTCTCCGCAAGTCGGACACGGATCACCTTCAGGTCTGCGTTGTCTGCTTTCGCCAACTGTGCATCCAGTGCGCGCATCTCCACGATCACCGCTTGCATGGCCGCGCCTTTATCGCGTGCGATCTTGCGGCCGATCAGATCCTTGCCCTGGATGCCGGTGGTACCTTCATAGATCGTCGAGATGCGGGCATCACGGAAATGTTGCGCGGCGCCGGTCTCTTCGATGAAACCCATGCCGCCATGGATCTGGATCCCCGTGGACGTGATCTCGACGGCGTTCTCGGTACACCAGGCTTTCACTACCGGGATCATCAGATCGACGAATGCCTGCGCACGTTGCCGCCGGCTTTCATCGGCATGATGAAAAGCGACATCGAGTTGTGTTGCGGTGACGTAACTCAATGCCCGCATGGCTTCGATCTTCGCTTTCATGCTCATCAACATGCGGCGCACATCCGGGTGCCGGATGATCGGTACCGGCTGGCCGCCACGTACCGAGACATCCGTGCTCTGTACCCGCTCCTTCGCGAACGCCAATGCCTGTTGCCAGGCCCGCTCAGCGATCCCGAGACCCTGTACACCGACTGCGAAGCGGGCCATGTTCATCATGATGAACATGTAAGCGAGGCCGTGGTTCTCTTCGCCAATCAGATAACCGACCGCGCCATCTTTCTCACCATAGGCAAGCACCGCGGTGGGACTGGCATGGATACCGAGTTTGTGTTCGATTGACACGCAATGCACATCGTTGCGTTTGCCCAGACTGCCATCGTCGTTGACCAGGAATTTCGGCACCAGGAACATGCTGATGCCCTTGACGCCTTCCGGTGCGTCCGGGGTGCGCGCCAGCACCATGTGCACGATGTTGTCGGTCCAATCGTGTTCGCCATAAGTGATGAATATCTTCTGACCGGTGAGCCGATAATGGTCGCCTTCGCGCACCGCCCGGGTCCGCACCTGACCCAGGTCGGAACCGGCCTGTGGCTCGGTCAGGTTCATGGTGCCGGTCCATTCGCCGGACACCATCTTCGACAGATAAATCTTCTTGAGCGTGTCCGAGCCGCGCAGCATCAATGCTTCGACCGCACCTTCCGTGAGCATCGGGCACAACGCAAATGCCATGTTCGCGGCCTGCCACATCTCGATCACCGGTGCCGAGACGATTTGCGGCAAACCCTGCCCGCCGTATTCCGGATCCAGCGCCAGCCCGTTCCAGCCGTCGGCGACAAAGCGCAGGTAGGCATCCTTGAAACCCGGTGGCGTCGTGACCGCATCGCCGTTAAGTTTGGCCCCAGTCTTGTCGCCCACGGTATTGAGCGGCGCCAGCACGTCGGCGGCAAAGCGCCCCGCCGCTTCCAGTACCGTCTCCACCAGTTCCGGGGTGACTTCTTCACAACCGGGGAGTTTGCTGACGGCGTCAAGGTCCGCCAATTCGTTGATCACAAACTGCATGTCGCGCAGGGGGGCGATGTAGTCAGCCACGGGCAAGCTCCTGAAATGACTGGGAAAGCGGCCCTGAGACCGGCCGCAGGAGGGTATTTTACAGGTCCGGCTCCGGTACGTCGAAGGTTCAGTCCAGAGAGGGCGTATCCATCAACTGATGGAACAGGCTGGATTCGCGCTTGTAGAAACCCTCGGTGTGAAACGAGTCGCCGAGTTTCAGGTGCTCATAATCCAGATGGTGGCACATCTCGTGCAGGAAGGTCCGCAGGAAACTCTTGAACGCGACCACCTGCTTGCGTTGCGCGGTGCGCATCCAGAGCGTGACCTTCGCCACCTTGATGCGGCCCTCGACACCTTCGTACAGACCGTGCAGTTCTCCATAGTCATTGGATGGGCGCTTCGAGAGTACCTTGATAGTGACCGGCGGGATACTGAAACGCTTCACCATACCGGCAGCGAGATCGTTACAGATCGCTTCCACCTGTGCCCGTTGATCGGTCTGCAAAGCATCGGAAATCTGCGCTGCCAGGGGTCGCAACGGGACGGGGTCCGGCAACAGAATCCGTTCCACCTTGTCGCTGGCGTCATAGATGCGCCTGTTGGCGGCGCTGAGACGGTTGTAATAATTAAAGACCATTATTCTCCAGCGATGGTCATCTCACCGATCAGAATCGAGCCGGTACGGATACCGCCACGCACATCGACATCGCTGCCGACCGCGATCACGTTCCGGTACATCTCCCTGAGATTGCCGGCGATGGTAATCTCTTCGACTGGATACACGATCTCGCCATGTTCGACCCAGAAGCCAGCCGCACCACGCGAATAATCGCCAGTGACGCCGTTCACGCCCTGCCCGATCAGTTCTGCCACCACCAACCCGGTATCCATCTGTTTGAGCAATCCGGCGTAATCAAGTTCTCCTGGACGCACGATCAGGTTACGGATCCCGCCGGCGTGGCCGGTAGTTTGCAGTCCCAATTTGCGTGCCGAATAACTGTCCAGCAGATAGGTACTCGCTACTCCAGCGTCCACGATCTCGCGATCCCGCGTCGCGACGCCCTCGTTGTCGAACGCGGCACTGGCGAGCGCCCCGCGCAGATGCGGCCGCTCCGAGAGCTGCACGAATTCCGGGAATACCTGCTGACCCATACCGCCCAACAGGAACGATGCCTGACGATACTGCGCGCCACCCCGTATCGCACCGAGGAAATGCCCCAGGAATCCGCGCGCCATTTCCGGCACGAACAGGACCGGCGCCTTGCGCGTACCGAGTTTGCGGGCGCCCAACCGTGCCACGGTGCGTTCCGCGGCGCGCCGTCCAACTGTCTGTGCAGACTCCAGCTCGCTCGCATCACGCGCGGTGCTGTACCAGTAATCGCGTTGCATGCTGTCGCCTTCGCTGCCGATGACCGAACAACTCAGACTGTGGCTCGTGCTTTCATAGCCACCGACGAAACCATGGCTGTTGCCGTACACCCGCAAGCCGCGATGCGAGCTCACGCTCGCACCTTCGGAATTGGTGATGCGCGGATCGAATTCGCGCGCCGCGGCTTCGCATTCTTGCGCCAGTTCGATAGCGGTATCCGGCTCCAGTGCCCAGGGATGGCACAGATCGAGATCCGCCGGATGTTTCGCCATCAACGCCGCATCGGCCAGACCGGCGCAATCGTCTTCAGCGGTATAACGCGCGATACTCGCGGCTGCGCGCACGGTTTCCGTGATTGCCGCGGACGACAGATCCGAGGTACTGGCCGACCCCTTGCGCTGACCGAAATAGACGGTGATGCCCAGACCCCGATCGCGCTGGTATTCGAGTGTCTCCACGTCGCCCATCCGCACACTCAGGTTGAGCCCGGACTCGATACTGATACCCGCCTCTGCCTGAGTCGCCCCCTGGCTGCGGGCTTCCTGCAGTACTTGTCCGACCAGCGATTCGAGATCGGACCGGGTATAGCTGGTAGTATCATCGCGCGGTGTGGACATGAAATTCCTGAAGACACTGGTGAGAAAGGCGGCATTGTAACCCGATGGATTTCGAAGACGACATCCGGCCCAGCCGGGGCCAGCTCAAACGTGAGGTGGAAGCCTTGCAACGGCTCGGCGAAGAGCTGATTACCCTGCCTGAAAATCAGTTGGCAGCAGTGCCGCTCCCGGACAGATTGCGCGATGCGGTGGAGTTCGCGCGCAGCATCACCAGCCACGGCGCGCTCAAGCGACAGCGTCAATACATCGGCAAATTGATGCGGGATGTCGATCCGGCACCGATACGCGCCCGGCTGGATGAATTCCACAATTCCAGTCGGCTCGCCAAAGTACGTTTCCAGCAGACCGAGCGCTGGCGCGACCGGCTGGTCGCCGAAGGCGACGCCGCGCTTACGGAATTCATGGACCAGTGCCCCGCTGCAGACGGTCAGCAACTGCGCCAGTTGATGCGCGCCGCCATCGAGGAAGCCCGAACCGATCAGCCGTCCCGGCATGCCCGGGCACTGTTTCGCTATATCCAGAGCCTCGGTTGAATCCGCCAAGACTCGCCCTGCCGCACGCCTGAGGGTAAAATGCACAGATGAAGGTGCCACTAAAAACAGCGGATTTTGTTTCCCGGCAAGGCGCGGAAGAGCGAGGAACCGGAGCGTACATTCGAGTACGTGGGGCTTCCGAGGTCGCACGCACCGCCGCCGCAGAGCAAAAGATGCGTTTTGAGGGGTGCCTGTGAAAGCACTCGTCGGCGTAATAATGGGCTCCAAGTCGGACTGGGACACCCTGCAGCACACGGCCAGGATCCTGGAACAGTTGGGCGTAGCCCACGAGACGCGTGTAGTCTCGGCACACCGCACCCCCGATCTCCTGTTTGAATATGCCGCGACTGCCGCAGAACGCGGACTGGAAGTGATCGTCGCCGGCGCCGGTGGCGCGGCTCACTTGCCGGGCATGGTGGCGGCCAAGACTTCATTGCCGGTGCTCGGCGTACCGGTGAAATCGAAAGCGCTCAAGGGCATGGATTCGTTGCTCTCCATCGTGCAGATGCCGGCCGGCGTACCGGTGGGCACGCTTGCCATCGGCGAGGCTGGCGCGGTGAATGCCGCGCTGCTGGCGACTGCCATCCTCGGCAACAAGTATCCGGATATCCGCAAGAAGCTGGACGAGTTTCGCCAGAACCAGACGGAGTCCGTGCTCAAGCAACCCGATCCGTCAAAATAATCTTGCGGGAGCGGCGATATTGCGCCGCGATATTCGAATCGCAGTCGAGACGACCGCTCCCACCATAGAACAGCAAAGCGGAAAATGCGTAAACAATCACTCCGTCAGCCAGATTCCATACCCAGAACAATCGGTATCGTCGGTGCCGGACAACTCGGCCGCATGCTGGCGCTATCCGGCTACCCGCTCGGATTGAAGTTCATCTTCCTCGACAAGAGCGCCGATGCTCCCGGCGGACAAATCGGCGACATCCTGCTGGGCGAATTCACCGACGCCGACAAGATCGCGCAACTCGCCGCGCAAGTGGATGTGCTCACCTATGACGTGGAGAACGTCCCGGTTGCCGCCTTGAGCAGACTCCCGAAAGACAAACCGTTCCTGCCACCGGTCGCCGCGCTTGCCGCAGGTCAGGATCGGCTCTCGGAAAAGACCCTGTTCCGCGAACTCAAGATTCCAACCCCGGAATTTCGTGCCATTGAATCCATGCCGGATCTGGAAGAGGCGATTCAGAAAATCGGTTATCCCGCCGTACTGAAAACCCGCCGTCTCGGTTACGACGGCCGCGGCCAGCGCTTCATCCGCAGTCCTGCGGAACTCGGTAGCGCCTACAACGCGCTTGCCGGCGTGCCGCTGATCCTCGAACAGTTCATCGCCTTCGAACGCGAGGTCTCGGTCATCGGCGTGCGCAACCATCTGGGCGACACCGCCTTCTATCCGCTGTCCGAAAACCGGCACCGCGACGGCATCCTGCGTCTGTCCATCGCGCCCTATCCTGACAAGAAACTGCAGAGTCAGGCGCAACGATACGCCAAGCGCATCATGCAGCACTTCGACTACACCGGGATATTGACCATCGAGTTCTTCGTTCGCAAGGGTAAACTCATCGCCAACGAGACCGCGCCGCGCGTGCATAATTCCGGTCACTGGACCATCGAAGGTGCCGTCACCAGTCAGTTCGAAAATCACATCCGCGGCATCCTCGGGCTACCGCTCGGCGACACCTCGCCAGTGGGATATTCCGCGATGGTAAATTTCATCGGCGAGATGCCGCCGCTGGCGGAAGTGCTGAAAATACCCGGTGCGCATTATCACGATTACGGCAAGGACGCGCGGCCCGATCGCAAACTGGGGCACGCGACGCTGGTGTGCAAGACACGCAAGGAATTGCTCGCCAGGCTGGACCGTTTCCCGGGTCTGGTTCCTTAGCTGCTGCAGACATGCGCTCTTTGCGCACTCGTTGACACCCCAGCCTGGCCATACTTGTGTGATTTCGCCAGCCCTGGACAATTAAGCCATTTATGCTAATGCAGTTGGCATAATCTGCTTAATTGACGATGCCATGGATACCTTGCGCGAACAATTTCTGGAACGCCTGACCCGGGAACTTTTCCATAAGAAAGGGGAAGGTTTCGTATTGAAAGGCGGAACTGCCATCCGCGCATTATTCGGCGAGCAGCGACTCACCAAGGTTATCGATCTGGATTTCACCAATCCCAGACGCACTGCCGATTCCCTGCATCACAGCATCCATCGTGCCATCGAGATCGCGGCACGCGGCCTGCCCATCCGGAATCTGCATACCTCGGAACCCGGCAAGGCAGAATCCAGCCCACGCTGGAAAGTCAATTTTGAAGACACCGAAGGGCGTCCCCACCATGTCGAAATAGAAGTCTCGCGCGACCCTGCACGCGCGGTACCCGGTGCCGTCACACAGATACCTTTCGTACCGCATGCAGCTAAAGGCATCGCACGTTACTGGGTCGATATCTATGACCGGTCTGCATTGATTGCCAGCAAGCTTGCGGCATTACTCGGTCGCAGCGTACCGCGCGATGTCTATGACATGGATCTGCTTAATGACGCGGCCAATCCTCCGTCCACTGCGCTCATCAACTGGGCCATAGACCGCGCCGATCTGGCCGGACGGGATCCCATCACAATACTCTGGGAGCATCTTGAAGAATTGAGCTGGGCCCGTTTCCAGACGGAACTGCTCGACACGCTTACGCCTGCGAATGCTGAACGCGTTGACGAAACCGAATGGACTGCGATGAAACTGCGGGTCGGTGAATATGCCGAAGACCTGCTCCGGCTTGCCTCATCATGAAACCCTGGCAGATCACGCTCGAGGATCGGCTTGCCGCTGCAGACGCACCTGCGGTCTTGAGCCGCGATCTGCTGGCACGCTTTGCGCGCGCCGGCCGGGAAAGCCCACTCCCGTCCAGCAGCCTCACCTACTGGCTGAAGAATGCCAAAGCCCGCGGCAAACTTCAGCCTGTACAACGTGGTTTATTCCTGAACCGTTTCCGGGTACCGCCGGGGCAACTGGCGGACACCGCCGCATGGCTGCAAAACGACGCGATCCTCTCGCTCAACACCGTGCTGGGCGATAGCGGTGTACTCAACAATCCATCGCATGTAATCACCGCAGTGGTACCGGTAGATCCGCGTGTGCCGCCGCCAAGTCTGGGAAGACACCGCACCCAGGCCGGTACCCTGCATTTCTTCGGTATTCCGCGCCGCGTCGTCGAAGCCGGTGCTGACAGCGATCGTCTTGCTTCGGATCGCCCACATGAACAACCGCGTGCAACACCGGAAAAGGCGTTGCTCGACTGGCTGTATCTGGCAGCCAGTCCCCGCAGCCACCGCACCTGGCCCCCGCATCAAGATATCGATATGGATTTGCTCGATTCAAAGCGACTGCGGAAACTGGCCGTTGCGGCGGGTATGAAAGAAGTGCTCGAAACCTGGTTGAAAACGACTTCGCGACAGCCCGTCCAGGTCAGCTGATTATTATCCTCAGCCCGTGCCACCCACCGTCAGACCATCCACTCTCAAAGTAGGCTGCCCGACGCCGACCGGCACGCTCTGGCCTTCCTTGCCACAGGTGCCGACACCGTCGTCGAGCTTGAGATCGTTGCCGATCATGGAGACGCGCGTCAGGACATCGGGCCCGTTGCCGATCAGCGTCGCGCCGCGCACCGGGCGTGTCACCTTGCCGTCTTCGATCAGATAAGCTTCGCTGGCAGAGAACACGAACTTGCCGCTGGTGATGTCCACCTGCCCGCCGCCGAAGTTCACCGCGTACAAGCCTTTCTTCACCGAACGGATGATCTCCTGCGGATCGTGTTGTCCGGGCAGCATGTAGGTGTTGGTCATGCGCGGCATCGGCAGATGCGCGAACGATTCGCGGCGGCCATTGCCGGTCGGCGCGACATTCATCAGGCGTGCGTTGAGTTTGTCCTGCAGGTAGCCTTTCAAGATCCCATTCTCGATCAACGTGGTGCAATGCGTCGGCGTGCCTTCGTCATCGACATTCAGCGAACCGCGCCGGTTCGGCAGCGTCCCATCGTCCACGATGGTGCACAGCTCGGACGCGACTTTCTGACCCACGCGACCGGAGAATGCCGAGGTCCCCTTGCGGTTGAAGTCTCCTTCCAGACCGTGACCGATGGCTTCGTGCAACAGGATGCCGGGCCAGCCTGCTCCCAGTACCACAGTCATGTTGCCGGCGGGTGCCGACACCGCTTCCAGATTCACCAGTGCGGTACGCACGGCTTCGCGCGCGTATCCGAACGCGCGTTCGGAATCGAGAAAATATTCGTAGCCGACGCGGCCACCGCCGCCGGCGTAACCCTGCTCGCGACGGCCATCCTGCTCTGCGATCACGCTGACATTGAAACGCACCAGTGGCCGCACATCTGCGGCAAGGGTGCCGTCACTGGCCGCCACCAGCACCACATCCTGGACGCCGGACAGACTCACCATCACCTGCTTGATGCGCGGATCGAGACGCCGTGCTTCCGCGTCCACCTGCATCAGCAGTTTCACCTTGTCTTCGTCCTTGAGCGTCGCGACCGGATCGGTCGGCAGATACAACTGGCGGTTGGGTTCGCCGTGCCACGCCTGCAAGCCATTCTGTCCACCCTGCTTGGCGATCGCACGCGCCATATCGGCGGCACGCGTCAGCGCCGGCAACACGATCTCGTCCGAATAGGCAAAGCCGGTCTTCTCGCCGGAAATCGCTCGCACCCCGACGCCTTGTTCCAGGTTGTAACTGCCGTCTTTGACGATGCCGTCTTCCAGCGACCATGATTCGTGCCTGGTGCTCTGGAAATACAGATCGGCGGCATCCACCTTGTAACTCAGGATGCGATCCAGCACCTTGCTCAGCTGCTGCTCGTCCATACCAGCGGACGACAACAGGTTATTCCGGGCGATCTGCAGGGCGTTGTTCATGGATAATTCGCAGTGATGATGGCGGGCGAGAACGTTACTTCCCGCGATGGGTTGAATATGGGGATGACGATGAGGTAATTCTACCCCAGCCGACGATGCGCCAGCGCCGGGAACCGTTGCCGCAGACGGATCTGTGCTTCCGTATCCAGACTGGCCATGACAATACCCGGCTCCGCAGCCCGCTCGGCGAGGATCTCGCCCCAGGGTTCCACGATCATGCTGTGTCCCCAGGTCTCGCGGCCATTCGCGTGCTGTCCGGTCTGGGCGGCTGAGATCACGAAGGCCAGGTTCTCGACCGCACGTGCCCGATTGAGCAATTCCCAATGCACCCGTCCGGTGCTGCGCGTGAAGGCCGACGGTACCGCGAACAGAGTCGCACCCTGTGCGGTCAGGGTACGGAACAGTTCCGGGAAACGCAGGTCATAGCACACCGCCAGACCGAGCCGACCGAACGGCGTATCCGCGACGACTGCGCGGTCGCCTGGCTGCATGCGCGCCGATTCGTGATACGCCTCACCCGCCGCATTCACGCTGACATCGAACAGATGGATCTTGTCGTAAACTGCAACACGCTTGCCTTGCGGATCATACAACGGACAGCGCGCATAGACCTTGTCGCCGCCCGCGACTACCGGCAATGTTCCGCCCACGATCCAGGCGTGCAATGTCTGTGCCTTGTCGCCAAGAAAATCCTGGATCTGGCCACTACCATCGACCTCACCGGCACGCACGCGTTCCTCATCGTTACGCGCCATGAGTGCGAAGTTCTCCGGCAACACGATGAGTTGCGCACCCTGTGCTGCGGCCTGCGCCATCAAACGCCCGGCTTCGCGCAAGTTGGCAGTGACATCTGCGCCGGAATTCATCTGGATCGCGGCAACCCGGTGCTGACTCATGGCTCCACCGACAGCGTCACCGAATTCTCGTCCTGACCGCTGATACGCCTCTCGATCGCGGCTGACGGGATACCGAGCGATACCAGCCAATCCTGCACTTCGCTCGACCACAGACTGCCGATGTCGTCACCGGAATGCAGGATCACGATGTGATAGTCAGGATGCTTCATCCAGTCCTGTACCGCTGCGCGTACCGGCGCCATCGCCGCCATCTCTGCGCCGCTGCGTGGCTGCGCCCATTCATCGGCCGTGATGGTGAAGGTATCCGCCTGCGCGGAAGCGACAAACCCGGCCACGCACAAGACCCACACGGCCATTTTCAACAAAGGTAATTTCATGGTTGAGCTGCCTGCGGCTGCGACGCCGATTGTGCTGCTGGTGCTTTCATTTTCTTGTTGGGTGATTCAGCGACTTTCTCCAGCTTGGGATTATCCCACGGTCCGGTGAGGTGATAACGCACTTCTCCGACTGCGGTGAGAGGTTTCTTGAAGACTTCCGTCAGCAGCCACACCACCGCGCCCACGCCCACGCCGCCAGCCAGCGCGCCGATGATCGGCAAGGTCGGTCCCACACTCGCGTCCACGATCAGCGCTTCGTCGAAATCCTGTTTGGCAAGCCCGATTCGTCCGATCATGTGGATCTTGGCGGCTGGTCCCGAGATGGTCAGATCGCGGGTATAGGCGTCGCCGTCCTGAAGCGTGAAATTGCCTTCGATGCTGTCATACGCAAACCCTTTACCGAACACGTCGCTGAAATTCAGCAACAGGCGACGCGGCAGCGCATTGATACTGAGCAGACCGAATACCCGCCCTGCCCCGGGTTGCACTTCGAGCAACTGGCCGTTGGTAAGTTTGATATGCAGCTTGCCATCCAGGGACTGGACGATGTTGTCGAACGGACCACCCTTCCAATCTATATCCGCCTCCAGGCTAGCCTTGTCACCGGTGATGCCCGGCGCATAACCGAAGGCCTTGAGAGTCTTTTCGATATCGGTGCTGGTGATATTCCCGCTCAGATGTGAATGTTGCGTACCGTCCGGTTGTAGCGTCCAACTGCCGTTGGCCTCCGTCTTGAATGCGCGGCCATCCACGGCAAAATCCGCCAGATTGATACCGTCCGGACGCGGCGTTAAGACCGCATGTACCTGGGTCAACGATACCCCACTGAATTGCAGCAGTTTGCTGCTGAAGCGCAACGCAGGGATACGCCGCGGATCATAAGCAGGCTGTGTGATCGATGCTGTATCGGGCGTCGTCACGGCCTTGTGTTCGATCATCACATGGTCCATGTCCGCGATGATCGGGTGTTGTGCATCCACCGCGAACGGCAGGCTGATGTGCCCGCCGATCGCTGCACTGGCCAGCTTGATGTGCCAGGCATCCTGCCCCCGGTCCAGTAACAGATGCAGGCCATTGATCGACTGTCCGAAACCTGAGAAATGTTCGACGCTCATATCCACATGCTGCAGGTATGGCGGCAACTGTGGCATATCGATGCCATCGTCTCTACCGTCGGTTCCCGTATATGAGAGCCAGGCAGCGGTATCGAACTCGTCGAGCTTGCCGCTGAGAGTCAGGCCCGCGGTGGATGGCAATGTGGTCTCGCCGCTACCTGCTTCAACCGTACCCCGATCGAACTGCCACCGATTGGCCTGTGAGACGAATTGCAGTCTCGCTGCCGCGCGTTGCGCATACTGCCATCCAAATTCCAGTTTGTCGCCATCCTGGATCTGCAGTGTTGCTGCCAGCGGTGCACTGGTGTCTGCCGGTTTTGTAAACGGCAGCGGCAAATTGATAGCAAGACCCTTCAGACTGGAATCCAGTCGTAACGACAATCCCGCTGTCCCGGCAGCAGGATCGTTCGGGATGCGTCCGTGTACAGTCCAATCGGCATGTCCCTGCAATGCATCCTTGACCGGTAAGCCGAATGCTGCCACCAACGCGGTGCCATCTGCGCTGCCAAGAGCCTTGAACAACGATGTATCGCCATCTCCTTTGCCGCCGGGGTACACGTCGATGACGACCGGAGCACCAAGCAGCATGCCTTGTACGCCATCCGCAGAGATACCGGTGCCGGTAAAATGCACGGCACCGTGCAGCTTGGTGAGCGCCCATGCCGGAGCGTCTTGCACACTGACTGCGACATCGCCGAGTTGTGCCATGCCATCCAGCTTGAAATCGGCCAACCGGTCCACGGGCAATACCAGATGCAAGCTGACATCGCTGCGACCACTGACATTCACCGTATCCAGATAGGAACCGAAACGCTCCTTGAGAGGACCACGACGCAGGAAATCCAGCGATGCTTGCGCACTGCCGCGCGCGCCGCCATCGACACGCAGGACACCTTCGCGCAGATCGGCAAACCCGGCCCTGGCACCGGTGATGTCATCGCCCAGGATATTTCCACCGCGCACTACCGCACTCAGACCCTGATTGCGGAATTCAACATCGGCATCCAGGTTCTGGAGTCTGGGCCACCCGTCCGCATAATCGAGCACGCCATGCACCAGGTGGAAACGGATATCGAACAGACCCTGACCCTTGTCATAAGGAAAATCCGCCAGCTTGCCATGCACGCTGAGACTGCCCTCCGGTACCTGCCCCCTCACGATCGCAGTGTCGAGCCAGTCCACGACTTCTTTCGGCATGATACCGACCGGGAAATACGCAGATTTGTTGCGGGCATCCACATTGGCGACCGTGGCATCCAGGTCGAGTCGCGGCGAACTCCCGTCAGCCGGGAACAGGAAACTGCCCCTGGCCCTGGCGGAACCGTCCTGATTCTTTATCTCAATGTCGTCGCTCGCAATTCGCCAACCGGTCGAGTCATGTGTGAAACTGAACCCGGCATCCAGCGTCCCTGCATACAAGGGCCCACGAAACAGCTGCGGGAACGTCACGGAACCATTGCGCGTCGCAAGCGTCAGGCTGCCGCCGGTCTGATCCAATGCGAGTTCACCGTCCATGCCGGTAAATCCCGGGATCCCGGCATCGGCCTGTGCACCCAGGTCCTGAAATTGGCCGCGCACCGACCAGGTATCAAGCTTGTTGCCTTGCCAGCGTGCTGCAAATGCGAACTTCGAGACATCACCCTGTGGTGCCACGCGTTGCAGACGCTGCAATCTGTCGAGCAGTATCGGCGGCAGCCAGCTTATCAAGGTGTCGATATCCTGCAGCCGCAGGAAACTGGCATCTCCCTGCCATACGTCTCCCTGAGTATCCGCGTCATAGGCAAGATTGAAATTGCTCGTTGGCCAGGTTACGCCGGCTTGCGTCAAGGTGATATCGCGTCCATTTAATTTCCAACCTGCCGCAACCCGCATCCATTCGACATCGCCAGCAAGCGTCGCGAAACCATGTACAGAACCCCCGGCAGGCAGTAAATCACGGCCTTTGATGCCGGTCTTGAATTGCTTCAGCGTGGCGCCATTTCCCGCCACTTCGGCGCGCAGATCGAGGATGCCATCCACAAAACGGTGCTGGTATTGCGGCCAATATGACAGCAGTATCGGTACTTCCAATCCTGTACCGTCGATACTCGCGTGCCACTGCCAGGATTCCGGATGCAGGCCTGCGCCTGTCACCTCGGCATCGAACTGCAGGCTATTGCCGAAGGCGGGTGGTAATTGCAGCTTGCCGGAGATACGGTGATCGTCAGCGGCATTATCGAGTTTGATGTTTACCCTGGTAAAGACAAACGGAGTGGCGCGCCGACGTCTATCCAGCAGCGTGATACTGCCTTCGCGCACCATGATCTCGGCGCGCTGCTGGAAGGCATCATTCAACCCGCTGCGCCAATCGACCTGCCGTTCCCCGGCGCTATTCTCGCCGGAGCCCTGCAGGTTGTAGCGACCCGCGGAATCGCGGATCACGCTTATTTGCGGTTCGACCAGGATGATGCGGCTGGGAGTCGAGAAGCTGCCGTGCAAGACTGCTTGCAGTGTCAGCCCCAGACGGATCTCGCGGGCAGTGATGATGACGTGCTTGCCATCGTGGGAATAAAGCTTGACATCGTTCAGCGTAACCTCGGGACCGTACCAGTCCCAGCGCGCGCCCATGCCGGCGATGCTCACCGGCCGGTCCAATACGCGCGCCGCCCATTGTTCGACGTCGGCGCGATAACTCGGCACCAGAGGCGCCAGCAGACGGAATATCCCGATTACAGTCGCGAGCGCGATCACCACCGCAGCAAATGCCGCAGCAAAACCTTTCCATAACCGGCGTTGCCAGGTCTTCATCCCAACTGTCCCTGCCTACATGGGAACAACATCGAACTGTTCCTGCGTATATAGCGCTTCGGTCTGTAGCCGGATCGGTTTGCCGATCTGCGTCTCCAGTTCCGCCATCCCGGCAGACTCTTCGTCCAATAACAGATCGACTACAGCCGGTGAGGCCAACACCCGCAACTCCTGGACATTGAACTGACGCGTGACCCGCACGATCTCGCGAAAGATGTCGTAACAGACCGTCTCGGGCGCCTTCAGCGAACCGCGTCCCTGACAGGTTGGACAAGGCATGCATAGCACATGTTCAAGACTCTCGCGGGTCCGCTTGCGCGTCATCTCTACCAGCCCCAGAGCGGAGACTTCACTCACCTGGGTCTTGGCATGATCCTTGGCCAGAGCCTGCTCCAGCGCCTGTAACACCAGTTGCTTGTGTTCATCCTGATGCATGTCGATGAAGTCGATGATGATGATGCCACCCAGATTACGCAACCGGAGCTGGCGTGCGATCGCCTGGGTCGCTTCCAGGTTGGTCTTGAGGATGGTCTCTTCGAGATTGCGGTGTCCTACATACGCGCCGGTATTCACGTCGATGGTGGTCATCGCCTCGGTCTGGTCCAGGATCAGATAACCACCCGACTTGAGTTGCACCTTGCGTTCCAGCGCTTTCTGTATCTCATCTTCGATACCGTACAACTCGAAGATGGAACGCGCGCCCGTGTATTGTTCGATACGCGGCGCCATCGCGGGTATGAACTTCTCGGCGAACAGGCGGATACGGGCGTGGGCCTCGGCGGAATCCACCTGCACCTGTTCCACTTCGGTGCCAAACAGGTCGCGCAGGATACGGACCGCGAGCGGCAGATCCTCATGCACCAGTTCACCGGGCTTTGCCTCTGCAGCATGCGTGTCGATCGCTTCCCAGAGCCGGTTCAGGAACAGCATGTCGGCACGCAAGGCTTCCGGTTGTGCGCCTTCGCCGGCGGTCCGCACGATGTAACCCCCCGCCGCCACCGACGGCGCGAACGCAGTCAACAACTCACGTAACCGTTCGCGCTCTGCTTCATCTTCGATACGCGTGGACAAGCCAATATTCTTTCCGGCTGGCAGGTACACCAGATAGCGTGACGGGATACTGATGTGTGTGGTCAGACGCGCGCCCTTGCTGCCAAGCGGATCTTTCAGGACCTGCACCAGGATTTCCTGCCCTTCGTGCAACAGTTCACGGATATCCACCGGCTCCGCATGCTCGTCCTCATGATCGGCATAGGCGACCTTGGCGATATCGCTGGCGTGCAGAAACGCAGTCCGCTCCAGTCCCGCATCGATGAAGGCGGCCTGCATGCCGGGCAACACCCGCGACACCTTGCCTTTGTAGATATTACCGACCAGACCCCGACGTCGCGTGCGCTCGATATAGAGCTCCTGCAACACACCGTTTTCCAGCAGCGCCACCCGCGTCTCGCGCGGCGTGACGTTAATCAGGATTTCATCACTCATGTGTCAGTTTCGAACCTAAGGGGTGAGGAGTAAGGAGTGGCAACAGATGCGACACTCCACACTCCTGACACCTCACGCTCTGAACATCACTCAAACCTGCTTCATCATTATCTCCAGTCCTGCCTGACGCAGAAGTTCCGCGGTCTCAAACAACGGCAATCCCATGACGCCGGAATAACTGCCGACAAGACCCGTGATGAACACTGCACCGAGCCCCTGGATAGCATAACCGCCGGCCTTGTCAGCCGGTTCACCCGTATCCCAGTATGCCTCGGCCTCGGCTGGTGCGAGGTCGCGAAACCTCACCTCGCTGGTACTGAGTGCCTCCAACAAACCATCCGCTGTCCACAGTGCAACGGCCGACAATACCTGATGACTGCGCCCGGCAAGCCGTGCCAGCATCGCCAGCCCCTCCCCACGATCATGCGGTTTGCCAAGGATCCTGTTGCCCACCACCACTGACGTATCGGCGGCCAGTAACGGCGCTGGCGGCGACCCGCCGAATGTTCGCACTGCAGCCATGGCCTTATCATGCGCCACACGTCGCACATAGTGTTCCGGGGATTCAGCAGGTCGGACATTTTCATCTACCGGTGCAGTCACGATCTCGAAATCCAGTCCCAACTGCCGCAACAATTCTGCGCGGCGCGGCGATTGGGATGCGAGATAGATGAAACTGTTTTTCAACGTCGCAAACTCCAGCTATTCATGCGCGATGATATGGATGGTGTTTGAGGATCGACAACGCCCGATACAACTGCTCGGCAACCACGACTCGCACCAGTCCATGCGGCAGCGTCAATGGCGAAAGTGACCATCGGGTCTCGGCACGTTCGGTACAGACAGGCGCCAATCCATCCGGGCCGCCGATCAATAACGCAAGATCACGGCCGTCCTGTAACCAGCGATCGAGTTTCTTGGCCAGCTCTTCGGTACTGAAAGCGCGCCCCTGTACCTCGAGCGCGATGACATGCGCGCGGCCCGGAATTGCCGCCATCATGCGCGTACCTTCTTCGGCGATGGCTTTCACGCTGTCGCCACTGCGCCGGCTGGCACCCAGCGGGATCTCTTTCAAGGTCAGCCGGCATTCCGGCGGCAGCCGTGCCGCATATTCGTCGAATCCCTGATTGATCCAACCCGGCAAACGCGTACCGGCGGCCAGCAGGTGGATCTGCATGTTCAGCGCCGTTTGCGGGCTGCGGTCGAAGGTGCTGCAGTCTCCGCGGCAGACTCCTGCATGCTCCAGAGTTTTTCCAGATTGTAGAAATCGCGCACCTGCGGCCGCATCACATGCACGACGACGTCGCGCAGATCCACCAGCACCCATTCGCCTTCCTGTTCGCCTTCGACACCCATGGGCTTCACGCCCGCTTCCCGGGCCTTGTCGAGCACGCTGCTGGCCAGCGATTTGACATGGCGATCGGAATTCCCGCTTGCCACCACCATGAAATCAGTAAGCGGTGTACTACCGCGGACGTCGAGCGCACGCACCTCCACGCCTTTCATGTCTTCGAGTGCCGCTACCACCAGATCGCGCAATTGTTCGGGAGTCATCCTGTGTTCACCTTTTTGCATAGCATTTCGATTCAATCAGTATGTCGCGCACCGCTGCCGGCACCAGATAACGCGGGTCGCGCCCGGCGGCGATGCAATCGCGTACCAGCGTGGCGGATATCTCCAGTTGCGTTACCGGTTGCAACAATACGCAGCCGGACTCAACGCGCGTCAACTCCGTCGCTGAAGCGCTCAAGCGCGGAGTCACCACTTCCCCCAGCACACCTTCGTTCCTGAAGGTCCAGCCGGGACGGTGCGCCACTACCACGTGCGCCAGTTCAAACAGGCGTTGCCATTGATGCCAGGCAGGAAACCCCAGAAACGCATCCATGCCGACGATCAATGACAACGCAGCGCCAGGATATTCCCGGCGCAGCTCCGCCAAGGTGTCGACTGTGTAGCACGGCTGGGTACGGGTGATCTCGCGTTCGTCCACATGAAAACGGGATTCATCTGCCAGTGCCGCCTTGAGCATCGCGAGGCGCAGAACGGCAGATGCCACCGGCATGTTCCGGTGGGGCGGCATGCCGGTCGGAATGAAACGGACCTGATCCAGGGAAAGCGCATCGAGTATCTCCAGCGCGGGCCGCAAATGACCCAGATGAACCGGATCGAAGGTCCCGCCGAAGATGCCGATTCTTCTCATGCCGTGTGGTGCTGTTCCTGCTAATTCGGGCTGGGCAAATGCAGGCCTGCCAGGCTGCCGACCAAGTTTAACAGTTCGTCCCAGGGCTGCCCCCGGGCCTGACCTTTCGTGACGCGATCCACCCGCGCGGCACGGGCCAGGAGGCGCTGCCAGTCACGGGCCTTGCCACGTTTAAGGGCTTGCTGAAACAGTGGTCGACGTTGCTGCCAGACCCGGCCCAGTACCTGCTGCGCAGGGGTGCCGGCTTCGATCTGCCAGGCCAGGTTGGCCAGTTCGCGGAGTGTGTAGGTCAGCGCACCGATGATCATGGGCGGCTCGGTGCCTTCCTGCCTTAAGCCGTCGAGAATCCTGATGGTCCTGGCCCGGTCACCCGCCAGCGCCGCATCCACCAACTTGAAGGCATCGAAACGGGCGCTATCGGCAGTCGCTTCACGCACCGCCTCCGCATCCACAGGCCCGGGCCCGCGCAATAACAGCAGTTTCTCGACTTCCTGCACCGCAGCCAGCAGATTGCCCTCGACCCGCTCGGCCAGGAGCGTCACCGCATCGGCATCGGGGACCAGGCCGCGGCTGCGCAGGCGCCGCTCCAGCCAGGCCGGTAATTGGCGGGCATCCACCGGCCACACCTGGATCATCACCCCGGCCTGTTCCAGCGCCGTCACCCAGGCACCCCCGCCGCGTTCCAATTTGCCGCAGGTGACCAGCAGGATGGTGTCGGGAGCAGGATCAGCAGCAAAAGCCTTGAGTGCCTCGGCACCCTCATCGGCCGGTTTGGTGTTGCCGAGACGGACATCCAGCACCCGCCGGGAGGCGAACAGGGACAGGTTGGCGCTGGCGTTGCTGAGCAGATTCCAGTCGAAACCCCGTTCGGCTTCGAAGACTTCCCGCTCGGTATAACCCTGGGCGCGAGCCGCAGCCCGCACCGCATCGGCAGCTTCCTCACGCTGCAACGGCTCCTCGCCCGAGATCAGATAGATCGCAGCGAGATTGGCTTTGAGCTGGCCCGCGAGCCTTTCAGGCGCGAGCTTCAAACAATTGATCCGGTATACAGGTAACGCATGCCGCCCATGATAATGGCCGGCACCGCCAGGTACCACACACCCAGCACCCCGCTCGGCAGATAGGCCGCGGTGCACAGGGTCAGGCCCATCCTCGGATCAGACCTGCAGCCGGTCGCCCGGGCGCGCGACGAGGGCATACAACACCGGCATCAGGAACACACCGATGATCAGGCGCGTGATCATGCCGCTGACGATGACCAGCGCGAACGGTCGCTGTGAATCCGTACCCACGCCGGTGGCGATCGCTGCCGGCAGCAAACCGAGCGCTGCGACCAGGGCCGTCATCATGATCGGCCGCAAGCGCAGGATCGCGGCTTCACTGATCGCCGTGCTGAGAGGCATCCCGTCGCGCCGCAGTTCGTTGACGCAGGAGATGTAAACCACGCCCGTCAACACGGAGACTCCGAACAGGACGATGAATCCGATCCCGGATGATACCGAGAACGGCGTACCGGTAGCCCACAATGCGACGATGCCACCGACCGGTGCCGACAGCAGCACGCCCAGCACAGTGATGAACGGAAACTTGAAGTTGCCATACAGCACGAACAGCAAACCGAAGATCAGCATCACGGTCAACGGCAGAATCACATCGAGCTGCGCGCGTGAGGCTGTGTACTCCTTGTATTCGCCGCCCCAATCCATCCGGTAACCTTGTGGCAACTTGATCTGCTTCGCGACCTGCTGAATCGCGTCATTGACCGCGCCCGCGAGATCGCGCCCGGCCACCGAGAACTGCACGCCGATGTAGCGCGAGTTGTCCTCACGGTAGATGAACGAAGCCCCGTTCGCGACCTGGATATCTGCCAGATCCTTGAGCGGGATCTCCTGCCCGGTGGGAGTGGCCACGGGAATATTGCCTATCGCCTGCGGGTTGTCGCGATATCTGGATTGCAGACGCACGACCAGATCGAACTGTTTTTCACCCTGCACCACTTCGGTCGCCACATCGCCGCCGATGGCGGCCTTGATCAGGCCGTTGATGTCAGAGACGTTCAAGCCGTAGCGGGCGATGCTGGCACGATTGATCCTGATCGCCAGATTGGGTTGCCCCAATTCGTGTACCAGGGTCACGTCGGTGATGCCGCGCACGTGTTGCAGAACCTGTTCGATGGCCTTGCCTTTCTTCTGCAAGGTCACCAGATCGGGGCCGAATATCTTGACTGCCAGTGCGCTCTTCAGGCCGGTCTCCGCCTCGTCCACTGCATCTTCGGCAGGTTGAGTGTAATTGAAGTTGATGCCGGGGAAGACCTGGAGTTTCCGGTCGATCGCATCGATCAATGCCTGTTTGTTGCGGTACTTGCCATCCCACTGCGAATAGGGTTTCAGGCCGACGAAAAATTCCACATTGAAGAAGCCGGTCGAATCGGTGCCGTCGTCGGGACGACCGAGTTCCGAAGTGACTGTGGTAACGACCGGAAATGAGCGCAACACGTCACGGATCTGCGGCGTGATCTTCGCCGCTTCGTCATAAGAGATGGTGTACGGCATGGTCGCGCGCACCCACAATGCCCCTTCGTCCAGATGCGGCATGAATTCGGCACCGATCCGCGGCACCAACAATAGTGAAAGCACCAGCAGGACGGCCGAGACGGATGTCGTCCACCAAGGATGGCGAAGCACAAGCTCAAGCCAGCGAATGTACGCGGACTTGATCTTCTCGAAGATGACGTTGCGCCGCTCGCGCACGCCCTTGCGCATGAACAGCGCACACAGCACTGGTAGCAGGGTCAGGGTCACGATCAGCGAGCCGATCAGCGCGAAGATCATGGTATCGGCCATCGGTTTGAACAGCGTGCCGGAAGGGCCAGTCAATACATAGATCGTCAGGAAGCTCGCGACGATTACCGCGACTGCGTAAACCAGCGGGCGATCGACTTCCGAAGCCGCCTTCTGGATGACCGCCTTGATATCGATCGGCTCGCCGCGTTGTACAGCCAGCTCACGGAAGATGTTCTCGACCATGAAGATCGCACCGTCCACGAGGATGCCAAAATCCACGGCTCCTATGGAAAGCAGATTGGCCGAAGCGTTCTTCATATTCAGACAGAAGAATGCGAACAGCAGCGCCAGCGGGATGGTGACAGCGACGATCAGGCCGGCGCGGATGTCGTACAGGAAGAAGACCAGCACAGCGATCACCAGCACCATGCCCAGCAACAGGTTGTGCTCCACCACCTGCGTGGTTTCTGCAATCATGTCACTCAGGTCGTAGAAGGCATGGATCCGGATATCCTTGGGCAGCACTCCATCATTCAGCTCCCTGGTCTTGGCTTCGACCCGCTTGAGCACGTCCTGGGTCTTTTCCCCAGTACGCATCAGAATCACGCCTTCCACGGCATCATTCTGACTCATATACCCGAATTCACCGAGACGTGGAGCGATACCGATCTTCACGCTACCGACATTCCTGACCAGGATCGGGGTGCCATCGTGCACCGCCAGGACTACATCACCGATGTCCTCGATCGTCGTGAGCCGCCCCAGCCCGCGCACGTAGAAGAACTGTCCACCCTGCGAATAGAAACCACCGCCGGAGTTTCCGTTGTTGGCCGCCAGCGCGGCCTCCACCTGCGCTACTGTCAGGCCGAGCGCGGCGATCCTGACAGGATCCAGCAACACCTGATACTGCATGTCGCCGCCACCGAAGGCCGAGTCGTCGGCTACGCCGGAGAGAGACCGATATTGCGGCGCGATGACCCAGTCCTCCCAGGTCTTGAGTTCCATCGGTGAACGGTCGGTACTTTGCAACACGTAGCGATAGATGAGACCCGATGGCGAAGACAGCGGCGACACCGATGGCGTCACCCCGTCGGGTAAATCGATCGAACTCAAACGATTGAACACGCGCTGGCGCGCGAAGTAGTTGTCGGTACCATCCCGGAACGTCATGGTGACATCCGAGAGCCCGTACAACGAGATCGACCGGTTGCTGACCAGTTTTGGAATACCGCTCATCCCCAGCTCCACCGGA
This sequence comes from Gammaproteobacteria bacterium, assembly GCA_035690065.1. GTDB lineage: Bacteria > Pseudomonadota > Gammaproteobacteria > Natronospirales > REEB76 > DASSKW01. Next base: position 25,591 of record DASSKW010000095.1, read on the forward strand.
ACCGTGATCAGCCGTTCCACTTCTTCGGCGGAATGCCCTGGCCACTGCGTGACGACTTCCACCATCGGTGGCGAAAGATCGGGGTAAGCATCCATCGGCAGGTGCTTCAGCGCCCACACTCCAGCGCCGACCAGCAATAGCGACAGCAATATCATCAGCGCCCGTTGCTCCAGTGCGAAGGCCACGATCCGGTTGATGATCGACGTCGGATCCGGCTGCGGACTATTCGGTGAATGAATCTCGTTCATTGGGATTGGATGAAACGCAGGAAGATGCCACCGTCGACTACGACCTTCTCGCCAACCTTGAGACCCTCGGTGATGACGGTCAGGTCGCCGTCACGATAACCTGGCGTCACGTGCTGGCGTGCGTAACTGCCGTCGGGTCGCACGACGTACACAAAGGGCAGGTTGTCGTCATCGCGCAGGATCGCTGAAACCGGTATCGCGAAGCCCGTATTTTCGTCACTGGAATGTATCCGTACCTCCACATACATCTGTTTCTTGAGCAGGTCGCCCGGATTCTCGACGACCACGCGCGCCAGTACCGACTGGGTATTGGGATCGACCTCCGCCGCCACGTTGGTGACTGTTCCAGTCAAACGCTTCATCCCGGGACCGATTGACACTGTTGCGTGATCGCCGGGATGGACCGAACCGATATCGGACCCGAATATCTGCGCCATCACCCAGACGCGCGAAAGTTCGGCGATGGTGAAACACGGAGAACTGCCCGCCTGCAACAATTGCCCGGGTGTGATCGACTTCTCCACCACCGTCCCTGCAATCGGCGACCGGATCACACCTGTCACTTCGATTACCGGCCGCCCTTGCTGAATATCCGTGATCGTCTGCGTATCGACCTGCAGTGCACGCAACGCCTGTAATGCCGCATCGCGATCGGATGCCGCACCGATGGCATCGGCCTGCGCCTGTGCATTCTCGCGTTGCGAAATCGCATGATGTGCCACGAGATCCCGGTCGGTTGCAGCGAGCTGATCAGCAGCGCTGGCCGCCGCTAGCGCCTTCTGGTATGCGCCGATAGCGGCCGCGAAATCGGGCGAGGCCACTGCGGCAAGCGCCTGGCCTTTTCTGACTTTCTGCCCGAGGGTCACCAGTAGTTTCGTCACCGGACCGGAAAATGGTGCCAGCACACTGGTGGATTGATCATGATCGAAATCCACTACACCGGTAGTATCGACCGTGGTATGGAACTTCGATGTCGTGACAGTGAAGAGGCCGATGCGCTGCTGCTGCGCCGCAGTCAACGTCACATTGTGCGGTGTCGCCGATGTCTGCGCCTGCTTGCCCTTGCCAGACGAGCAAGCGACCAGCACCAGCACCGATGCTCCCGCCAGAACGGCAATTGCAAATCTGTGACCTTCACCATGGTGAAGATGCGTCGATGTGTATCGAGGATGATCTTTCATGTTCATTTCCTGACGAAGTTCGTGTGGTGCCACCAGCCGCCACCAAGCGCTTGATACAATGCTGCGGTATCGGCAAAGCGCTCAGCCTCAGCCTGCACCAGAGTCATGCGGGCTTGTTGGTAAGACTGTTCGGCATTGAACAATTGCAATGGATCCGCATAACCGTCCTGGGCCTGAATCTGCGTAAGATCCAACGTCTGTTTAGCGGCCTGCTCCGCCGATGCAGCCGCTTGCAACTCCCTGGCATCCTGCTCGATCGCGGTCAGGGTATCGGCAACATTCTGGAAAGCCATTAGCACCGTACTGCGGTATTGTTCGGCCGCTTCGACATAGGCGGCCTTCGCAGCGCGTTCCTGATGCAGCAGCGTCCCGCCCTCAAAGATCGGTTGGGTGATGGCCACGGCCAGGCCCCAGAAACCGGTACCTGAATCGAATATCTTCGAGATCGCCGTCGCGGTACTGCCCGCATCGGCGGTCAATTCGATATTCGGGAACCGATTCGCCTCGGCGATTCCTATTTGAGCGCTGGCTGCATGCAGGTTCGCCTGCGCCTGCCGCACATCCGGGCGCTGCACCACAAGTTTCGAGGGCAGACTCAATGGCAAGTCCCCCGGTAACTGCAAGCTCGAAAGTTCGAATGTCTGCGGTGGAGTATCGCCCGGGAATTTGCCCACCAGCACCGCAAGCAGATGGCGTTGCTGTTCCAGTTGCTTGACCAATGGCGGCAGACTGGCATTGACTTGTGCGAGTTGTGACTCTTGTGCGGCAACATCGATCTGGCTCGCGTAGCCCTTCTGGTACTGATAGTCCAGCACCTTCAGCATCCTGGTATTGATATCGATGAGTTGATGCGTGGCGTCGACCTGCGCACTCAATGCAGCCTCCTGGACAGCTGCGACCACCACATTCGATGTCAACGTGGTCCATGCGGCTATCATCTGAAAGCGGGCGGCTTGTTCCTGCGCTTGCAGCGATTCAACCGTGCGCCGATTCACGCCGAACAGATCAGGCGCATACGAAATGCTGAGTTGCGGCGTAAACAGGTTGTATTGAAACGCCCCCGAAGTCAGGGCCGATCCGAGCGTCGTCGGCTGCCGTTGGCGGCTGGCGGAAAAGCTCGCTGCGACATTTGGAGAATATGTACCGCGTTGTGCCAGCACATCCTCGTCCGCTACGGTCAACGCTGCTTGCGCGGCCTTGAGATCATGATTGTTATCCAGCGACTGCCGGATCAGTGCATCGAGCGGTTTGGAATGGAACAGCGTCCACCAGTCGCCGGGGATATCACCTCCCTCGCTGAAATGCTGGGCTGTCCCGCCGGGGACGCCCGGGGTGACGGCAACGCTCTTGATCGGATGCGCCGTGTAACCACTGGTCTTTGGCGCGCTGGGCGGCTTGAAATCCGGACCCACCGCACAGCCAGCCAGCAGCAACGAAGCCAGCCCTGCCAACAAGAGTGACGACGAGAGCCGCGATAATTGAACTTCGTCGGCGCGATTCATACGCAGTATGTTCATGGCCGTTTCAAGTCCGGCCAGGTAGAACCATGTTCAGGTTCCGGATACTGCAGTCACCGCAACCGGAAGCACCGCCATCCCACGCTACGACATTGGCAGACGGACGCATTGTTGATCCACTCATCGTGGACCACGCGGCCAATAATTCAGAGCACATGTGCAAGACTCCGTTAAATTCCCAGCAACATGCGCATCAGCCATGGGCTGATGCGACATCAGTTATCAAACGCAGGGATTAAACGGAGGGGCGCGACTAAAGTGGGTACGTGGGAAGACAGGGACATGAAATTCGACCGGGATCGATATCAGATATGCGTAGTGTGTGTGAACCAGTGGCGGCAATATCGCCACCCCCGGCACACCGAATGCATGGCCTGCCAGAACACAGTACTGACAGAGATTATCCTGGGAACCGATCGGGTGACTATCCTGATGTGCGGGGAATCCTGTCTGCACCATCAGCACCACCATGGCCAGCGCCATGAACAAGCGACGCCATCGCATATCGCGCAAAGCGTACCGGTAGCGGTGCAATAGTGTCCGGTTCATCATTCTCAATGACTCGGAGTCGGGCCAGCAGGACGATTAAGGGCTTCAACCCGGAACAGGATCAACTGCGCCATATCACGTTGCAGCGCAGCATATAACTCATTAGCCTGTTCGGTATCACCCAACACTTGGGCTTCATTGTAAGCGAAATTACGGGTAAGGGTGAGAGTCTGTGGTTTTATCAGAATGCCGTTGGGCGTGCTGAGCGAGAATTCCACCTGATAGGCGACTTCTTTCTCTACTGGACGACCCAGGTAATTCACCGACAGCACGCGTCTGAACCGCTGCGCTCTCAGTATCAAAAGAGTGGCGGTAGCTTTGGCCGGATCGGTAACCACGGATACGGTCGCGGTAGACAGGTTACGCCGCAGCTCTCGCTCCAGGTCATTGTTACCACCCGGGATGACAAGATAAGTTCGCTGCATCACCGGTGGCAGGTTGTCATTATTGCGTAAATGGAACCCACAACCAGCCAGCCCCGCAACAAGAAGCGCGCTCAAACACCAGACGGCAATTGGGCGAATACGCACTAGATCACCAGATTTACCAGTTTTCCGGGCACCACGATTACCTTGCGCACTGTCTTGCCTTCGACGAAGCGTTGCACATTTGGTTCCGCAAGTGCGGCCTGTTCGATACTCTTCCGGTCCGCTTGCGCCGGTACCGCTACCCGGCCGCGCAACTTGCCGTTCACTTGTATCACGATCTCGATGCTGTCCCGCACCAGCGCCGACGGGTCCGGCTGTGGCCAGGCAGCTGTTACCACGCTCCCTTCCCGGCCGAGCCTCTGCCACAGCACTTCACAGGTATGCGGCGCCATGGGTGTCAGCAGCAAGCTGATGGCTTCGAATGCTTCCTGCATCACCGCGCGGCCCTGCGGACTCCGATCGTCGCTGCGGGTGAGCGCGTTCAGCAATTCCATGATCGCGGCAACTGCCGTATTGAAGGTGTACCGCCGGCCGATATCATCGCCGACTTTCGCAATCGTCGCGTGTATCTGGCGCCGCAGTTCACGCTGCTCATCACTCAGTGACGCGGTTTCAAGTCTGGGTACTGAGCCGCCATTCACGTGATCTGACGCTGCTTTCCACAAGCGCTTCAGAAAGCGGTGCGCACCCTCGACACCGGCCTCGGACCATTCCAGCGTCTGTTCCGGTGGGACTGCGAACATCATGAACAGGCGGACTGTATCGGCACCGTATTTATCCACCAGTGCCTGCGGATCGACTCCGTTGGCCTTCGACTTGGACATGGTCCCCATACCGCCATATTCAACAGCCTTGCCGTCGGCCTTGAGGGTAGCGCCTGTAATATGGCCTTGTTCATCCTGGAGCGGTGTCACGTCGTCGGGGCTGTAATAAGCGATACCACCCGCGCTACCCTTCCTGAAATAGATGTGGTTCAGCACCATGCCCTGAGTCAACAGCCTGGTGAACGGCTCCTCGAACTTCACCAGCCCCATGTCGTACATGACCCGGGTCCAGAACCGTGAATACAAAAGATGCAGGATCGCATGTTCGATACCGCCGATGTACTGATCCACCGGCAACCAGTGATTGACACGCTCGTCCACCATGGCTTGATCGTTGTCCGCACAGGCATAACGCATGTAATACCAGGAGGAATCCACGAAGGTATCCATGGTATCCGTCTCACGCTTCGCCGACCCGCCGCATTTCGGGCACACACAGTTCACGAATGAATCGCACTTGGCGAGCGGATTACCGCTGCCATCCGGCGCAAGATCTTCCGGTAACACCACCGGCAGATCCTTGTCTGGCACCGGTACATCGCCACACTTCGGGCAATGGATGATCGGGATCGGACAACCCCAGTAGCGCTGCCGCGAAATGCCCCAATCTCGCAGACGGAACACCGTGCGTTTCTCGCCCATTGCACGTTTATTCAAATCATTCGCGATGGCATCGATCGCTTCTTCAGTCGTCATGCCATCGTATCCGCCTGAATTCACGATGATGCCGTGCTCGGTGAGAGCCGTTGACATGGTTGTCACGACCGGAGCGTCTCCGTCCCGTGGTTTGACGACCACTTTTAATGGCAACCCGTGTTTGCGTGCAAACTCGAAATCGCGCTGATCGTGGGCCGGTACCGCCATCACTGCGCCTTCGCCGTAACTCATCAATACATAATTCGCCACCCACACCGGCAATAACTCATCAGTCAAGGGATGGCGCACGAATTGGCCGGTGGCCATGCCCTTCTTTTCCTGGGTTGCCAACTCGGCTTCCGTAACACCGCCCTGCTTGCATTCCTCGATGAACGCGGCCAGCTCCGGGTGGTTGGCAGTTGCCGCTTCGGCAAGTGGATGCTCGGCTGCTACGGCAACATAGGTCGCACCCAACAGGGTATCTGCACGCGTGGTGAATACCTTCAGTACGCCCGCTTTGCCGATGCTCCGCTGATCGTATGGGAAATGGATCTCAACGCCTTCGCTCTTGCCGATCCAGTTGGCCTGCATGATCTTGACCCGTTCCGGCCAGCCCGGCAGCTCATCAAGTGCCTGGAGCAAACGGTCCGCGTATTTTGTTATCCCCAAGTAGTACATGGGGATCTCGCGTTTCTCCACCAACGCACCGGTGCGCCAACCGCGGCCATCTATGACCTGCTCGTTAGCCAACACGGTCTGATCCACCGGGTCCCAATTCACCGTACCGGTCTTCTGATAGGCGATACCTTTTTCAAGCATGCGCAGGAACAACCACTGGTTCCATCTGTAATACTTCGGGTCGCAGGTCGCAATCTCGCGTGACCAGTCGATCGCGAAGCCCAGTGATTTGAGTTGCTTGCGCATGTAATCGATATTGTCGTAAGTCCATCTTGCAGGCGGCATACCGTTCCTGATCGCTGCATTCTCGGCCGGCAGACCGAATGCATCCCAACCCATCGGCTGCAACACCTCACGGCCATTCATGCGCTGATAGCGCGTGATGACATCGCCGATCGTATAGTTCCGGACATGCCCCATATGCAAGCGGCCGCTGGGATAGGGCAACATGCACAAGCAATAGTATTTTGGAAATGAAGCCGGAACCGCAGCAGCCGAAACTCCAGCAGAATCCCAGGATATCTGGGCGGTATGCACGATCCTCTTTGGATCGAATTCCATCATCTCGTTCTGGTCAGATTCAGGCATCACTTGATCTCTATGTCTTTCTTTCTGAAGATAATCGCCATCAACATGGCGGAAAATGTTACATACCAGCTCATTACAATAGAGTGCGTAAACATGGTCTCGGTCAAACCAAAGATCAATAACCCGGCAATCATCACAACTCCACAAAATCCCGCGGACCTGACCTTGTCATCGTCAGACCAGAGAGCTCTGTAAAAGAGCAAGAATGGATATCCCATGACAAGCAAATAGGAAATCAGTCCCAGTAGCCCCTGACTGGATAGTGCATTCAGATAATCGTTATGAGGATGATCGTAACCAATGACTGAGGGGGAAATATCACCTGTACGAGCCAATTTACCTACTTCCGCCATGAATGAGCCGGTACCCGCGCCAAACAGCGGATGTTGCTTGAATATATGCCAGGCCGCTCTCCACATTTCGAGACGTTGTCCGGCAGAGCCATTTGCAAATGGGAACACGTATTCGCCCGGGGTATTTTGTACAGGAGCAAAATATATTGTTCCGTTAGCAGGCACCCAGAAATACGCCCATGCCGGTTCTTTTACTTCCTGGGCATAGTCAACGATGCTGTATTGCTCATTATCGAATTTATCCCAATGTCGTTTCCCCCGGCGCGAGATCGATATCTTGCCACTCCCTCGAATAACAAATCTTATTTTCTGTAGTCCATCCGGAATAACCGAGCTACGCTTGACGAATACAGTGACTCTATTTCCTGTATCCAGGTTCGTCAATTTAATCATATTCCCATGTTCGCAAAATTTACTCAATCCCGACCTGGCAAGACCATCATCATCTTTGACGACGGACACACTGATACTCTTGGAATAGTTGTATTTTACAATCTCGCGAGCAAGAGCTTCAGAGAATAACTTTCTATCCATGCATCCAGCATGGTCCATGTTAATCAATTTCATATAATCAACATAGTTCTCGATATTTTGTACAGCTCCATCTGTACGATCGAGAATGATGGTTCTCGGCACCAGGAGGAACGCAAGTACTGCGAAAACCATACACATTAAAAAGACTTTTATACCGCGTTTTCCGGAACGTCTGGACAATATGATTGCTGTGACAAATAACAGCACGGGCATCGCAAGCCAACCGCCGCGCGTCTCAGACAATACGCTCGCTATCATCCCTGCCGAGAGAGCTGCTCCAGCGACAAGAAAACGCCAGATCGCCCGCGAACCCGCCGTGAACTGCAACCATGCGATCGCCATAAAAGCCATCGCCATCGAAAAATCACCGAAGGGAATGATCTCGACCACACCCCCAGCCCGGACGTAGCCCTTCGCATGCATAAATTGCCACAATGCGACGCTCAGGATAACGAATGGCGCCAAAACCAGCCCGATGAAGAGGAGACGGGGCTTCGTCAGATAACGCCGGCAGGCTATGAAAGCAGGCACAAAGAATATCAGGCGCAAGTTGCGCCCCAGTAATTTGAATCCGGTATCTGTCTTGTCGCCTATCAGATAACACAATACTATGGCTGCGTACCAACCCAGAAAGACCCAGATCAACAGGATTTCCTGTTTATTGAGTCCGATATCCCTGACACCCCATCTGAAGATTGCATACACACCGATAATTCCAAGCAGAAACAAGACGAGAGAATCTGCTCGATTCACGGTCAGGACCGTAATCGGAAAAATCATCGCGCACGCACAAACGAGCCACTGCAATCCCGGTTCTGCATCAAACCGACGCAATATCGAAATATCTACGCCTCGCATTTCATTTCCTTTTGAAGATATACCGGTGAGGCACAGCAATGCAAAGCAATAACAAGAGCAGCAAAGACATCACGATCCAGATTCCAGTCCGGGCATAAAGCGTGCTGCCTGCATAAGGAACGACCTCATCGGTCAACACTCCCGCTTGATCCATCGGAATCCGGCTTGTCACCCGGCCCGACGGGTCAATGATAGCTGTTATCCCGGTGTTGGTATCGCGCAGCAGGTAGCGCCCGGCTTCCAGCGCCCGCATCCGCGCGATCTCGAGATGCTGTGGTAGCGCGATGGAATCCCCGAACCAACCATCGTTGCTGACATTCACCAGCAACGCCGCCTGCGGCAGGGCGCGCATTATCTCATCACTGAACGCATCCTCGTAACAGATCGAGATTCCCACGGGATAACCCGCCACCCGCAGTAACGGCTGATCGCCGGCCCCGGGGGTAAAATCCGAATACGGCAGATCCATCAGCTCCAGCCACCGGCGCACCCACTCGGGCACCGGGAAAAACTCCCCAAACGGTACCAGGTGACGTTTGTTATAGACTCCATCGTGGCGACCCAGACTGATCACACTGTTGTAGTACTGTCCGCCGGCCACATCTTCGGTAGGTACGCCAATCAGCATATCGGTGCCGTGCAGGCGTGCCGCCTGTTCCAGCGGATCCAGATAGCTTTCTTTTACGTCGTCGTAATAATCGGGCACCGCCGCTTCCGGCCAGATGATGAGTTGGCTGGTCCAATGTTCCTCGGTCAGGCGACGATACAGTTGCATGGTCGGTTCGAACGTCTCGGGCGCCCATTTGGTAGTCTGTGGAATATCCCCCTGCACCATGCTCACTGTGATCGCCGGGCCCGCGGGCTGCGTCCATTGCAGGGTTGCCAGAACTCCGCCAAGCCCCCAGATGGCCACGAGGACTCCGAGACTCACCAGTCGCGGCGTGATACGCAAGCATCGTGAACCGACACACAACAACAACCCTGCGCTAAACACCGTGACCAGAGTCACACCGAATACACCCATGATCGGCGCATAGCCACGTAAAGCGCTGTCGATCTGGCTGTAGCCGAGACTCAACCACGGAAAGCCACTCAGGAACCAACTCCGCACCCATTCGAGCAGGGTCCACAGTGCCGGGAACGCGCATAACCAGCGCACGGCTCCCGAACCCGGTGTCAGCCACACGGCGAGCGCGCAAGTGATTGCCAGATAGAGACCCATCACCGCCGCCAACCCGACCAGCATCAACAGTGCAACCCAAATCGGGGCATCGGCCACCACGTGGATACTGTTATAGATCCAGTAGACGCCGAACAGAAACTCCGCGAAACCAAACAGGAAACCGCGCCATGCCGATCGACGCAGGTTGACGCCCCCGACCAGCCAGAACAGACAGGCCGGCATCAATATCGCAAGTGGATAACAATCGAAGGGTGCAAACGCCAGCACCAGCAGCAAGCCGCAGCCAGCAGCAACGAGATCACCCCGGCTGTCGGCATGCAACCAGGCGGCAACCAGACGAAGCCGGCCCGTGAATCCGCGTATCCTTCTATTAAGCAGTATCAGTCGTGCGGTGATCATGCCGGCTTGTTGTCGCCGGCCGGAGCAGGAATCGATTTCCGCACCATCTCCAGCAGATGCACGCGTCGACTGTCGGCGCGGATCACCTTGAAGCGTAAACCGTTGACCTCGACTTTCTCGCCGCGCTTCGGCATGTGGCCGAATGCATGCGTTACCAGTCCACCCACGGTATCGAATTCCTCATCGCTGAATGCAAGCCCGAAGTATTCGTTGAAATCCTCGATCGGAGTCAGCGCCTTCACCGTGTAACGTGCATCGGTATGCTTGAGGATGCTGGCTTCGTCCTCGACATCGTATTCGTCATCGATCTCGCCGACGATCTGTTCCAGCACATCTTCGATAGTTATCAGCCCGGCCACGCCACCGTATTCATCCGCCACGATCGCCATGTGATTACGGCTGTCGCGGAAATTCTTGAGCAGCACATTGAGACGCATGCTCTCCGGCACATACGGTGCCGGCCGCAGGTATTCGCGGATATTGAACTGGGTATCTGGATTGCCAACGTAGTGCGCCAGCAGATCCTTGGCCAGCACGATGCCGATGAGCTCGTCGCGACTATCGCCTACCACCGGAAAGCGGGAATGCCCGGATTCCACCACCACACCCGTGACTTCCCGCAAGGAGGCGTCCTTTTCCAGCACCACCATCTGCGCCCGCGGGATCATGATGTCGCGGGCCTGCATATCGGCGACCTGCAACACCCCCTCAATCATGGCCTGGGCATCGGCATCGAACAGGTTACGGCTCTGGGCGTCCCGCAGCAGCTCCAGCAGCTCCTCCCGATCACGGGGTTCGCCGGAGAGCGCCTGTCCGAGGCGCTCGAACCAGGCTCTCAGACCGGAGCCGTTACTACTGGGAGAGGGGTCGTTGTCCATCGGTTCCAGGGATATCCAGCAAAAACAGGCCGTCAGTGTATCGGTTAAGGCGACCGGAGAAAACGCGTTTTACCGTTCCTGATAGGGATCAGGGTACCCCAACCCTGCAAGGATGCCGGTTTCCCGGGCTTCCATCCGCTCCGCGTCGGCTTCGAGCACATGATCGAAACCCAACAGATGCAGGGTGCCATGCACCACCAGATGGGCCCAATGCGCTTCCAGCCGCTTGCCCTGTTCTGCGGCTTCACGTGCTACCACCGGCGCGCAGATCACCAGATCGCCCAGCAGGGCCGATTTGATCTCCGACGGCAGTTCGGCAGGAAACGACAACACATTGGTCGCGTAATCCTTGTGGCGCCAGGCCCGGTTGAGTGCAGCCCCCTCCTCCTCGTCCACGATCCGGATGCTGACTTCTGCAGCTTCAGCACGGTCGGTCAAAGCGGCAGCCACCCAACGCTTGAGTTGCGCCTGGGTCGGGACTTTGGATGCTGGCGTCGCATTTTGCAGCGACACTCGCACTTGAGAACTCATATCTGCCTCATCCCAGTCACGGCGAACATCGTTACTCCCGCCGAGACCTTTGTTTGCGCAACATTGAGCAAACCGGCGGGACTCCTGTTGTTGGTGGAAGCGCCCCTGCTGTTGGTGGGAGCGGTCGTCTCGACCGCGATTCTAATTCACGTACGCCTGATTCACACGCTTCAATCGCGGCGAACATCGCCGCTTCCACCAACAGGAGCTTCGGAAGAATCGCGTTGCTCATAGGCACTGACGATACGCTGTACCAATGGATGGCGCACTACATCCGCGGCAGTAAAGAAAGTGAAACTCACGCCTGCCATATCCCGCAATAATTCGACTGCATCGCGCAACCCGGAGCGCTGGTGCCGGGGGATATCCACCTGGGTGATATCGCCGGTCACCACGGTCCGGGAACCGAAGCCGATACGGGTCAGGAACATCTTCATCTGCTCAATCGTGGTGTTCTGCGCTTCATCGAGGATGATGAACGCCTCATTCAGGGTTCGTCCACGCATGAAGGCGAGCGGCGCCACTTCGATGACCCCATGTTCCTGGAGTTTCGTCACCCGCTCGAAACCGAGCATGTCGTAAAGCGCATCGTAGATCGGGCGCAAATAAGGATCCACTTTCTCCGCCATGCTGCCGGGCAGGAATCCAAGACGTTCACCGGCTTCCACCGCAGGCCGTACCAGCACCAGCCTGCGTACCTGATCGTGATTAAGTGCCGCGACTGCACTGGCAACTGCGAGATACGTCTTGCCGGTCCCCGCCGGACCGATGCCGAACGTAAGGTCATGGTCCGCGATATTCTGCAGATAACGGCGTTGATTCAGGCCCCGGCCGTGGATACGGCCTTCCTTGGTCGCGATGACGATGTCGCCGGCACTTGCTGCCGTACCGTCGGCAGCTTCCGGTGTCGCTGTCATGCCCGATTGCCGTAATGCAAGATGCACCGTCTCGCGGCGGATGCGCTCATGCGTGGCTGCAGCATAAAGCTGTTTCAGGATCGCAGCGACGGCCTGTATCGCTTTTGCATCGCCGATGATGCGAAAGCGATTGCCGCGATTATTGATCTCCACGCCCAGGCCTTGCTCGATCTGGCGCAGATGTTCGTCGAACTGGCCACAGAGGTTGGCCAACCGCTCGTTATCGGCGGGTTCCAATAGAAGTTCGAGAGAGGCGGGTACGGACTCTGACAAAACCCTAACCGGAAAGCGTCTGTTGCTGCGAGGAAAAATCTGTCGTCGCCGTCCGCGTAGCTATCCGTCCACGCAATGAGTTCTGTCTGACGTCGGTGATAACGACATCCACAAAGTGCCCGATGCAGCGGGTATCGCCCGGAAAATTCACCCAGCGATTGCATTCCGTCCTGCCCGCCAGTTCGCTGGAATCTTTAGTGGAATGCCGTTCCACCAGCACCCGTTGCGTGGTGCCCAGCATGCGCTGCATATACTGCTGACCAAAACCGTGGATACGCGCCTGGAGCGCCTCCAGACGCCGCACTTTCTCTTCATGCGATACATCATCTTCGAACGATGCGGCCGGTGTCCCCGGACGACGACTGTAGATGAAGCTGAATGCCTGATCGAACCGCATGTCCTCGACCAGTTTCATGGTCGCCTCGAAATCCTTTTCGGTCTCTCCAGGGAATCCCACGATGATGTCGGTAGACAGACTGATCTCCGGGCGTGCCTGACGCAGTTTCCTTATCTTCGCCTTGTACTCGAGTACTGTATGGTTGCGCTTCATGGCGGCCAGGATCCGGTCAGATCCGCTCTGCACCGGCAGGTGCAGATAGTTCGCGAGTTTCGGTATCTCGGCATAGGCCCGGATCAGGCGATCGCCGAATTCCAGGGGATGCGAGGTGGTGAAACGGATGCGCTCCATACCATCGAGTGCCGCCACATATTCGATCAGAAGTGCAAGATCGGCAACTGCGCCATCATGCATGGGCCCGCGATAACCATTTACATTCTGCCCCAGCAGTGTCACTTCCTTGACACCCTGTTCGACCAGTTCCGCGACCTCGGCGATCACGTCGTCGAATGGGCGGCTGACTTCCTCGCCACGGGTATAAGGCACCACACAGAACGTACAGTATTTGCTGCAGCCTTCCATGATGGATACGAACGCAGTCGAGCCTTCTGCACGCGGGGGCGGCAGGTTGTCGAATTTCTCGATCTCGGGAAATGAGATATCCACCACTGACCGATGTGTCCGGCGGGTCTCTTCGAGCATCTCCGGCAACCGGTGCAGAGTCTGCGGACCAAACACCAGATCCACGAACGGCGCACGCTTGACGATGCCCTCACCCTCCTGGCTGGCGACACATCCACCCACGCCTATGACGAGATCAGGGTTCCTCTGCTTGTACTCTCGCCACCAGCCGAGCTGGGAAAACACTTTTTCCTGTGCCTTTTCACGGATGGAACAGGTATTAAGTAACAGGATATCCGCTTCTTCTGCTATTTCCGTCTGCACGCAATCATGGGATGCCCGTAGTACCTCCACCATCTTGGCAGAGTCATACTCGTTCATCTGACATCCGAAAGTCTTGACGTGAAGCTTGAGAGACATGGAATACACGTGTTTTGCCAGCCGGTAAGCTTGGCATTTTAACCGCTGGGCACCCTTCAGGGCGACCCGGGATTCAGTTTTTGACCAGTCTGACTACTTTGTTGGCGGCACCGTTCGCATCAGCGACGGATTGAGCGATCTCGGCGTCCTTACCGGGCTCGAATTCCGGGACGGTGGCTTTAAGAGCCCGGAATATCTCCTCCAGATCGCGGCCGCCAAGGCTTGTTTCCAGGCGGTGCAACTGCCCGTTCAACCGCTCCCAGTCTATGGTGCAGCACTCCGCCAGCAATAACTTGGGGTGGGTTGTCGGCTTAAGAGCCTCGCGGGCGTAGAAGAGCTCTTCATGGAGTTTTTCTCCGGGGCGCAACCCGGTGTAGGCAACCTTGATGTCTCGATCAAGTTTCAACCCACTGAGACGGATCATCTGTTCGGCCAGGTCCCGGATACGGACAGGCTGGCCCATGTCCAGCACGAATATCTCTCCGCCCCGCCCCATCGCCGCCGCCTGGAGGATCAAGCTGGCCGCCTCGGAGATGGTCATGAAGTAACGCGTGACTTCAGGATGAGTCACCGTCACCGGGCCTCCGCAGGCGATCTGTTGCTCAAACAGCGGTACTACAGAACCGGTGGACCCAAGTACATTACCGAAACGCGTGGTGATGAAATGAGCCCCGGCGTGATAACTGAGCCCCTGACAGTAAAGTTCAGCCACACGTTTGGAGGCCCCCATCACACTGACCGGATTGACAGTCTTGTCGGTGGAGATCAGTACAAAACATTCATTACCATTACGGACAGCAGCATCTGCCAGCACCTTGGTACCGACGACATTGTTCCGCACCCCCTCCAATGCATTCTCTTCCACGATGGGCACGTGTTTGTAGGCAGCCGCATGAAAGACGATCTGTGGTTTATGCCGGGCGAATAGTTCCTCTACCGCACCGGCATCCTGAACATCGCCCAATATGAGTTGCAGACGTGATTCGAGACCCGAGCTATTCAGCTCCTGGCCCAACTTGTAGATGTTGTATTCGCTGTTATCCAGAACGATCAGCTTACGCGGATGCCAGCAGAGAAGTTGCCGGCATAACTCCGAACCTATGGAGCCGCCACCGCCGGTCACCAGGATACATTTATCCCTGAAGAAATCACTGATCGCTTTTGAATCCAGCATCACCGGTTCGCGCCCGAGCAGATCCTCTACAGTCACCGGGCGCAATCTGGATATCTCGACTCGACCGTCTGCCAGTTCTCCCAGTGAAGGCAGCGTCCGGCAAACCACTTTGGCTTCATTGCACTGCTGCAATATCAGATCCATGACTTCGCGGGAAGCTGACGGGATCGCTATGAGGACTATGTTGATTTCATAAGCGGATACCAGACGACGGATCTCCGACAGGTAGCCACGCACCCGAACGCCGTGCACCTCATGACCATGCTTACTGGGATCGTCATCGACTAGCGCTACCGGCAAGAAAGGCCCGGAGTTGCGTTTCAGATCGCGAATCAGCAATTCTCCTGCGCGACCTGCCCCCACGATCAGAGCTCGTCCACCGTGTGTACCAGCATCCTCCAGATCATCCCAACTGTCCTTGAGGATACGATATACCATGCGTCCACCGCCCAGACCGAAACAAAGCAGCAGCGGATACAGCACCAATACAGAACGCGGCACACCATCCAGTCTGCCGATCAGAAATGCAGTCAGCACTGTGGCAAGCGCGCCTACCAGCACCGCCTTGATGATGCGCACCAGATCCGGGATGGATGCATAACGCCAGATACCGCGATAGCAACCAAAAAACCAGAAGACTAACGCGTGTACGGGTAAAGCGACTGCAACCAGCTCAAACGCACCCCGAAGATACGTGGACGGTACGCTGCCCAGGTTGAAACGGATCCAGTAGGCGAACAGGATTGCAGCCGCAACCCACAAAAGATCGTGCGCAAATACTGTCCAGCGGTTGCGTAACAGCTGCCACCCGTTGCCATCCCTACTCACACCAAATTCCTTTTACTCAAGCGCTCTGTTTTTGAGCAGAGCATTAACCCCCAAACCAATCACTGCATAGGCTGCAGCGAGAAAGCCAAGACCCACCCACTGCTGGAGCGGAGCAGCTTTTAATAACAGTAATATCAAGAGGCTACAGGATACCATGAGAGCGTACTCCCATTGAACCACCCGCCGGTGGCTCCAGCCGGCTCTTACCAATCTCTGGTAGAAATGCTCCCGATGCGCCTGCCACAGGGCCTCGCGGCGCAGGGCTCTCCGGAACAGTGTCCAACTCGCATCCACCACAAAGGGAGAAAAGATCACTAATCCCGCCCACCAGGGGAAAAGCCCCCGCCGATCAGCCACCATGACGCAAGCCGCCGCCAGAAAGCCGACCGTACCGGAGCCTGCATCTCCCATGAATATGCGTGCCGGAGGAAAATTGAAAAGCAGAAATGCGGCAGCGGCAGCGCTGATCGTGCTACAGAAAAGCGCGTAACCCAGCCCCCCCGCTGCACCACCGAGGATCGCCATGCTGCCGAAACCGATCACAGTCATGCCGGCGGCAAAGCCGTCCATACCATCCATGAAGTTGTACAGGTTTGTTACCCATACTATCGCCAAGACACTCAGTACACCTGCCGCAATCGCCGGCAGAGACAGCGAGATGCCGGGCAACACCAGACGCTCGACAATCGTTCCCGTCAGCACAAGACCGCAGGCAGCCGCGACCTGTACCAGCAACCGCCAATGTGGAACCACACCACGCCAGTCATCTACAGCCCCCGTTATCGCCACCAGGAATGAAATTGCAACAACCTTGCCCAACCCGATATCAAACCATCCCGATATCCACATGCATCCCATACCGGCAAGGATACCCAGCATGATGCCCAACCCGCCCACGCGTGGCACTGGCGAATCGTGCAATGAACGCCGGTTCGGAAAATCCAGCGGAATCCAGCTAAGGCGACTGTTTGTCAGCAATCTGCAGACCAGTGCCGACACCAGAAATGCCACCACCGGCGTTGCAATCAGGGTGCACAGTTTTGGTAACGTAATATCCACGGCAGGCTTCAGTTGCGAGGGTACACGATCCGGAACATGCCCGGCATGAATCCAAAATCGTTGGCGGCCTGAGAATAATCAATCGTCATATCCTGCTTCAACCGTTCGATAGCGGAAGGTGACACACTACGCCATCTCGGGTGTATGCGTGCAATCCCGAGTAACAATCTCAACAATCCTTCAGGAAGCCGTAAGAATCTTGGGGTCTTATCCAGACGTCGAAAGATGTACCGCGCAATCGCTTCAAAATCCAGGCATTCGCCGCCACCCAGGTTATAGGTGTGGGAGAATGTACGTTCATTTTCGACCACCCGCATGCAGGCATCGGCAAGATCATCGGCATGCAGTGGTTGACGCAGGCCACGCGTCTTGCTGAGCAGAGGGAATACTCCATATCGTTTCATGAATCCGGCCATGAGTGCGATATTTTTGTCGCGTACGCCATCATAGACCATAGTCGGTCTCAATAACGTCCACTCGATATTGTTACTCGCGCAATAGTCAATAAAATTCTCTTCAGCATGTAATTGATCCGCCACCAACCTGCGATCGAATTCATGTTTCGACTTGTTTTTCATGATCACGCTGGTCGTTCCCAGCGCGACTACCCTCTTGATCGAGGTTTCGTGCAAATTGGAATTCAAGGCAATAAAGTGCGGCAGTGGCGCCAGATGCACGAGTGTAGAAACATCCCGATCCAGCACTTCGTGCAGACGGTTCCTGGAAGAATCGAAAACCCGCCAATCCATACCTGGTTCAACTGCGTGCGCGTAACGGGACAGGGCCAGGACACGGTAACCAGTCTGCTGTGCGCGCGGGAGCAGATAATGACCAACCAGGCTGGTCGCGCCGATCACGGCCATGCTCTGCCGGATCATGTTGCCGTGCCTGCAACTCTGCGCAACCACATGGAGAAGATCCGCGGCGATGCCATCAGTGCGATCCCCGCAAAACGGCTCGACACTCCACACCAGACCAGCCAACGTACCCATGCATGTCTGCAGGGTGGATAGTGCTGCCTGAAAAACCGCCACATACCGCGGTGTTTGTGCCATTCAACAAACAATGGTCTTGAGCGGCTGGAGACGCCTTTTTCGTGAACTGCGCGGGCCTGCGGCACAAACCAGACACCGTATCCGGCAGCCGCAGCACGGGCGCAAATATCGATATCCTCGAAATGCAGGAAATACCCTTCATCCATGCCCCGAAGCCGCCTGAAAACATCTGCTTTTATTGCCATAAAAGCCCCTGAGACGGCTTCCACCCTGACTGGTCGATCCGGCAAGGGTTCACCTGTCTGATTGAATCCGGTGAGAAGCCATCGGAACAGCACCGACTCGCCCAGACCTGAAACTGGTGTGGGTAAACGACGGCGGCATCCTCGCTGCTCGGTGCCGTCCGGGTTCACAACCAGGGCGCCAACCACGCCAGCTTCCGGCAAATCATTCGCACGCCGGATCAATTCCGACACCGCCCCCGGATCCAGCAGGCAGTCCGGGTTTACCAACACCAGATATGAGGATGCGAGGTTATTCGCCCCAATATTTACTGCGCGTGCAAAACCAAGGTTTTCTCGGGTTTCAATTATTCGGATTCTATTATCACTGACTTTTTGTCTGAGGATATCCAGGCTGGCATCCTGAGAGCCATTATCAACGACGACGATTTCCCTGACGGATTCATCATTCAATAACGAACCGACGGCCATAGTCAGATATTCGGCGGAATTGAAATTGACAAGCACCACGGCCGCGCTTTGCATATCGGACCCAGGATTATGATTCAGGTTATTCATGATCCAGTCAAAAAGTTCATCCGGATTGATAGCCCATGCTCGCGGCAACTTCACTCTGGATATTATTATTCAGCTACGCGCCTTGCGATTATTACATGCGCTGTATCTTCCAACACACAGGGCACAATCTACCGCGCTACGTTTAGATGGTATTTCTTGAGTATTTCCATACCATGCGCGCAAAGTTTAGCATTCGGACATTCCCATCTGGGCAATACGTCAGTCGTCTGGCGGCCCGCCACGATTTCTTTCAACAGTCCGGTCACTTTGGCATTACTACGTACCTGGTAGTGAGCAAGCTTCACCGTGTAATTAAGGTTGGCGATCTCGATTGCAAGGAGCAACGTCATTATGGATACCAACGGAACCCTGCGCCAGAAGCGCGCAGGTCCTGCGACCCAGTCGAGCCCGATGATCCATGCAACCCCCACCATCCACAGATGTGAATCGAATACATAACGTGGCACGATGGTGCCATGCAATGCACTATGATCACTTCCGAAACGACCTATCAAGACCTCCAATACGAATATCCCGGAATACAGTATCAACAGGAGCGGTACCCATGTGACCCGCCAGTGACGGGCGGCAAAGTAACGCCATAACGCCCAAATCAATACTGCGCTGCCCAATACTGCAAGAATATTTTCCAGAATCGCGTGATGCCACGCTACCGCATCGATGTTGAGCATACTGTTGGCGAGCATGCCGTATATATATGCAATGGCGCCCAGCGGGTTATCGAGTACATCCAGAACTCTATACACCAGACCCCCACCGTTGCTGCGGTTGGAATCAAGCAAAACAAGATATATACCTATTGCAAAGATACCAACCATTATTAAAGGCAGAGCATGACGCCATATACGGGACCGTATTCCGGGATCAAGAAAGATCGCGAGCAGGGTCACGATGACACAAGCCCCAATCAGTGCCGGGCTTCGTGCGCCGGAAAACCCCCACACACACAATAGAAGGATGACCACCAACCAGAGCAATCCGGCACGAGTCACACCGGACGTCAGGGCGCGAGAGAAGCCACAGAGGAATGCGATTTGCAGCAGCATCTCGCCGAACCCCCCCAGGGCCAATAAAGAATAAACATAGTTTGCCCATTGATTGAAGCTCATCAGGATCACGCCCGTCGTGAGCAGTGTGAAACTGACGAAAATACTGCGCGCACCATTAAAGCTGGTCGCCATCTCCCGTAAAACGAGAACGACGGTCGCGGCGAGTAACGCAAGTCCGGCAAATATCTCGACCAATAGATTCAGGCCAAGGTACTTCGCATTGAAAAGAAAAAGCAGCTTGTAGCCGGGTTTTACGTGCTCCGAATGACTGCTCCAGATATCCTGCCAGTCGAGTGTACCGGAAAGATAGTTGTCCACCATATCCAGAAATCGCCACTGGTCACGTGATATGAAACTTGCGTCGATGGACCAAGCATACCAAGACACCAGTATGAACCAGAACATCAATGGCGAGATTACAATCAGAAGCGTTTTAACATTGCCGGAAATGAGACGCTGCAAAGAGTTACTCAAGACGGTTGGTTTCATTACCATCATTGCTCAAAAAAGCGAAACAACAGCGCAGCAATATTGTCCACCATCGCCGGCGTCATGTCCGACCACAAAGGCAAGCGAACCAGCCGTTCTGCCAAATCATCGGTATTCTGGAGTGACCCATGCGTTCGACCAAATCGTCGTCCGGCTGGAGAACTGTGTAGTGGAACATAATGGTGTACAGCACCGATCCCGTTCTGTTTCATGAAATCAAGCAGTCTGCGCGCATCTTCCGGTCTCCTGGTCAAGACAAAAAATATGTGTGCGTTATGCCCTACTTCCGGGGGGATCATAGGAGGTTTCAGCAAACCGCTATCGAATAGTGGTTTGAGTTTCTGCTGGTACAGGTTCCATATCTTCAGGCGGCGTGCCGTGATCTCATGTGCCGCATCAAGCTGAGACATCAGAAAGGCAGCCACCAGTTCCGATGGCAGAAACGAGGAGCCAACGTCCACCCAGGTATATTTATCCACCTCGCCGCGGAAGAACTTGGAACGGTTCGTGCCCTTCTCCCAGATTATCTCTGCGCGCTCCATTAATTCATCATCATTAATCAGAAGCGCGCCTCCCTCACCTGAAACTATATTTTTTGTCTCGTGAAAACTGATCGCAGCGAGCTGACCAAATGTCCCGGCATGACGCCCGCGATAGGTCGATAACAGGGACTGGGCAGCATCCTCCACTACGGTTGCCTTGCATTCCGCAGCAATTTCCACGATCTCATCCATGCGGCATGGAACACCAGCATAATGTACCGGTGCAATTGCCTTGGTACGCGAAGTAACTGCCGCCGCAATCGCCTCCGGCGTGACATTGAGATTTACCGGATCCACGTCCACAAATATCGGGATGGCACCACGTAACACGAATGCATTAGCAGTGGAAACAAACGTGAACGAAGGCATGATAACTTCATCGCCTGGGCCAGCATTGCTGAGGATCGCACCCATCTCCAGCGCTGCGGTACAGGAATGAGTAAGCAGCGCCTTGCGACAGCCCAGCGTCTCCTCCAACCACTCCTGGCAACGACGGGTGAACTCACCGTTACCCATCAGCCGGCCCTTCTCCATGGCCTGGCGGATATAGTCCAGTTCGTGACCCGTAAGTGCAGGCTGGGTAAAACGGATACTCATCGATAACTCCAGAGGCTAATTGAATCCGTACAGAATAATACCCACGAGGATGAGCATGATACCCGGTAAAACCCTGGGGGGTATTCGCTCACCCAGGAAATAATGTGACATGCCAAGTACCAGCACATGGGTTGCTGCCGTAGCCATGTACACGAACCCGAGACTGAGTCCCCGCAAGGCAAAGAATGTGGTGACCGGTACTGCACCGAACAACAGGATCGAGAACCCCAAATCCGCACGCTTGTGGCTACGGTAATAATGTTTGAAAAGCACCATGCCCGTCGCCGTGCATAACAGCGAAATCGTCAATGCCAGGCTGGACAGCATCATGAAAGATCACGCTTCCCGATCTGTCGTGACGGGACCCCGCCCACTATTACAGCGGGTGGTATATCTGTGGTTACCACTGCACCAGCGGCCACCACTGCGCCTTGGCCGATGGATACACCCTGAAGAATGATGGCACCGGCACCGATCCAGACGCCGTCCTCGACGCGGATCGAGGCCCCCACATCCGGCAAATCCGGGTGCGCGGGATCATGGCCTGCAGCATGAAATCGTACATTCGGGGCGATGCGCACATTGTTGCCGATGGTGATGCGAGCGTCGCCCCCATAAAGTCCCGGATAGAACTCAACGCCCCGGTTGATGCTTACGTTCGAACCTATCACCACCAGCCACGGGTATTTGAAATACACCCGGTAATCGAAATGTACCCCCTGGCCGATCTTTCCAAGCAAGAGCTTGAAACCCAACCAGCGAATCGGCGGGGGCATTATCGCAAGTATGTGCTGCACGATGTTCAGAGCATACACATACCAATCGTTGACGATGCGCTTGCGATGATTGCCACTGAATAACATATCTACTCTCTACTCTGGATCGTCAACCACATCACACCTGCGGTAATGAACAAGCCACCAAGCCATTGACCGACTGCTATCTTTTCTCCATACAAGGCGGCCACCGCAATCAGCAGAGGGAAGAATACCGCAGACATAGGATAGGTCACTGACAACGGCCACCGTCGGTGAGCATAGCCCCATAGAAGGAATCTCATCCCCTGCACGCCGAACGCAATGGCAATGAACACCACCGGGAAGATGAAGCCCATGTTTACCGTCCGCGTTGCCTGTTTCAGCAAGATGGCTCCCAGGAGCTGCAGCAATACAGTGGCCGTAACCACGGCCAGCGCTTTCACGGTAGCGTTCAGATTCAGCTCCGCCACAGAGAGAGGTCCAACGTATACTGCATTGCCAGGGCAGCATTATATGGTGCAAAGTGGGCAGTCAAGGCGGCGATCGTCTTGCTTGATACAGATCGTTCACGCGGCACACTATTGAACTTCTCGTCGGTGACGGGAGATGCCATCGGGGTGAGCCCCAGGAATCGACACAAATCATCCCATACCTGAACATCCCGCACGAACCGCTCAGTCTGCAATACCAGCAGCTTGTCCTTCCCGACCAGGTTGGCGTATTTCGTGAGAAAATTCAGATAATGCCCTCTTTCCAGATAGGCAAAAGGCGAGGCGGAAAGTCCCGCCACCTGTTGCAGATCCTGTCTGGTCGGGTCCAGCGCCTGGTCCGGCGAGCGCTTCTCGAAGCCATGCTGAACACTGAACCAGTAATTTGATATCGCACGTTCCACTGGATCACGCAGCATAGCCACACAACGTGCCCCCGGGAAGATGTTCGCAATCCGCTCTGCAACTGCCTCATATTCTATATATGAAGTGCTCTTCTCACCGCGCATGACCGTATCAGGAAGTCCGGAGAAATATCGGACTTCATAATCATTCATACTGGTATCCGCGTGCATATTCAGCAGATATTTTGGCTCCGGGCGTATGGGCTTGGCAAAATTTATTTCAGGGTGCAGATCCAGACTGTTTGCCAGCAGAGTGGTCCCACTGCGTTGAGCCCCGATGATAAACATGTAGCGCTTCATTGAGCGCCATCCACTGATTCCTTTATCTGATACGGCGCGCCGCCACTGACCTGGGCAAGCAGACGTACGATATATTCTCCCAAAATACCGATCATCAGCATCAACATGCCATTGAAGAATGCCAGCAATACAACGAGAGTTGTCCAGCCGGGAACTTGTGCACTATGGACAAAACTCTTGATAAGCACCGCAACACCGAAGATAAAGCTTGCAAACGACACTAACAAGCCGACAGCCATCACGAAGCGTAACGGGAAGGACGAATAGTTAAACAGGATAGTGGCTACCAGCTTGGCGATACGCAACATGCTGTAGCTGCTTTTGCCGACTCTACGCGACTGATGATCCACATCAACATTGGCTGGTGAAGCTGAAAACATCAGGGCCAGACCGGGGATATAGGGGAAAGGCGATTGGTATTCACATATACGCCTGACGACGTCCTTGTGCAGGAGCCGGAAGTTGCTCAATACCAGGCCTTCCGGTTTATCGAAGATGCGCCCATTCAACCAATTCACTACTTTCGAGCCCCAGCGCCGGTAAGAAGCATGCATCTTGGTGCGGAAATTCCCCAGTACCAGGTCATGACCCTCGGCCGCTTTGCGAATCAGGTGCGCAATCTCTTCAGGGGGATTCTGCAGGTCATCGTCCATCGTCACCAGCCAATCGCCGGTAGCGTAGCGGAATCCGCACAAGTTTGCGGCATGCTGGCCATAGTTACGCAGCAGGTTTATCGCCTTGATGCGACTGTCGCTACGCGCCAATCTGCTGATTATATTCCAGCTGCCATCGGCGCTCGCGTCATTGACAAGGATGATCTCGAATTCGAGTCCGCTGTTTACGAAAAATGCACGCGTACGTTCGACGGTCTCTCCGACAATCTGCTCGCTGTTATAAACTGGAATGACGACACTGTATTTCATTATACCGATTCTCTGATATTGCTCCCCATGCATGGGGCTGCGATGAATATCTGGCGCCTCCTGAGACCGTATAATCTTACTATTTCGCCTCCGACTATCCCATATTTGTCGGGCATCTTTGGGCATATTTTTATGCTGATATCAGTGCGTAACGTCCCGGGGCTCCTCTGCCATGTTCGATTGAAAGCGGATATGCTGCTGATGCTGACCGGTTCAGCCATGACAGATCTGGCCCCGTCTGGAAAGCGCCAGGCGCATGGAATCGACAAGCCAGTACCTGCACCTGATTGCCTGTCCCCTGCTACAATCGGCCCACGGGGCTCGATGCCGGATTTGTACAGATTCCAACAGTTTTCAAACTAATACCTTATGTTCTCCAAGCAATTATCCGAATCACTCTCAACAGGCAGACACGTATTACTGCGGATACGTGTCTTAATATCAGATTGGAAGAACCTGATACACCCATACATATTGTTCGCTTTGGTAGCGCTGATCGTCTGGCTCCCGGAAGGATTCAATGTCGGACCGGTCTTTGACGGCTGGATACAGCTGAACAAGTTCCTGTCAGATGGCTCTCTGCTGAGAACCGGGAATATCCGTGCGTACGCGTCCCTGCCGATGATGCTGGCGATGTATATAACGCCACACAGTTTTCACGGATGGCAATTTACCTTGCTGCTCTTTGCCATCATTCGTGGCATTGTCATATACGAGATCATCAACCGTGTCTTGCCGGGGCGGCGTATTTTCGCCGTTGCTTGCGGCCTGATCGCTTTATTTCATCCAGCCGATAATTCCTTCTTCTGGCTTGGCAATACCGGTGCACAATTCGGATTCACTATTGCGCTATCCGCGTGCCTCTCTGCCCTGTTGTATATCCAGACGACAAGACGAGAATATCTGGCGCTGACCTTCCTGCTGCAGATACTTGCCAGCCTCACCTATTCTGGCCACATACCGATGATGTTTGCGTTTATCATCGGCCTCTGGATTATCCACGGAGTGGCGGGGCATGACGCAGATATCAAACAATTGATTAAAGTTGCGGTCTTTCCTGTTTTCTTCATGCTATATCAGCTATCTCTGGCTTTGAAAGGGAGTGGGCGCGATGGACATGTCGCCGATATCCACATTTCCGGGATATTGGCGGGCTACGGGCATGAAGCTATTCTCTTTGTGAAAACGCTCATTGGCTTGCTTGCATCTTTCAGATACGAATATCTTCTATTGGGCCTTATCCCCGCTTTGTATGCGTTGATATTTCTGTGCAGATATCCGAATAAATCCGATCCTTCACCAGCTCGAAATCCAGTCAATCTTCGCTTGAGCATCACCCTGGGTGTCGGATTGTTGTTTATGGCAATTATTTGTTATCTGCCCTATTCCGTCTCTACGGTGAGGTTCGGTAATAACAGGCAATTGCTTGGTGCAGGCATTTTCTTGTACATGCTGCTTATGGCGCCAATCTTCATGCCCGTCCCTTCCGGTAATCGGATGCGCTATTTCCAGGGCGTCCTGCTCGCCTTGCTGGCGATCTTGATAGTCGGAGCGGGCATGAAAGGTCGTCGGGTGTGGGTCGACGCATATCGTCGACAGGAGCAACTGCTCAGTGGGATAGCGAAGGCAGTACCAGTCCCCAGATCGGGCACGACGATCATCGTGAACCTGAGAGACCACAAACAAGCCCGTTCAGTAGCCGGATTATTTAATCGTCCGCTCGTCTTTTCAGCTGCTTTGCGGATGATGTATGCAGATAACAGCCTGAATGGAGAGTTTTCAAGGCCCGGCAATTACTCAAATCTTTTCACGGTCCGGAATGGAGTTCTTATTGGTAACCGTGGTTTGAAAAAGCGTGGATCCTTTGCAGTGCCATTATCGAATACCCTCCTGATGAGCTATGGAAAGAACAAGACGATAGCAGTCATTGAGGAACCCGAGCTGCGTGAAATCACGCATAGCGCAACGCCGTTATCGGATTATAAACCGATATGGGATCCGGAATCTGATAGCGAGCACACGTCTGTGTGTACCATGCTTGAAAACAGATTTCGCCCCTCATACTGTAAGATCCGGCATTACGGTAAAAATGACAACCCAGATCAGATTAAATCTCTCCCATAGGCATCATCGAACCGCACAATATCATCCTTACCGGGATACCCTCCTTTCTGCGCCTCAGTCTAGAGGACGGAAGGTATGCCTTCAGCATGATGTACGCCTGAATGACAATACGCCGGCCTGTGGTCGACCTCCAGCATACTGCAAGCGATGCTATTGTGTGGGCCCGTATCCCTGAGTTTCTCCGGATCGTAAGCCGTCGAGATATCCTGTACTTCGATCTGCTTCTGCAACCACACCTTGTTAAATACGTGCACTGATTGATTTGTTACATAGCCCATCACAATCAGACGGTCATAGCTCGCGAATACCTTGTTATCGCCATGATGTTTGCGGCCAAAGAACAGATTGGTCTGGACGCCATCCGCCCCAAAGTGGACCCTGTGTTTGCCCGGGGCCTTGATGAAACCGGCTTCTATACTATCGTCCTGGTACATAAAGCGTAGCGCCGCAGTCAACGCCCCTTCGCGGTTTGCAAATCCAGGCACGCTTTCTATCTGCTCAGGCTGCATTTGTATCAGGATGAAACTGCCTGATGCCGGATTAGGAACAGCTGTAGCGACAGCCGCCAGCAAAGACTCTGCAGCAT
>DASSKW010000096.1:0-21357 GCA_035690065.1 Gammaproteobacteria bacterium
CGGCGCCCTGACCGATGCCGAGCGCCATCGGCAACAGACCGAGCGTGGTCGTGAGCATGGTCATGATGATCGGGCGCAGGCGCGAGCGGCCGGCTTCGACCAGGGCTTCATCACGCTCCATGCCGCGTGCTCGTAACTGATTGACCAGGTCGATCAAGACGATGGCGTTGTTGACCACGATACCGGCCAGCATGATCAGACCGATGAAGACCACTACGCTGATGGTGGTCTGGGTGATGAACAACGCAAATATCGCGCCGACCAGTGCCAGCGGTACGCTGAGCATGATCACCAGCGGATGGATCAGCGACTCGAACTGGGCAGCCATGACCAGATACACGAGGAAGATCGCGAGCCCCAACGCCAGTTGCATGGAATCGAATGAAGATTTCATCTCCTCATTCTGGCCGGCGACGCGTACGATCATCCCGGTAGGCACGGTCATATTCGCTAACAGCGCTTTCACATCGCTGGCAGCAGCGCCGAGGTCGCCTTTGGCGATGTTGGCGGAGACGATCGCCACCCGTTCCTGACCCACTCGCTGGATCTCCGCCGGGCCGCTCGATAGCGTCACGTCGGCAACCGCAGACAGAGGGACGTTGCGGGCACCGCTGGGATTGATGATCAGGTTGCGGATATCGGCCAGATTGGCGCGTTGATCTTTGCGGTTACGGACCAATACATCGATCTTGCGATCATGCAGGGTGTATTGGGTGGCGACATTACCACGCACCTTGGCGACGATGACGTTGGCGATGTCACTGGTGGTAAGTCCGAGCTGTGCGGCCCGCGCCGGATCGATGTGGATCTGGATCTCGGGCTGACCCGCTTGCATCGTGTTCTTGATGTCGGTCAGTCGTGACGAGGAAGCGAGCAGCTTGGCGACCTGGTCGCTGACAGTCTGTAGCGCGTCGAGGTTGTAACCCACGACTTCGACCTCGAGCGGCGTAGAGAGCGTGAACAGAGAAGGCCGTTCGAATTTGTAGGTCAAACCGGGGATCTGCGACAGGGTGGCACGCAGCGCGGTCATCGCCCGATTCTCGTCATCATGTGTGGCACCGTCGTGCAGTACGACATTGACAGTACCGATGTTCTCGCCTGCATCGACCGGGTTGGCGTCCAGCCGGTTACCGGTGCCGGCGACCGAATACGTGGTAGCGATACCCGGGAGCTTGGCAGCCGCCTGTTGCACCTGCTGCACGGTGGCATCGGTTTGAGTCAGCGGCGTCCCAGCAGGTAACGTCAGCCGGACCTGGAACTCGCCCTGTGAAAGTTGCGGGATCAATTCCACGCCCAGAGTCGGCAGGATCGCGAGCGACAAGGCCAGCGAAGCCAGTGCTGCTCCGAGCACCGTGAGTTTATGACCCAATGCCCAGCGGATCAGACGCGGATAACCGGTTTCAAGATAGCTGTAGCCGGTGTGAAAAGCATTCATTAGCGGGTTCAGCAACCAGCGCGAGACCTTTCCGGTCAGCCAGGAGAACGAGAACACCGCCTTCAAGAACCAATGGCTTATGAAGCTGAAGAACCAAGCGCCGCCGCGTGGCAGGTAATAGAGCGCACGTGTAACGCGGTTACCGGGTTCCGCGCGTGGCGGGTTTGGCCCTTTGCCGTCCACCCGCAACTTGTTGGCGCCAGCGACACCCAATACTGCCATCATCGGGATCAGTGTCAGCGCTGCCAACAGCGAGAAGACGACTGAATAAGTAACGGTAAGCGATTGATCACGGAACAACTGGCCGGCGATGCCGGTGACGAACACCAGCGGGAAGAACACGGCGATGGTCGTGAGAGTGGAAGCAGTGATGGCACCACCGACTTCGCTGGTACCTTCCTGTACCGCTTCGACAGTTTGCTTGCCCATGGCGCGATGCCGCGAGATGTTTTCCAGTACCACGATGGAACTGTCCACCAGCATTCCGATCGCCAGCGAGATGCCGCCTAATGACATCATGTTGAGGGTGATATTGCCTGCATACATGGCGATGAAAGTCGCGATCACCGAGACCGGGATCGTGATGCTTACGATGATCGTGGCCCACAGATTGCGCAGGAAGAAGAAGATCACCAGCGCTGCCAGCAGACCGCCGATGATGGCGGCATTGATGACGTCGTCGATCGCCGACGAGATGAATACCGACTGGTCATAGGTCTTGACCAGTTTGAGTCCGGCCGGCAAGTGTGGGGCGATGCGGGTGATGGCCTGATCCACGGCATGTGCCATCGAGACAGTGTTGGCATCGCCGGCTTTATAGATATCCAGTTCCACCGATTCCTTGCCATTGATGCGGGTAATCGCCTTGCGCTCCTTGAAGCCGCGTTGCACGGTCGCGACATCTTTCAGATAGATGGCCTGGCCATCACGCACCGCGATCACGGATTTGGCGATGTCATCCACACTGCGAAATTCGTTGACGGTACGCACCAGCAACTTCTGGTTACCCTGCTCCAGCAGGCCGCCCGAGAGGTTCACGTTTTCAGCCTGGAGTTTGGCGGCGATGTCGGCGATGGAAAGATGCAGTTCGGCGAGCTTGCCCTGATCCACCAGCACTTCGACTTCATCTTCCAGGCCGCCACTGACCTTGACTGCGCCCACGCCGTCCACGGCTTCCAGTGCCTTGGTCAGGTCCTGATCGGCATAGGTGCGCAGGAATTTCAGTTTGCGTTCGTCGGCATCCGGTGTATCGATGCCTTTGAGGGTCGCCGGTGTGCCGATGAGTCCGTAGCGCATCACCGGCTCGGTAGAAGGATCGAAGCGCAGCAGCACCGGACGTTTGGCTTCCGTAGGCAGTTCCAGGGCATCGATCTTCTCGCGGACATCGACGCCTGCGTAATCCATGTTGGTACCCCAACTGAATTCGAGTGTCACATCGGATTCGCCGGGTCGCGAGACGGAACGTACCTGGCGCACATTCTTGATGACACTGACCGCTTCCTCGATCGGCTTGGTTACCAGGTTTTCGATTTCCTCAGGCGCGGCGCCAGGAAGTTCGGTGCGTACCGTGAGGGTGGGGTACGACAACTCCGGCAACAGGTTCAGTTTGAGACGCGCCAGCGCCACGAAACCGAATACCAGTACCGCCAGCGTTACCATTCCGATGGTGACGCGGCGGGAAGTGGCGAGTCTTACGATACCTAGGATCTTGGGGGCATTCACGTGGCGGTGCTCCGGTGTGCTCAATCGTCCGAGTTGATCTCATGTTCACAGTCACGCGAATCCTTGTCTTCGATGACGGCGAATGGTTTGAAAGCCGGGATATTTGCGGTCAGCTCGTTCTGGAGAAGCTGCAGTGATCTCACATCCTTGCAGATAGGCAAAGCTCTTTTCTTGAACTCCTTGGCGCGGGCATTCGCATGTTTGTTTATGTCATCCTCATCCTCGCCGCTCAGCAGATCGGCGATCACGTCGCCGACCACACCCATCGCGAAACCGGCGGCATCCATACCCAGCCTGATCGCCTGGGTCTCCATGTCCTTGACCGAATTGGCGT
This sequence comes from Gammaproteobacteria bacterium, assembly GCA_035690065.1. Classification (GTDB taxonomy): domain Bacteria; phylum Pseudomonadota; class Gammaproteobacteria; order Natronospirales; family REEB76; genus DASSKW01. Next base: position 3,492 of record DASSKW010000096.1, read on the forward strand.
ATTCAAGCAGGTTCACTTTCTGCTGATCGGTCACCGGGACGGCCTTGCCGTCTATGAAGAGTGTGCCGCTGGTAGTGATGCGGGCTTCACCGCCGGCGTCGTTATCGATGATGACGTCGCCATCCTTGATGTGGATGCCATGAGCATCGTTGATGATGATGCGATGACTGTCCTTGTCCGCAGCTTGCGGGTCGGTATTGGATGCCATCACGACGGGCACTCCAAGACACAGCGCCACGGTACCGGCAAACAGGGTCAGCAGATATCTGTTCATGTTCGCTCTCCTTTGCTCAGACTTGCGGGTTCGGCTTGTTGCTGGCGACGTTCTCCGGCAGCTTCTGGTTCACGACTGCAACCTTGGCACCGTCGCGCAGACTGTTCTGGCCGAGCGTGACGACTGAATCGCCTTGATCCAGGCCACTCGTAATTTCAATGTCAGTGCCATCGGAATAACCGGTCTTCACCGAAACCCGATGCGCGTCGCCCGCTTTCACTACATACACCGCCGTCTCGCCGTCCTCGGTGACCAGTGCGGTGCGTGGAATCAGCAGGGTGTGGCGATGGACGTCGTAGGTGATCAGGACACGGCTGAACATGCCGGGTGCCAGCTCACCCTTGATGTGGCGCAGTTCCACTGTCACCTTGAAGGTACCGGTCTGTGGATCCACTACCGGACTGATGCGTGCGATGCGGCCGGTGAAGCGCTGCCCCGGGACTGCGTCGGCGCTCAGTGTGGCCGGCTGACCGGCGTGCAATTCAGGCAGGGCATTCTCCGGTACGTACAGCACGGCCAGCAGGGGATCGAAGTTGCTGATGACGAATACCGATTGATTGGCGGTCAGCGTGTTGCCGACTTTCACCAGCCGCTGGGCGACAGTACCCTCTATGGGCGCACGGATCACCGTGTTGTCGAGATTGAACTTGGCGATGTCGTAGCTGGCTTTCAGCGCGGCCAGGTCGTATTTGACGCTGTCGTAGGCATCCAGGCTGATGAGGTGATGGTCGTAGAGTTTCTGGCTGCGCTCGAACTCCTGCTGCTTCTTGTCGTAGTTGGCCTGGGCCTGCTCACAGTCGAACCGCAGCTTGGCATCGTCGAGCTTGGCCAGCGCCTGACCGGCATGCACCCGCGCGCCTTCCTCGACGTACAGTTGAGCGACAGTCCCTTCCACCTTGGCGACCACGGTAGCTTCCTGATCGGCTTCCAGGGTGCTGGTACCGCTGTACGTAGCAGCCATATCGCCGCGCGTCACTTCTGCGACTTCGACCGGGATGGCGGGGGTGGCATCCTTTTTGGCGGCCGTCTGCTCGGCTTCGGCAGCCTTGCCGCTGCATCCCGTCAGGCCCAGAAACCCGGCCAGGGCGAGGCTGGCGAAGGACAAAGAGATCAGCTTGCGGTTCATGGTCGTACTCCCGTGTGGCGCGCTGGCGGTGTGGATGGGTAACCAACGCCTTACTGTTGTAGTTTAGTATAACAGTATAAATCAGACATGCAAGCCATCCCGCCGGTTATTTTCCCGGTGTGGAAAACGGAGCAGGAGGAGGGAATCCAGGCCCGTGAAAGTCAGGCAACCGGTAATAAACTGTACTGGATGATTATTCTAACTGTCTGAAAAATAAATCAATTAACAGGCTGGATGGTAACACTGGCCAGGGCCATCCGTGGCCTGGGCTCAAGGGTGCAATTTAGTGTTTGGCCACCGTATCGGCGGGGGTCTGGCTGGTGGCTGGAAGGCTGCCGACGCCCAGCAGCTTCATATCAATGACGATATGTGCTGCGGCATTCAGAATCACATCCGGTTCCAGGCCATTCTCGCTATTCTCATCGCCGGATGCAGTAGCGGCATCTTCATCACTGCCGCTGCCATTGGCCGTTTCGGCGTTTTGGGCCGACTTGAGGGCAGCTTCAAGGGTTGCGGCCGGTGCCAGCCCCTTCAGTTGCCGCCAGGCATTGGCCATCTCCAGCCGCTGTTTATCCAGTTCGGCACGTTGCTGTTTGCGTTCGCTCAGCACCAGCGAGATGGATTTCTCGTCGCGCTGTGCCTGGTACTGTTTGAGCTGTTGCAGATACAGCGCCCAGGCCTTGTCGTGAGCGATACGCGCAGCGTGCAGTTTGAGCAACTTCGGCAAGGCCTGATCCAGCCCCAGGTGCAGTGGCGTGTAATCGGTCGCGGCAATCTGATCCCAGGGCAGGGCGCTGTCCTGGGTCTCTTCCCCGAATTCGGTCGGGTCGATTATAGATGGCAGGGTGATATCCGGCGTCACGCCCTTGCGTTGAGTGCTGGCACCGTTCACACGATAGAACTTTTCCACTGTGAGTTTCAGTTGCCCGGCATCTTCATCGCCAGGGATGATGCGGTTGAGGTCGATCAAGGTCTGTACCGTACCTTTCCCATACGTGGTACTGCCGATGATGAGTCCGCGGTGATAATCCTGGATTGCGGCGGCAAAGATCTCCGATGCGGAGGCGGTGAACCGGTTCACCAGGACTGCCAGCGGCCCGGTATAGGTTACGCCGCTGTGATCATCGCCCTCGACATCGAGTCTGCCGTCGCTGTCGCGAATCTGTACCACCGGTCCTGGCGGGATGAACAGACCGGTGAGGTCATCGGCTTCCTGCAGGGAACCGCCGCCGTTGTTACGCAGATCGATGACGACGCTGTCCACGTGCGCCGCTTCCAGTTCCTTTAGCAGACGCCGGACATCGCGTGTGGTGCTGTTGTAATCCTTCTCGCCTTCCATACGGCCCTGGAAGTCGCTATAGAAGGTAGGGATCGTGACCACGCCGACCTTGTAGGTCTTGTTACCGTCCTTGACGGTGATGATGTGCTGGTGGGCGGCCTGGGCTTCCAGCTTCACGGTGTCGCGGACCAGGCGGATCACTTTTTCGGGTGAGCCGGGCGCAGCCCCGGCCGGCAGTATCTGCAAACGCACGACACTACCGGGATTCCCGCGTATCAGCGCCACTACGTCATCCAGCCGCCAGCCCACCACGTCGACTATGTCACTCTTGTCACCTTGCGCGACACCGGTGATGCGATCGTCCGGATGCAATGCCTTGCTGCGCGCAGCCGGCCCGCCGAGGATGACTCGCTCCACCTTGGTGTATTCGCCGTCGGTCACCAGCGCGGCGCCGATGCCCTGCAGCTTGAGACTCATCTGGATCTCGAATTCCTTGGACTGATCGGGCGAGAAGTAATCAGTGTGCGGATCGAGCGAACGGGTATAGGAGTTCATGAACAGATCGAAGACGTCGCCGTCGGTTACCTGGCGCGCCCGGTGCTCGAAGTTCCGGTAACGTTTGCGCAGGATATCCGCTGTCTGCTTCCAGCTCTTGCCGGCCAGCAGCAGACCGAGCGCATCGCCCTTCACACGCTGCTGCCACAGTGTATTCATCTCGGCAGGCGTCTTTGCCCAGGGGGTCTTGCGCCGGTCGTAGGTGTAGCTGTCCTTGACTGTAAAATCGGGTTCATGGTCGAGCAGTGAAAGTGCGTAAGCGATGCGTTCGCTCACGCGGGTCTGATAGACGTTATACATGTTGAAAGCCGGACGCAGATTGCCACGCCGGATTGCATCTGCCAATTCGTCACGATACTTTGCAAAACTGTCTATGTCGGATTGCAGGAAATAACTGCGGCTGGGATCGAGGTCTTCCAGATAGTGCTTGAATATCTGCTCGGAGAGCGTGCTGTTCAGCGCTGCATGACCGTAGTGATAGCGGGTCAGCAGTCCTGCGATAGCCTGATCGACCAGGGTTTCGCGTGGTTGCGGACTGATGACGGGCAACGGGGCAGCACTCAAACTCGATGCGGCAGGTGCTGTCACAGGGCTTGAGGTCGCGGGTATAGCAGAGACGCCGAGTAACAGCAGGCTGACGACGGTCAGCACGAGTAAAGACTTGTGACGCATTTTGTGGGAAATTTCCTGCAGAATGGGGCTGTACCACGGTCTCGGGTACAGCGTCGTACGAGGTAGAGTGCCAAGCATACTTGGAAGCGCGCGCCGAACGCGAGCCTTTTATACTATGCAGCCATCATTTTAACCGGCAGAACAGGGCGGGCCCATGCGACCGATCACTTTTTTCAATGGCGTCATATTTGCCAGCATGACGGCCATGACGGTGGGATCGATCCTCATCATATTCCTGCGCTGGGTGATGGGCATGGATGCCGGGCTCAACCAATCCCTGGTGCAAGGCAGCCTGCCGCTGGCTGAATTGTGGCGCAATGCATCCATTTTCGGAGTGCTTGCAGTGGCCGCCGGTATCGCCTTCATGGCTCAGGTCAGGGATCGATGGTGGCGCTGGCGGGCTGAATGGCTGCTGGCATTCTGTCTGGCGGCGGCCCTGATTATCATTCTCATCCTGCCCCAGAATCGACTGCGCGATTTGGGCATTTTGGCCGCAGTCGGCCTGTTCACCGTGTTGGCATGGATGGGGGCTCGCTGGTCGGGGCAGATCCGTCAGAGATCTTGATGCTTACATGGGCGTAAACAGGCGGCGTGTCCGACCGTTGTCTTTGTACAACAGTCTGCGCCAATACTGCATATGTGAACTTTTCCCGATATTTTTCTGATTTTCCATTCCCTGATTTGTGTGCATGCCACAAGGGTTGCAAAGGTGGGAATGCGCTAGAATAGGGCCTCCAGCAGGGGTAGAAGCATGATTTGCCGGGCATTTCAAGGGCCTCAGGCGTCCATCCATGGGGTGTCCGTTATTGACTTGGCGGAACAGATTGAGTAAAAAACGTGGCCCGCTATCGAGCGGTTGGCGATGGGCGCCAATGCGTGGTCTATGATTACCATGCGGCGCCCGTATGCATTTATATAAACACCGAATACCAAATCCGGTATCTCAGGAGACAGTCAAGTGAGCTTTCAAGAGATTCTTCACATTGCCGCGGTTTCCGGCGGCATTCTGTACGTCATCGTGTTTAGCTTGTTGGTGGCTCTCACCATCATCGTGGATCGTACTTGGTACCTCGCCAAGATCGTCCGCCAGGGCGAACTCATCGCTCACACCATTCTTGAGATGGAAGACGTGGATCGCGAGATGCTCATGGATCTTGCCGTGCGTACTGCCAAGTTTCCGCAAGGCGCGGTGCTTGAAGTGGCCCTCAAGTATCCGGATGTCAAGGATCCGGCACGGCTTGCCGATCTGGTCGAGGAAACCATCCTGATGCAGGCACCCCGTATCGATCGCGGCCTGTGGATGCTCGACACGGTCGTGACGCTCGGACCGCTGCTGGGTCTGCTGGGTACCATCGTGGGTATCTTCGAGGCCTTCAAGGTGCTCGGCGCCGCCGATACCGCACCGACCAAGGTGACGGGTGGCGTGGCGGAAGCCTTGATTGCGACCGCAGCCGGTCTGTTCGTCGCTATTCTCGGCCTGGTCTTCTTCAACGGCCTCAACAACCGCGTGCGCCTGATCCTCCACCAGATGGAAGCGATCAAGGTCATGCTCGTCAACCGTCTCACCTGATAGCGGCGTGTTAGACGCCTGGAGAGACTTGGTTAACTTCAGAATGGCCGTATCGAACGGCCAAGGCAGGCAGTTGCAATGAAGGGTTTTTTTGAAGCGAAGAAGGGAAGAATCGAGATCATTCCGATGATCGACATCATGTTCTTCCTGTTGGTGTTCTTCGTCATGATCACGCTGCGCATGATCCCGGCGACGGGTATTGCGTCCAAGCTGCCGCGCAGCAGCACCGCCGTGACCATCGAACGTCCGAAGATCATCATCAGTCTATTGGCGGATGGAGAAATCGTGGTCGAAGACCAGAAGATGACTCCTGATCAGCTTACCAACTATTTGCTAGGGCGCGATCCGGCCCATGCCAACGTGACCATCGCAGGTGCCAAGGAGTCATCCTTGCAGGACCTCGTGATCATCATGGACGCATGTCGCAACGCCGGCGTGACCCAGATTGGTATCGCCGCCAAAAACTCCGATTAATTCATAGGCCCAACAGTGGAAAGAAAATACGTTTTCACCGAGGGTCTGTTCACGGCCCGACAAGGTACCTCGTTCGCGCTAGCGATCGTGCTGGAGGTGCTTATCATCGTGGCTGTGGCCGGCATCCTCATCTGGCAGGAGATGCACCCGGTATTACCACCGCCACCGGTGCAGAAGGCGACGGTGACGATTCCGCCGAATCCGCCGCCGCCACCACCACCGCCGCCCAAGGTACCGCAGCCGAAGATCCCGCCGCCGCCGGATCAGCAGCCCTTACACGAAGTGCCGCCGATCCCGTCGCCGATACCGATTCCGAATGCGGTCCCGCCGCCGCCGCCGTCACCGCCATTGGTGCCGCAGCAGACTCCGCCGGTGGACATGGCGACTTTGCAGGCCCGGTTCGAGAGCGAGTTGCATGCTTGTATCGATGCCGCGAAGGCGTATCCGCGTGAAGCGCTGTTGTCTGGTGAGACCGGCACGGTGCAGGTGGAGTTTGACTATTTCAACGGTGACATGAGCAACGTGGATGTGAAACGATCCAGCGGTACCCGTTCACTGGACCGTGCAGGCATACAGGCTGTGGCACGAGCCAAGTGCCCGCCACCGCCGCCACAGTTCCAGAACCAGAAATTCCATTTCATCATTCCGATCCAGTTCTCGCTGGGCGGATAACGAAACGGCATACTCGAAGTGAATGGCCGCCCGGGGCAACCCGGGCGGCTTTTTTTATCCGGTTTTGCGCATGTCGGTATCCTGAAGCCGGAATCGGTGCGGTCTGGGTGCGCCGGTGCGTTTCCAGTAATCTGTTGACAATGCAATTAGTAAATGTTCTGCTATCCGGCATAAATGTATCCGGCATAAATGCGGCGATGGAGTTCGCCCCGAACCGCCCCCAAGGGGCTGATGACTCCTACTGAACCATAAAGAGTTCAGAGGAGTTATCTCATGACATACCGCAAGGCATGCCGGGCCAATCCGCATACCTCTTCTTACGTCCCGTTCGCGATATCCGCAATAACACAGCATGCAAGGCGCAGTGCTAGCCCATCCGCGTGGTCGCGACAGCTGTCGCTGACCCAAACCCGCACCGGTGAGGTACAGCCCGACAACGGTATTGCTCAATCGGGGCAATCCTGATGTGGACTTATCTTGCGGTAGCGGTGGGCGGCGCGGTGGGATGTTGCGCGCGTTATGGCCTTACCCAGTTGGTGCAGTTGGTATACGGCCGCAACTTTCCCCTGGCAACCCTGATCGTGAACGTACTGGGTTGTTTTGTGATGGGGTTTCTATTCTTTGCCACATTGGAGAGAGTCTCCGCCAGCCCTGTGCTAAGGGCAGCAATTCTCAGCGGGGGACTGGGCGGGTTCACGACATTCTCGACCTTTGCCATGGAATCACTGCTGTTATTCGAGGATAACGAAACCGGCTATGCTGTTCTGTATCTTGGATTATCGGTGTTTCTAGGACTGGTCGCAGCCATGCTGGGCGCCTATATTGCACGCAACATTTAATGGGGCGAGGTGAAAGAAGGTGGCAAGAAACATGCTGATGGTGCGGATTTATCTGACCGAAGCGGAACATGGGAAAAAGCACACCCTGATAAATGAGATCATGGCTATTTTGCATGATCGTCATCAGGTACATGGTGTCACGGTATTTCGCGGTATTGCCGGTTTTGGCGCCAAAGGGACGGTTCACTCCGCAGATCTATTGCGTCTTAGCGCGAATTTGCCGCTGGTTGTCGAATTTTTTGACGAAGAACGCATCGTTGAAGCCGTTCTCGCCGCGTTGTCCAATTTGGTGCCCGCTGAACACATCGTGTCCTGGCCTATTCAGTGCCATTCTGAATAGCGGTGAAATCGGTAACCGGGAAGTATGTGCTGTCATGGGAGAATTGAATGAAAGCCAGAAGCGCTACGTTTCCAGTGTACTTTCAGAGATAAATCATTATCTTGAAAATATCGAGGGATTGACCCGTGCTCAGCACTCTCTGTTGCACGTCGTGAAAGACGATATTTCAATCGTGGAACGCGCCGAGCTTGCCGCTTTCTCGCGCGCGCTGCGATCCGAGATAGAGAAAATCATGGACGGGCTCTACCCGCAACATGCCGAGGCGACGATCTCTGCTCGCTGGAGCATCGGTACCAATCTTGAATTTGCCAATGTCGAGTGTCTGGAGCTGACCCGGTCGAAGTTGGCCGGTTACGGTCCACTGGACGAACAGGCTTTTCAGGATCTGACATTGCGGATCAATCGCTTGCGACAGAAGATAGAGCTCCAGATGGCGAGGTTAGCTCCGCCAGACGACGGGAACGGGTGAATCCGGGCTCATGGGTGTCCCGGGATGAGCGCGAATTGCTGGATAAATGGTGAGCCACGAGACGGTCTGCCCGGGCCCGATCACGCGCTTCATCATGGATACGGTGTCTTTGAAACCCTTGCCGTGCAGCAAGGCCGGATAGTCCTTGAGGATTACCACCTCGAGTGTCTTGCACAAGGCTGCGAGCATCTGAAGATCCCCAGGCCCGCGCGTGAGGTTCTCAGAAAGGAACTGGCGACAGCCGCCGGGGACGAGAATCGTGCCGTACTCAAACTCGTGATCACCCTGGGAGTACATGGATGGGATTATCGGAGGGATGCCGATAGCCGGGGCACGCGCTTGATATCTCGGTATCCCTGGCCGGATTACCCCGCGCGATGGCAGGAACACGGTATCCGCGTGCGGATCTGCGACACGCATGTCAGTCGCAACCCGCGGCTTGCAGGCATCAAGCACTTGAGTCGGATCGAGCAAATATTGGCGCGTTCGGAGTGGAACGACGCGGATGATATACAGGAAGGCTTGATGCTGGATGAGGAAGGTTCGGTAATCGAAGGGACCATGACCAATGTATTCGCATGGCTGTCGCATGGCGTGCTCGCGACTCCCGCCCTGCATCATGCCGGGGTCGCCGGAGTGATGCGCCGCTATCTCATGGAGTGTGCCGACAGGGCCGGTATCCAGTTGCGCGTGGCGAGCATGTCGTTGGCGGAATTGATGCAGGCCGAGGAGATATTCGTCTGCAATTCGATCATCGGCGTCTGGCCCGTCATCGCAATCGGTCATTGGAAATATGCAGTCGGTCCGATGACCAGACAGTTTATGAATTGGGCGGCACAGGCTCAATAAATCCGATTGTAAATCCAGCAATACGAAAGACCATTCAAAATATTGTCGTTTCAGGCGCGGTAATTTCAGGGAGATAATCGGGTTGATCTTGTCGCCAGCCGACCGGGAGCTGGCGTAAGATAGCCGCGGATTCACCGGAGCGGGAGTGGTCATGAGGGATTTCGTGTGGATTTCGCTTGGCGCCATATTGGGAGCGAATTTACGCTATCTTGTCAGCCGTCTGGCGGCAAGACACCTGTCGGCAGCGTTGCCCTGGGGTACCTTGATCGTCAATGTGACCGGCAGCTTCATCCTGGGTTTTTTCATGATCTGGATCACAGACCGGGTGCTGGCCGATCCACGCTGGCGCCCGCTTATCGCCGTGGGATTTTGTGGCGGTTATACGACCTTCTCCAGTTACAGCTATGAGACGTTCAATCTGCTGGAGCAGGGACACTATGGTCTGGCAGCCGGAAATTTTCTCGGTAACAATCTGCTGGCCCTGGCAGGGGTGCTGGGCGGTGCCGTCGTGGCAAGGGTGATCTGAATGACACTAGAACTGATAAAAGTCTCGATGTATATCAATGAGGCCGATGAATGGCACCATCGTCCGCTGCATCTGAAAGCCCTGGAGATGCTCCGCGAACAGGGCTTGGCAGGCGGTACGGTCATACACGCTGTGGCAGGATTTACAGCAAGGGGTGGAGTACATAATTCTTCGCTGATCGATGCGGGGGGTAGATTGCCGCTGGTGATCGAGTTCATCGATACAGAAGCAAAGGTACAGAAAGTGCTGCCGTTGCTCAAGGAGATGGCTCCCCATCGTCTGCTGGTGCAACAGAAGGTGATGGCGGATGAGCTGCCTTGATACGGTTCCGTATATAGCATGAACAAAGCTCGCGGCAGCGCACTGCGCTTTGTCATCAGTATCGGTATCGTCAGTCTGTTCGCGGACATGACCTATGAGGGCGGGCGCAGCATCATCGGCCCGTATCTCGCGGTATTGGGTGCGAGTTCGATCTTCGCAGGCCTGGTAGCCGGAGTGGGCGAATTCCTCGGTTATGCCGTGCGCCTGTTCTCGGGCCGCTTCGTGGATCGCACGCACCGCAACTGGCAAGTCATGGGCGTGGGCTACACACTGAACATGCTGTCAGTCCCGGCGCTGGCGTTGGCCCCGTTTACCTGGCTGGCCGGGTTATTCGTATTCCTGGAACGTATCGGCAAAGGGATACGCAACCCGGCAAAAGATGCCTTGTTGTCGCGTGCCGGACGGGAGCTCGGCCAGGGTTATGCATTCGGCCTGCACGAATTCCTGGATCAACTCGGTGCAGTGAGCGGCCCGCTGTTGGTCGCAGCAGTGATCGCTTTGTCCATGCACTTCGGGATTGCCTCACCGGCCTTGGGATATCGTGCGGCGTTCGCGGTGCTGTTGATCCCGGCGCTGCTGGCATTGTTGTTCCTGTGGCGGGCACGCGGTATCGAGCCGGACTCGGTAGCCATTCGCGTGACGCGCACCAGTTTCGATGCCCGGTATTATCGCTACATGGCATTCTCGGTCGTCACCGTGATGGGCTTTGCGCATTTCATCCTGGTCGCGTTCCATCTGCAATTGACACATCGCCTTTCGCCCGCGCTCATCCCGGTGCTGTTCGGCCTCGCCATGGGTACCGATGCGATCGGTTCGATCGTCGCCGGGCGATTCTTCGATCGCTATGGATTGAAAGTACTGTATGTATTACCGGTAATAACCTTGCCGACGTTACCGCTGTTGTTTCTCAGCGTGCAGCCGGTGTGGATCTGGGTCGGCGCCGCGTTATGGGGCCTGGCACTGGGTATCCAGGAAAGTACGGTGCGCGCCGGCGTGGCGACGCTGACACCCGATGCTCTGCGCGGCACCGCATACGGCTTGTTCGATACCGCATTTGGCGCAGCGTGGCTGGTGGGCAGCGTATTGCTGGGCGCGTTGTACGCCATCGGTGTGCAGTGGCTGGTGATCGTGGCAGTGCTGTTGCAGTTGGCATCCTTGCCTTTGCTCGCAAGCCTGCTGACCAAACCCGCCAAACCGGTAACTTGAAATCAGCTTGTCGCGTCACCATACAGTCGGGACCAACGCAGAGGCAGGATATGGGCATGGAAAACAATCAGGCTGATACGCAGGCGACCGGCATCCGCAGCATCAAACGGGTGCTGTCCAGTATCCGCACCCGCGAGGGTGGCGGTTTCATCGTGCACCGTCCGTTTCCCACCAACATGCTGATGGATTTCGATCCTTTCCTGTTGCTCGACGAGATGGGGCCGGTGGATTATGCCCCGGGTGAAGCAGTCGGGGCCCCCGATCATCCGCACCGCGGCTTCGAGACGGTGACCTACGTGCTGGAAGGCAAGATGCAGCACAAGGATTCACACGGTCATGCCGGTTCGATCGGACCGGGCGACGTGCAATGGATGACGGCCGGTGCCGGTGTGGTGCATTCGGAGATGCCGGAGGAGAAGTTCAGGCAAACCGGCGGGCGCATGCACGGCTTCCAGATCTGGGTGAACCTGCCACAGCGCGACAAGATGATGAAACCCCGCTATCAGGAATTGCCGAATGCCGAAATCCCGGTCGCCGAAAGCGCGGACGGGAGAGTGAAGGTGAAGGTCATCGCGGGCGAGTCGTTGGGCAAGAGTGCGGCGATAGATACGCGTACGCCGATCGCATTTCTGGACATCACTGTGCAGCCGGGCGGCGAACTGGTACAGGCCTTGCCGGCCAACTACAGCGCGTTTGCATTTGTCATCTCCGGCGCAGGCAGCTTCGGGAACGAGAGCAAGACAGCGTCTGCGCATCAGATGGTCATCTTCGACACCGATGGCGGGAACGTCAAACTCGGTGTTTCGGCCGATGCAAAGGAAGCCATGCAACTCCTGTTGCTGGCGGGTGTGCCGCTGAATGAGCCGGTGGTCCGTTACGGTCCGTTCGTGATGAACACCGAACAGGAGATCCATCAGGCCATGCACGATTACCAGAACGGCAAGATGGGCGCAATCGACTTCTGATACTGCCGGGAGCAGGGCGGTAGGGGGGGGGGTAGAAGCGCCGTTGTCATCCCGGTTGCCGGAACTTGCCCATGTGCGGCCGGCGTTTTATGCTGCGTGACATAAAACCATTGCCAGACAGGGGTTCGGGTGGGTAAGACACCGAGTCTTCGCGAACTGCTGCTTACAGGCTGCCTGCTGTGCTTTCAGGCTTGCGCACAAGCGGCCACATTGACTGGCGTCCCATCCTTTACCCGCTTCACGCCGGATCTGGATGTCTATCCCCAGAACTTTGCCATTGCGGAAGACCGCAACTCCATCATCTATGTCGGGAATTCCGATGGCGTTCTGACGTTTGATGGTGCGCACTGGACACTGGTTGCCCTGCCCAATCATCAGTTGGTGCGTTCGCTGGCCTATGACGGCCACGATCGTGTCTATGTCGGTGGCTACAATCTGTTTGGCTATATCCAGCGCGACGACGCCGGGCAGCCTGTTTACCATGATCTGACATCGAAATTCACGGCTCTCCTGCATGGCGAGCAATTTTCGGATATCTGGTCCATCAGTATCACGCCGGTTGGCGTGTTGTTTCAGGCCGTACAACACCTGTTCTTGTACGATCCAGCCAGCGGCAAGACACGTTTGTGGCGTTACCCGGCACGCTTCGGTGCCGTGGGCATGTATCACGGCAAGGTTGTCGCACAATTCCGCGGCGTGGGTCTGAAATATCTTGATTACGACAGCTGGCGCATGATGCCAGATGGCAAGGCGCTGACGAAACAGGCCTATCAGTTCATTTCCATGCCGGATGGCGGTTTGCTGATGTTGTCCACAGACGGGCGCTGGCTTGAATACGTCAACGATCGGGTACGGAATTTTCCGGTGCCTAAAGATTTTCCGTTATCGAGTTATTTTTCCAACGGCATTGTATTGTCGGACGATACGCTGACGCTGACATCCGTGGATGGCACGGTATATTTTCTGTCATTGCGAAGTCATGTACTGCGCAGTATTCATCTGGATAATGGCTATCTTAATGGTGTCGTCGCGGAAAACAGCGAAGGCATACTGGTTATTGCCGATCAGGCAGTGATCCATGTGGACTGGCCCGCGGCATGGACCCGGCTTGGTGCCGATCAGGAGTTGTTTGGCATCCTGCATCGTGCAGTGCATTGGGGCGCACACTGGTATGTGATGTCGGGTTCCGGCGTTTATGAAAGCGATATGCCTGTCGCTGCCGGCGGTACCACGCATTTCCAGCGGCTGGATTGGAGCAATCATGAGGGATGGGATCTGTTACCGCTGGACAAGGATACGGCGCTGCTGGCGAACAGCTACGCGTTGGCCGAAATCCATTCTGGTCGCGCAAAGACCATTACTCATGCGCATCTGTATCCGCGCGTACTGTTGCGATCCAGGTACGACAAGAATCTTGTCTATATCGGGACGGAGGAAGACCTGGCAACTCTGGTGAACAAAGAAGGGCGCTGGCGACTGAGACTGGATCAGGAGGGCATGAATGCGCTCGGCGTCAACAGCATGGTTGAAGTGGCGCCACATACGATCTGGGTCGGTTCTGAACGCGGTGGCGTACGATTGCTGAAATTGAGCGATGACAATGCCCGCATTATCAGCGACCGGCGCATGGGCGTCGCAGAAGCTCTCGATTACGGTGATCAGGCCGAGAAAGCGAATGTTTTCCAAATGCCGAACGGCGACATTCTGGTCTCGACGCGTGTTGGGGAATTCCGCTGGCAAGGCGGTAAATTCGTACGTGACGATCTGGGTGGTTTGGACAAGTTGCGGGTAGCGGGCCGACAACTCGTCTTTGCCGAATCGAGCGATGGATTGTGGGCTTTTGATTACAGCCATGTTTATCATCGTGACGTGCATTCGGGAGCCTGGCATGAGGCGCCTGTCAATCGTATCCGGCGCGGTGCTGCATTTCAGTCCCTGAGTACGGATGCTGATGGCGGCGTGATGCTGGTCACCAGTCAAGCCATTCTGTGCTATCGGCCTGGTATTGCCGTGCGCCCCGCCGCGACTGCGAACACCATGCTGCGCAGCGTGCTGTTGACCCGTGCGGATGGAACCCGGCGTTACTTGCCGCTAGGCAGCAATGTCCCGTTGCAATTGCTGCAGGGCGAATTTTCGCTGACCTTTTCCTTCGCGCTTCCGGAATATTCAGCGCAGGATGCAATCCGTTACAAGGCACGACTGAAAGGATTCGAGGCGGAGTTTTCGGATTGGTCATCCAGCCACCAATATACTTATTCGCATCTGCGGCCCATTGCCTATCGTTTCCAAGTGCGAGGTAAGGACGAACAGGGGCACATCACCGATGCGGTACCGTTCAGCTTCGTGGTGGTGCCCAAGTGGTACGCCAGCGAGTGGGCGCGCATTGTCTGGATTGCCTTGCTGGCGCTAGCTGGCATTGTGTTGGCGGTAAACATGGTGAGGCTGCGTACCAGGCGGCTGGCCGCGGACAAATCACGCCTTGAAGCCATGGTTGCCGAGCGTACCGCCGAACTGGAAGCGGCAAACCGCCAGCTCGAGACCATGGCGCACCTTGACGGACTGACGGGGATCCCGAATCGCCGGCGTCTGGACGATTACCTCGATCAGGTATGGGCGCAATCGATCGAGCGGCAACGCAAATTGTCACTGCTGGTGATCGACGTCGATCATTTCAAGAGCTACAACGATAGACACGGGCATCTGGCCGGCGACCGGCTATTGAAGAAACTGGTCGGCATCCTGTCGAACTGTCTGCGGCGTACCGAAGACCTCCTGGCACGTTACGGCGGCGAAGAGTTTCTGGTGGTGCTGCCGGGAGCCGACGAACATGCTGCCTACGAACTGGCGGAACAGATGCGCGCGCAGGTCGAAACCACGAGCCTGGGTGCCACGATCTCGGTAGGCGTCGCCACCGGCAAGCCTGGACCTGGCATGTCGGTGGCGAACCTTGTCAATGAAGCGGATACCGCCTTGTATCAGGCCAAGGCCGCGGGCCGCAACCGGACCGTTGCCCTGCACGGTTAAACCGCGCTGCTGCTTTCCGCAAGATGCTGTTCGAGACGTTCCAGACTCTGTTCCCATCCGGCCTGCATGCCTTCGAGGTATTGCGCCGCGATCGGCTTCAATCCCTTGGCGCGTGCCTGCACCGTGAGTCTGGTCTGCCGGTCGCCGTGCACTGCAAACGTTACGGTCGTCAGCGATTCCAGCACCGGCGTTCCATCCTGGTCCAGAGCAGCCGACAGAAACACCAGCCGTTCCGGTGGCACGATTTCATGGAACGTGCCGGACATCGGATAGACCACACCGTCCGGGCCGCGCATGTGGATCAGCATTTTCCCGCCCTTGTGCAGATCCACTTCGCACACGGGGTTGGTGAAACCGTGCGGCCCCCACCATTGCGCCAGATGTTCGGGATCGGTCCAGACTTTGAACACGAGTTCACGCGGTGCATCGAAAACACGCGTGATTGTCACTTCCTGTTCCAGGCGTGATTCATGGGGAGCAGTGGTGTGCCGCATATAGCCTCCTCAAGACTCGTCGGTCGAGCCTGCCCTCAGGCATTTCTCAGATAATCTTCAAGCTGCTCGAAGGTGCCACCCCAGCCCTGTTGCATCGAAGCGTGCGATTGCTCGAACGTGGCGCGTTCTTCCGGCTTTGCATTGAGCGGTGTCCAGCGGATGGTAAGCCGGGTTTTGTCTCCCACCGCTTCGAGCGTCGTTGTCGACAAGGTTTCCAGCGGCCATTGCGGGTTCAGCGGATGCCGGGTGATGCCACCGCTGGCATCCGAGAACGAACTGACCAGGACCAGCCGCGTCGGCGCATCGATCTCACGAAATACCCATTTGCCCCACATCTCGTGTCCATCCGGGGTCAGCATGCAGTAATGAAAGATGCCGCCGGGTCGCAAATCCATCTTGCAGGTTGGCATCTTCACGCCTTTGGGCCCGAACCATTGCATCAACCGGTCCGGTTCCGTCCAGGCTTTCCAGACCAGGTCGTGTGGTGCGTCAAATATGCGGCTGATGACGAATTCGCTCAGATTGGAACGGGGTGCTGTGGTATTCATGGTCATTCTCCGTCGTAAGCACGCTGCAGGGCATCGATGTCGAGCTTCTTCATCTGCAACACGGCGCTCATGGTGCGCTGATAGCCTTCTGAATTCGCATCGCTCAGCAATTCCGCCATCTGTTCCGGCACGATCTGCCATGACAGACCGAACTTGTCCTTGAGCCAGCCGCATTGCTGGGCGTTCTTGTCGCCACCGGCCGACAGTTTGTCCCAGTAATAATCGATCTCTTGCTGCGTGGCGCACATGACCTGCAACGAGACCGCCTCGTTGAATTTGAAATGTGGTCCGCCATTGAGCGCAGTAAACGGCTGTCCACCCAGTTCGAAAGCGACCGTCAGCACCAGGCCTGCGGGTTGGCCGTGAATCTCGTGCCCCGTCTCACTGAAGTGATTGATCCGGGTGATCCGCGAATCCTTGAAGATCGCCACGTAGAACTTCGCGGCATCTTCGGCCTGCTTGTCGAACCACAGGCAGGGGATGATGGTATTAATTCTGGACATGATCAGCTCCTTGTCAGGAATGCGTGTCGCCGGTACCGGTTTTCGATTGCAGTTCGTGCAGGTACTCATCCAGTTGGTCGAACTTCTGTTCCCAGAACCGGCGGTACTGTTCCACCCAGTCGGCCACGTCCTGTAGCGGCTTGGCTGCCAGCTTGCAGGGCCGCCACTGGGCCTGCCGGCCGCGGGTGATCAGGCCGGCCCGTTCCAGCACCTTGAGGTGCTTGGTCACGGCTGGCGCGCTGATCTCGAACGGCGCCGCCAGCTCCGAGACCGTGGTCTCGCCCGACACCAGCTTGGCCAGGATGGCCCGCCGGGTCGGATCGGCGAGGGCGGCGAAGGTGGCGCTGAGGTGGTCGGTGGGCATTTGTAATAAACCTAAAGGTTAATTAGCTGATGGGTGAAGTATAGCCCACGACTGTGGCCTGTCAAGTCTGAGTCTTATTAAGGAATATCGTACTAACTTGTTGATATTACTGATGATCAGGTCAATACCACGGAAGTTGGGGCATCCTGCTTTCACATGTCCGCGCGGTAAATGTAGGGCGGGTTAGCGAAGCGTAACCCGCCGGATGAGCTAAGCCAGCGGCGGAATACGCTGCGCTATTCCGCCCTACAAGAACCGGTTCCATCTTTCCGCCCGCAATAATTCCACAGGCTCCGCGGTTGACACGGACGCATTTCTGTAGCTACAGTAATACTCGAAAATCGAGTTCGATCCGGCAAAGGACGCAGCGAACCTCAGCAAACACGGCGTATCGTTGTCACTGGCATCCGAGCTTGATTGGGATGCCGCGTTGGTCTGGGTAGATGATCGCTTTGGATATGACGAGATGCGCATGATCGCTCTCGCACCCAAGACCGAGACCCAGTATTACGTAGCCTTTGCCGAACGCGGCGAGATCTGCAGGATCATCAGTTTGCGTCGCGCGACGCGCCATGAGGTGAAGTACTATGTCGAAAACATCTAAGCGCCACGCAATTCGACCTCCGTCTCCGGAGGAGGATGCACTCATCAGAAAAGCAGCCCAAAGTGATCCGGGCGCGCAACCGTTGACAGCCAGGCAGATGAGAGAAATGGCGCCGGCACGTTCGGTGCTTGGTCGTCCCAAGTCGGAAAATAAAAAACTGCTGGTGTCCGTGCGCTACAGCCGGGAGGTCAT
>DASSKW010000097.1:0-11523 GCA_035690065.1 Gammaproteobacteria bacterium
GTGTGAATATGCGGGCTGCATCCTGGCCTGATCTCTCAATCGGGATTGCCGGGCAGTCCAATGAAATATCCAGCGAGTCTGCGAGAAGGAAAGATGCCGTGAATATCATGACGTATCGCTTCGGGAGGTGGGTGCCATGCGCCGGTTAAGATTCCTGCCCTTGCTGATAGTCATGCTGGCGGGTTGCATGGCGCATGCCGCGGATGCGCCCCGGGATGGACAGCCGGCCCCGGATTTCAAACTCCAGGACCAGGATGGCCAGTGGCGGAGTCTTTCCCAATATCACGGCCAGTGGGTGGTGCTGTATTTCTATCCCAGGGATGAGACCCCCGGCTGCACCACCGAAGCCTGCACGTTCCGTGACGATCTCGTGAAGTTCCAGGCCCTTGGCGTGCAGGTTCTGGGCGTGAGCCTGGATGACACCCGATCGCATGCTGAATTCGCGGCCAAATATCATCTGCCTTTCCCGTTGCTGGCCGATACCACCCATCGAGTGGCGGCCAGTTACGGCGTGCTGACTTCGTTCCTGGGTCTATTCCATTACGCACGCCGCGAGACCTTCCTGATCGACCCGCAGGGCAAGGTCGCCAGGCACTACCAGGACGTGGACCCCAAGGCGAACGCCGGTCAGGTATTGTCGGATCTGGCGAGCCTGAGGCCGGCATCCCGGCCGGCCGGCTGAGGGCGGGCCTGCCGGCCGGGCAATCCGGCCCGGAGTTTCAACCGTCTTTCAGGTCTGATACATTCCATGAGCTACTCCATGACCGCGACGCCTTGCGGCGGCCTGCGGCACGGGTCCTTATTCATAATCAGGCAGGTTCAGCCATGAAGAACATCTCCCTCCCGGCCTTTCTGGCGCTCGGCGCGGTGCTGGTGACGCTTGCGGCGCAAGCCGCACCGTCCAAGGTCACCTCAGTGGTGCAGGCCCAGAACAACCTGGACAAATCCGCCGCCAACTCGCAGAAGAAGATCGACAAGATCTCAAGCGAGACCCAGGCCATGCTCAACCAGTATCTGCAGGTGGCTCAGCAGAACGATCAATTGCGTGCCTACGATGATCAGATGCAGCAATTCATCCAGTCGCAGCAGGATCAGATGACCTCGCTGACCCAGCAGACCTCGCAGGTGAGTGTGGTCGAAGAGGGGCTGCCGCCATTGATGCAAAAGATGGTCGACAGCCTGCAACAGTTCATCAAACTGGATATCCCTTACAAGTTGGACGAACGGCTCGCTGCAGTCCAGCAATTGCGCGAGACCGTGAATGATGCTTCCGTATCGGCCACCGACAAGTACAGCAAGATCATCGCTGCCTACAATGCGGAAATCGCGGCCGGCAAGACCATGGGCAGTTATCGCGGCGACCTGACGCAAGGCGGCCACAGCCGCACCGTCAATTTCCTGCGCGTCGGGCATCTGGTCCTGGCGTATCAAACCCTGGATCACAGTGAGACGGGTTACTGGGACAAGCAGAAGCAGGCTTGGGTAGTGGATAACAAATACGCGGATGCTGTGGCGGAAGGTATCGCGATCGCCAACAAGCAGGCCGCTCCGGATGTGCTCAAGCTGCCGGTGACGGCGCCGGAGGTGGCAAAATGAACAAGCTCGCAAAACTGATATTGGCCGTATCGTTGTTGAGCTTGAGTGGCGGTGTATTCGCGGCGACTCAGCAAGCGGCAACCCTCGATCAGTTGCTGGATCAGGTGAAGAACGCTTCTTCCGAGAATACGGCGCTCAACAAGCAGCGTGAACAGCAATTCATACAACAGAACGCTCAACAGGCGCAGATCCTTGCCGAAGCCAGGAAGGCGCTCGACAACGAACAGGCACGCAACAAGCAGTTAAAGGCTGCTTATGATGCCAACCAGCAGAAACTGAACGACCTCGTCAACCAGTTGCATACGCGCGAAGGCGATTTCAGCAAGGTGTTCGATAGCGCACGTCAGGCGGCGAGTGATCTGAAAAGCACGCTGGATAATTCATTGGTCTCTGCCCAGTATCCGGGTCGTGGTGTGACTCTGGCACGCATGGCCGAGAGCCGGGATCTGCCGTCCCTGGATGACCTGCACAAGCTCTGGTTCCTGATGCAGCAGGAGATGGTCGAGGAAGGCAAGGTCACCAGGTTCCCGGCCACTATCACTCGTGAAGACGGCACCCAACTTAAGACCAACGTGGTGAGAGTGGGTGTGTTCGATGCCGTGAACGGTGACAGCTTCCTGCGCTATCTGCCGGAGACCGGCGCCCTGGTGGAACTGAACCGTCAGCCCGCTGGCGCATACCGCAGCATGGCAGCGAATCTTTCCACAGCCACCAGCGGCATATTGCCGATGGCCGTGGATCCCACCGGCGGTACGTTACTCGCGACGCTGGTGAATGTACCCAGTATCTGGGAACGAGTCGGTCAAGGGCATGTCGCCGGCTGGATCATCATCGTATTGGGTCTGATCGGAGTACTGGTGATCCTCGAACGTGGCGCTTACCTGACGCTCGCGGGCGGCAAGATCAAGGTACAGATGAATTCATCCAAACCCGATCTCAATAATCCACTGGGACGCATCCTCACCGTGTTCAATGAGAGCAAGAGCGACGATGCAGAATCGCTCGAGTTGCGCATGGATGAAGCGATCATGAAGGAGCGCCCGGTCATCACCGCACGTATCGGTCTGTTGCGCATCATCGCTCTGCTCGGCATCCTGCTGGGACTGCTCGGTACCGTAATGGGCTTGATGAACACGTTCCAGTCGATGAACCTTTTCGGTGGCAGCACGCCATTGATCGCCAACGGCATCTCCAGCGCTCTGGTTCCCACCTGGCTGGGATTACTGGTGGCAGTGGTCATGCTGTTCTTCCACGGCGTGCTTGCGAGCCGCAGTGAACGCCTGATGCATGTACTGGAACAGCAGACAGCAAGCATCATCGCCTCGCGTGCGGAAAAACTGGCGGCGGCACGGGCGCCCAAGTAATGAACTGGCTGTTCGAGCTCTATGACGGTTTCGTCCGCTTGTTCGGTGGCGGCGCCTTGGTGTTGACGTTGATCTTCCTGCTGGCGGCGACTCTCTGGGCGCTCATCATCGAGCGCTATTGGTATTTCCTGTTCGTGCACCCGGAAGTACTGGAGAATGCGTTACGCATCTGGCGCCGCCGGGCATCCGGTCCGGCGTTCCTGGCACGCCGCGCGCGTCGGCATATCCTGGTGGAAGTGGGCGCGCAGATGGCACATTCCGTCACCTTGATCCGGTCCCTGCTGGCCGTCATCTTTCTGCTCGGGCTGCTGGGTTCGTTGACCGGCATGATCCAGGTGCTGGACGCCCTGACGCTGGAGGGCAGTGCCGGTACCCACGCGCTCGCGCACGGCATCGCTGCTGCCGCGATTCCGGTAGTGACCGCGCTGGCTGTGATCGTCACCGGCATCCTGTTCAGCCAGGAGCTTGCGCAGCGCGTCCTGCGCGAGACCCGCTTGCTGCGTGATCAATTACGGCGCAGTTGATTACCATGCGTATATCCCTTTCCATGTTGTTTGGTCTGCTGGTGGCGCTGGGAGTCTTCCTGGTGGTGCAGAGCTTCGTGGTGCAGAACCAGTTCAGGCTCACCACCAATGAGCAATATCAGAATAGCGACCTGGTGAGTTTCAACAATGATTCTCAGGGCGTGCAGATGCAGGCCAACGGGAAGCTCCGGAAACCGACCGCTTTCAATGAGCCCCCGTTGCCGCCGGTCG
The DNA here is from genome assembly GCA_035690065.1 of Gammaproteobacteria bacterium. Classification (GTDB taxonomy): domain Bacteria; phylum Pseudomonadota; class Gammaproteobacteria; order Natronospirales; family REEB76; genus DASSKW01. Next base: position 3,716 of record DASSKW010000097.1, read on the forward strand.
TGAGTCTGGCGGCGGTGCAGCCACCCTCCATCGCCGCGCCCGGGATGGCGATGCCACAAGTCGATTTGCCGTTTGGTGTCAGTGCCGGTCCGGCTGCCACGGAACAGCCGACGGAGCCGGCAGAGACGGCGCCATCGTCCGCATCCTCACAGGCAGCACAAGAACCGATCCTGCGTGCCGGCAATCTGGTACTGATCCATCGTGTCGAACCCCAGTATCCTGTGCGCGCGATCCAACAACGCATCACGGGTTCGGTGACAGTCAAGTTTACTGTCGAGCCGGATGGCAGTGTCAGTGGACCGACGGTGACCAAGGCCGAGCCACGCCGTGGCATCTTCGATGATGCGGCATTGCGTGCCGTGCTCAAATGGAAGTTCAAACCTATTCCGGCAGCGACTGAGACTTCCGTGACGCTGGTGTTCAATCTGAACCTGGGCCAATGAGCATGCGTACTTTGATACGAATCCTGATATTGAGCTGTTTGCTGGCCACTGCAGCGGTTGCCCAGGCAGTGACGGTACCGCTGAACCAGGGACTGTTGTCGAGCGACACCTATCAAAGATTGAATTCGGCACAACACCTGATCGCGAGCGGCCAGTATGACGACGCGCTCACCCGCCTGAACAGCCTCGCGCCGCGCGTGCAATCGAACAGTTACGAATATGCGGTGACACTGCAGAACATCGCTTATGTGTACATCTCACGTGGTGATTTCAATTCGGCGTTGCCGTACATGAATCGCGCCATGCGGGAAAACGCCATGCCACCTGCCGCGCAACGGCAATTGGTGCTGGACCTCGGCAAACTTTATGCCCGCGCCGGCCAGTACAGTGATGCACAACGAGTGATGGGGGTGTATCTGAAAGCGGAATCCAATCCGCCGCCGGATGCGGACATGCTGATCGCGCTGACCGATGCCAAGCTCGGCCAGTGCCGTTCGGCGCTGCCGTACGCGAAGCGCGCACTCGAAAATAACAGTACAGCACCGGAATCCTGGTACCAGTTGTGGATCGCCTGCGCCTATACCGCGAAACAGTACAATAGCGCGATCGATGGCTTGTATGCGGCACTGGGGCGCTGGCCGGATAATGCCAATTACTGGCGTCAGCTGGGCCAGACCTATGCCCAGAATGACGAGCAGGACAAGGCGCTCGGTGTCTTTGCGCTCATGTATCGTCAAGGCCTGGCGCAGAACGAACAGGATTACCTGAACCTCGTTTCCCTGTACATGCAGAACAATGAGCCTTACGAGGCGGCGAACGTGCTGCAGAAAGGGTTGGAGGCTGGCGTCGTCGGTGCCAATGAAGACAACTACGATCTGCTGGCGGCGACCTGGCTGGATGCGAAGGAGTATGACAAAGCCATCGCCAGTCTCGGTGAGGCGGCGAAGTACGCCAAGACCGGCGATGCCTACCTGAAACAGGCACAGCTTTATCAGCAATCACATGAATGGTTCTCGGTAGTGAAGGCCACACAACGTGCCTTGCAGAAAGGCAGCCTGCATCGTCCGGGGCGCGCGTGGTTGCTGCAAGGTGTGGCGCAGGCAGAGAACAAGCAGTATCCGGAAGCGGCGGCGGCGCTCAAGGAAGCTGCAAAATATGAAGATGTGAAGGGCGAAGCGGAAACCTGGATACGGTTTGTTGATGCGCGAGCCAATCAGAGTTTCTGAGATGTCGCTCGTCGGTCAGGTTTGAGAGAGTCTCCGATCCGGCTCACCGCAACGCTCGAGTACACAGGAACGGGCGGCATCGCGTAAGGCACGGGCATCTTCCCCGCGCGCGCCTTGCGGGAACAGGGCGGGCAATATCTCGACCGAGATCCGTCCGGCCCGCGGCAGCAGGGTATCGGCAGGCAGGATGCCACGGGTGCCGCGGATCACGACTGGCACCACCGGAATACCGGCCCGGGTCGCCGCCATGAAGGCGCCCAGATGGAAATTTCCGAGGCCGGGCTCGGCCTTGAAGGTGCCTTCCGGGAATATCCCCAGTGAAGCGCCACTACGGGCCAACTGGATCAGCCGGCTCGCATCGCTGTGAGCTGCGCGTTTGTCGAAGCGGTCCACGAATTCCGAGCCGAGGCGGACCAGCAAGCGGCCTGCCAGTGGCGTCCGGACGATCTCACGCTTGATAACGAAGCCGAAGCGAGGCGGTAACACGGCCGCCAGCAGCGGTCCATCCAGATAGCTGGCGTGGTTCGCGACCACGATGCAGGCTTGGGCGGGGAAGTGTTCAAGGCCCTGGATCGCCAAAGGCGCCCCCATCAGGCGGAACAGCAGCCGCGCCGCGTGCCTGGCCATGCGCCGCCGACGCTGGCGGCCGGGGGTGCAGATCACGACCACGGCCGCTGGAATCACGAACAACACCCCGGCCAGCCAGGTGCGGGCCGGGAAAGCGAGCCGATGCAGGGTGGAAAAGGCTTTTGGCATGGCGGCGCAGTATCCTGATTAGTCCACGCCCTCGCAAGCATGAATAGGGAGTATAATATTTGACATAAAAATGTGAAGCCCGTCACGGTCTTGGGGCATCATGGAATCCACAATGACGGGGCCTGATAAGTGAGTGTGCAGATGTTTCGTGTGCGAAGCGATCTGTATATCGGATAGTTGAGAGGTTAAAGGATATGAGCCAATACAACAGTCGTGTGCCCGATTACGGCGTACAGACTACAACAGGGAAAAATGTTGGACTGCCGACAACCGGCAGCGGGCGCGACATCGAGCGTTTCCTCGATGCGATGTGGGGCGAGCGCGGTCTCGCCGAAAACACCCTGTCTGCCTATCGCGCGGATCTGGTCGGCCTTGCGCGCTGGCTGGAAGATCGCGGCATGGAGCTGCGCAACGTGCAGCGCGAGAATCTGCTCGAATTCCTGGCCTGGCGTGTGCAGCATGGCACCCGGCCGCGTTCCACTGCCCGCCAGCTTTCCAGCGTACGGCGCTTTTTCCGCTTCATGTTGCGCGAGGGGATCATCCACGAAGATCCCAGCACGCGCATCGATATGCCCAAGCTGGGCCGTCCGTTACCGAAATCATTGCCCGAGACCGATGTGATCTCGCTGCTCAAGGCGCCGGATGTGTGCGAACCACTCGGTATCCGTGATCGTGCCATGCTGGAGTTGCTATACGCCACCGGCCTGCGGGTCTCGGAGCTGGTGACGCTGCGTGTCAGCCAGGTCAATCTGCGCCAGGGCGTGGTGCGGGTGGTCGGCAAGGGTAATCGTGAACGCCTGGTACCGATGGGTGAGGAAGCCCAGAAGTGGCTTGAGAAGTATCTCAGCGACGCGCGTCTCGACATCCTCGGCGGGCGTCAGACCGACCATCTGTTCCCGACCCGGCGCAGCGATTACATGACGCGGCAGGCGTTCTGGCACATCATCAAGCGTTACGCGCAGAAAGCCGGTATCAACGTGGCCTTGTCGCCGCATACCCTGCGGCACGCCTTCGCCACGCACTTGCTGAATCACGGCGCCGATCTGCGTGTGGTGCAGATGCTGCTGGGACACAGCGATGTGTCCACCACGCAGATCTATACCCACGTGGCGCGTGAACGCCTCAAGGATTTGCACGCGGCGCATCATCCACGCGGCTGATCAGGTCGTGCACCAGCACGACTCTCATAGCGTATGATGACGGAACCCATGCTGGCGTGGGCGGTCCCTTTACTGTGATCCATTGTTGCGGTCCGCGATGAAACGTTTCCTGATACTTCTCTGCCTTTGCTGCTGCTGTGCAGCGTCCAGCCTCTATGCGGCCGATGACAGCACGGCTGTGATCGCGCGTCTTGCCCGGCAGTTGGGAGTAAAACCCGCCGATATCACTCCCGCCCCCATCCCCGGGGTGTATCGGCTGCTGTTGGGTCCGCAAGTGGCCTATGTATCGGCCGATGGACGCTACTTCCTGCGTGGCGACATCATCGATCTCAAGAGTGGCAACAATCTGACAGTCGCGGAACGCGACCAGGCTCGCGTCACTTATCTCAAGAAGCTGGGTGAGTCGGACATGATCGTGTTCGCGCCAGCGCACATCAAGCGCAGCATCACGGTGCTCACCGACATAGATTGCGATTATTGCCGGCTGCTGGAGCAGGATCGGCCGGCGCTGAATGCCATGGGGGTCGAAGTACGCTACTTGTTTTACCCGCGCGATGGCGTCGGCACTGCGTCATGGAACAAGGCGGTCTCGGTGTGGTGTGCGAAGGATCAAAAGACCGCGTTCACGGCGGCGATGCAGGGCAAACCCGTCAAGCCTCTGAAGTGCGATGCGGCGCCAGTCACTGCCGGCTATGAATTCGGCAGACTCCTGGGTATCGACGGAACTCCCGCCATCATCACGGATCGCGGGAAGATGATCGCCGGTTACATCCCGATCGACGCGATGGCAGACATGCTGGGTGTCGAACCCGGTCATGCGGCGTCACCGGCGGGGGCAAAAAAATGATGCCCGGCGCCTGACCGCGTACCAAACGCTTGTTTCAGAAAGCTCAAATGCAAATGCCCGTCTTCAAGACGGGCATTTTGGTTTCAACGGCAGGGTTCAACGTTCCAGTTGTTCCAGCTTGTCGGGCTTGCCTTCCCATTCCTTGGCGTCTTCCGGGGCAGGTATCTGCTGGGTGATCACTGGCCAGTTCTTTGCCAGCTCCGCATTCAGATCGCGGAAATGCTGCTGGTCGTCAGGCAGGTCGTCTTCGGAATAGATGGCGTTGATCGGGCACTCGGGCTCGCACAGGGTGCAATCGATGCATTCGTCCGGATCGATCACCAGGAAGTTGGGCCCTTCATGGAAACAATCCACCGGACACACCTCCACGCAGTCGGTGTACTTGCACTTGATGCAGTTTTCCGTGACGACGAAGGCCATGAGCTATCCCCTCGTGAGAATCTGAAACCATGATTCTGCCACAAGCCTTGAGCGGATGCAGGCGTCAGTTCGCGGCGGGCTTTTGCCAGGTAGTGATGTGGAAACTGAATTCACCGCCTTGCCGGTCGGCGAAGAACTGCTCCAGCGTATAACGCACGCTGGGGAAGGCGATCTCGGCCCAGGGGATGTCGCGCTCGTGGTAGAGCCCGGCTTCAAGCGTCTCCGCGCCGACACCGAAACGGCCGTCGCGCAGCTTCCCGCGGAACATCAGGTGCACCTGATTCACGTGGGGCACATTGATCAGGGCCAGCGGGACCAGATCATCGACCTCGGCAAGCGCCTCTTCACGGGTCTCGCGCGCGGCACCCTGTTCCGTGGTCTCGTCGTTCTCCATAAAGCCCGCCGGCAGCGTCCAGAAGCCCGCGCGCGGTTCGATGGCGCGCCGGCACAGCAGCACCTTGCCGTCCCATTCGCAGACACACCCCACCACCAGTTTGGGATTCTGGTAATGGATGGTGCCGCAGTGTTCGCAGACGTGGCGTGGCAGGTGGTCGCCGGGCGGTATTTTCACCGCCAGAGAGTGGCCGCATTGGCTGCAGTAGTTCATCAGTATCCGCAGATGGTGCCCGGGGTCGGAATCGAACCGACACTCCTTTAGGGGGAACGGGATTTTGAGTCCCGCGCGTCTACCAGTTCCGCCACCCGGGCAGGGGTGAGGCTTGCGAGGGCGCAGATTATATCAGGCCGCTTTGCAGATGGTGTTTCATTTGGCAAGGTTCGGAGTCAACAGGCCAATTTCTTTCAGGAACCACTGGGTTGGGCAAACTCCCGGCAGGCGCTGGAAACCCGGGCTGGTGCTCGGTCAGGAGTTCATCTCCAGCCAGAAACCCCATCTTTTGTGGAATCCTTCAATCCCGCAGTGTATCTCCCGCGGCGGTGGGTTTTTGTGTAGCGGCGCATTGCCGTCATTACACGCCGGGCGCGAGAATACCAGTCATGGCACTAGGGAGATGGTCCAGATGGTCCGCATGAACGGGATCCGGGTGGCGAATCTACAGGTGGCCAAGGCTGTGGGCCAGATGCATTAGGACTGCTATATTTCTACCACATCAACCTCAAGCAAAGCAGGGAAGCCAAATGCACGCGTTCGAACTCATTGGCTTCGTTCTCGTTTTTCTCATCTTGCTCGTTATTGCCAAGCTCGCATTGGACAAACCGTCGCAGAATAAGACAACCCCCAAAAGCGACCGATACAAGCAGAAAGAAACTCTCTTCACTACCACAGAGCAGAAATTCCTCGCGGCGCTGGATATCGCCGTGCAGGGACGCTATCACGTATTCGGCATGGTGCGGGTCGCCGATGTGCTGGAACCGGAGCAACGGCGTAATCAAACGGGCTGGCAGTCCGCTTTTAACCGCATTCAAGCCAAACATTTCGATTTCGTGCTCTGCAATCCAGCGGACTTGCAGGTGGCTGCGGTAGTCGAGCTGGATGATTCGAGCCATGCTCAGCGTGACAGGAAGGATCGGGATCGTTTCCTGGATGAAGCCTGTGCCTCGGCCGATCTGCCGTTGATACATTTCCCCGTCAAGGCAAAATACGATGTCGCCGCCGTTCGTGCTCAGATATCAGAAGCGCTTGGGACCGGCGAAGCCGCCCAACCAGCGAAAACCATGCCCACGTGCCCCAACTGTGGCCACAGCCTTGAGCACATTGAAGGCAGGGAAGGGGCGCTCGCCGGCAAGCCTATCTGGCGCTGTGAACGGTACCCGGAATGCCGGACGCTAATTCCGGTGCTGTAATAAAACCCCAGCATTTCCGGGCCTGAGGCCCTAAAAACCGAGCCATCCTTCTCCCGGACTGCTATATTTCACAGGGATTTATGTCGAGCGCCTTCAGGGACGACAGGACGGGGGAGATTCACGTGCTTACCGACCGGTTCAATCAGGCATTGTCCTATGCCGAACAAGCGCACCGCACCCAGCAGCGGAAGGGCACTGATATCCCGTATGCCGCCCATCTGCTGTCCGTGTGTGCCCTGGTACTGGAATACGGCGGCAATGAGGATCAGGCCATTGCCGCGCTGCTGCATGATGCCGTCGAGGATCAGGGTGGCGAACCGCGTCTCGAAGAGATCAGGGTGAATTTTGGAGAGCACGTCGCCGAGATCGTCGCAGCCTGTTCAGATGCCTTCACGCAGCCCAAGCCACCGTGGCAGGAACGCAAGCAACACTATATAAATGCGCTGGCGAACCACGATCCGGATTCATGGCTCGTCTCATGTGCGGACAAGTTGCACAATGCCAGATCGATTCTGCGTGACTACGAATCCTTGGGCGATGAACTCTGGAGCCGGTTCAAAGGCGGCAAGGACGGCACGCTCTGGTATTACCGGGCGCTAACCGACCAGTACCGAAAACTGAATCTTGGCGCCATTGCATTTGACCTTGATCGTGTTGTCCGCAAGTTGAACAAGCTGGCCAGAAGTGCGCCCTTGGGAAGGGTAGTTCATTGAACCCGCCGAATCCGGAAGCTGAAGCCAGAGAAGCGATAGACAAGCTGCTTACCGAAGCAGGCTGGTCAGTCGTGGACAGCAACGAGGCTAACATCCATTCGTCACGCGGCGTCGCCATTCGCGAATTTCCGCTCAAGTCCGGTCACGGCTTTGCGGATTACCTTCTATATGTGGACAGGCAGGCCGCGGGCGTGATCGAAGCCAAGAAAGAGGGCGTCACGCTCTCCGGCGTCGAAACCCAGTCGGACAAATACACCAAAGGCCTGCCGGAAGGCTTGCCGCGCTGGCACAACCCGCTGCCGTTTTCGTATCAATCCACCGGCGTCGAAACGCGCTTTACCAATGGCCTCGATCCTGAACCGCGTGCCCGCAATGTATTCGCGTTTCACCAGCCTGAAACCCTGGCGAAATGGCTTGATTCATCGCTGCCGAAAGCAGCG
>DASSKW010000098.1:0-3567 GCA_035690065.1 Gammaproteobacteria bacterium
CCTGCATGCCGGTCATATCGCGCTGGTGAAGCGTGCGCGCGAACTCGCGCAGCGGGTGGTAGTGAGTATCTTCGTGAATCCACTGCAATTCGGCCCCGGCGAGGATTACATCCATTACCCGCGCAGTCTCGATGCCGATAAGCTGCAACTCGCGGTGGCCGGAGCCGATCTGTTATTCGTACCGGACCTGGAGACCATGTACCCGCAAGGTCTGGAACACAGCACCCGGGTAGTGGTACCGGAGCTTTCCGACGTCCTGGATGGCGCGCATCGTCCCGGTCATTTTGATGGTGTCACCACCGTAGTGTGCAAACTTTTCCACATGGTGCAGCCGGAGATATGTCTGTTCGGTGAAAAGGATTACCAGCAGCTGATGCTGGTGCGGCGCATGGTGCGTGATCTGTGCTTGCCAGTCGAGGTTCACGGTGTCTCCACCGTACGCGAACCGGACCGGCTGGCCATGAGCTCCCGTAATCAGTATCTGACACGTGCCGAACGTGAGGTTGCACCGCTGCTGTATCGCAATCTTTTGGAAGTGGCAGACGCGGTCCGCGATGGGGCCACCGATCTGGCGGCACTCGAACGTGAGGCCGGCCGGCGCCTGAGCGAAGCGGGCTTCAAACCGGATTATGTGGCGGTTCGGGAAGCGGCCAGCCTGGGAGCGGCGACAGAGTCCACCCAGCATTTTGTGGTGCTCGGCGCGGCCTGGTTGGGCAAGGCCAGGCTCATCGACAACATCCGGGTAGATATCCAGCAGGATGACCGGACCGTGAACTTGAGAGGGTCCCGGGCCTCGGGGTAAAATTGACGTTCACCAACGTCATTTCCGGTTCCGCCATGCAACTCACGCTGCTCAAAGCCAAGCTCCATCGCGCCTGCGTCACCCACGCCGAAGTGGATTACGAGGGCTCCTGCGCTATCGACGGCAATCTGCTGGATGCGGCCGGGATCCTGGATTATGAGCAGATCCAGATTTACAACGTCTCCAATGGTGAACGCTTCACCACCTACGCGATCCGCGCCGATGCCGGTTCCGGTATTATCTCGGTCAATGGTGCTGCCGCGCATCGTGCCAAACCCGGCGACCGCATCATCATCTGTGCCTATGCGGTGCTGAACGCCAACGAAGCGGCCCATTTCAAACCGCGGCTTATCTATCTCGACGAACTCAACCAGGTCACACGGACTGCCAACGCGATCCCGGTCCAGGCGGCTTGAGCCGGCGTTGTCTTAATTCGGGCGGTGACAATCGCGCCGCTAACCGGTAAGTTAAGGGTTTACTCGGGACCATCCAGTGAGTCCCCGGACCCTACATGAGCGTAACCCGTAAAGCCGAAATCCTGAGTCAGCTTGTTGCTGCGGGTGAGGGCGCGCGCGATCTCGATCTGGTTCGGTTATTCGCTGCACAGCGTACCCGGGCTCGGGAGTTCTCGATCGAGTTACCGGGGTTGCTGTTCGATTATTCACGCAATCTCCTCACCGTCGAAACTCTCAAACTGCTCCTGGATCTTGCAGAGGCCAGTGACCTGGTCGCCTGGCGGCAGCAATTGTTCGACGGTGCACCCGTCAATAACACCGAACGACGCTCAGCGCTGCATACCTTGTTGCGTGCCGAACCTGATACTGTACCCGCCATTCTGGCTACCGAGTTTTCGGCAGTGCAGATCGCACGCCAGCACCTGCGCGAATTCGCCATGGCGGTACGCAGCGGTAAATTCCGCAGCTTGGACGGAGCAACGTTTACCGATGTCATCAACATCGGTATCGGGGGTTCCCATCTCGGCCCCGAACTGGTCATCGAAGCCTTGTCGCCGTCGGCCGGCACCTCACCACGCGTCCATTTTCTTTCCAATGTCGATCCGGAACACGGCGCGCGCCTACTCGCCAGGCTCGATCCTGCGCACACTCTGGTGATCGTCACTTCGAAGACCTTCACCACTCAGGAGACGCGGGCGAATGCAGAAAGTGTGCGCAACTGGATGAAAGCGGCCCTCGGTGAGGCTGCTGTCAGACAACAATTCGTGGCAGTGTCGGCCACACCGCAGCGCGCACATGAGTTCGGAATCGCACCAGAACGGGTGTTTGCGTTCCAGGAATCGGTCGGTGGACGTTATTCGTTGTGGTCGTCAGTGGGTCTGCCGATCGCGCTTGCACTCGGCCCCGAGGTATTCGACGAACTTCTGGCTGGTGCGGCCCGGATGGACAGACATTTCCGCGAGGCACCACTGGCCGCCAATATGCCGGTATTACAGGCATTACTGGGTGTCTGGTACACGAATTTTCTTGGCGCACAATCCCGGGCCGTGATCCCATACCGGCAGAGCCTGCAGTTGCTGCCGGGTTATCTGCAACAACTGGAGATGGAAAGTAACGGGAAAGGGATACAGCGTGACGGCAGTGCCTTAGCGTCAGCGACCGCGCCCGTGATCTGGGGCGATGTCGGCACCAATGCCCAGCATGCCTTCTTTCAGCTATTGCATCAGGGTACGCCATTTGTACCGGTGGAGTTTGTCGCGGTAGTCGATGCGGGGGATGGCGGTCAGAGTCAGCAGGACATGCTGTTGGCCAACTGCTTCGCTCAGGCCGAAGCTCTGATGCGAGGACGCAATGCAATCGAGGCACGGCAAGATCTGATCGCACAGGGCGTTAGCGGTGCGCAACTGGAGTTACTCGTGCCACACAAGACTTTCCCTGGTAATCGTCCCAGTAGCCTGCTGTTGCTGGACAGGCTGGATGCGGGCACACTCGGCATGTTATTGGCTTTGCATGAGCACAAGACTTTCGTGCAGGCCTGCATCTGGAACATAAATCCTTTCGATCAGATGGGTGTGGAACTCGGCAAGCAACTGGCTGGCGATGTACTCAACGCACTGGAGACCGGCGATACGAAGCAGTTAACGGACCCAGTGACTGCTGCGCTGGTCAGTCGCGTGATTGCGCGGCGCGGTTAAAACAAAATCGGTCATTACAAGATGAATACAGCGTCTGAAAAAACTGAAACATCGGAATATGCGCAACGCATCGCCGCACTGGTGAAACAGTTTCAGCACAGCAATTATACGGTCGCGCCTGCAGTACTCAGCCCGCAAAGCGCCTTTCTGGCTGCCAACTATGCGCTCATGCAGCAGAATTGGCCGAACTATTATGAGTTTGAAAAGAATTTCGGTTCAGCCGTCGGGCGTTATGCCGATGCGTTCAGCGAAACCCTGTTGCTGCAATTGAAGCCGGTAGTCGAACAGGTGACTGGGTTGTCCCTGTTGCCGTGTTATTCCTATCTGCGCATCTATGGCAAGGGCGCGGAGTTGCAGAAACACCTGGATCGCCCATCGTGTGAGATCAGTACCTCACTCACCCTGGGATTCAATGCGCCCGCGCTCTGGCCGATATGGGTTGCAGCGGATGGCGAAGACAAGTCGATAGCGCTGGCGCCAGGCGACATGCTGGTCTATCGCGGCGCTGATGTGGCGCATTGGCGGGAACCATTCCAGGGCGAATTCTGGGTGCAGACTTTCCTGCATTATGTGGATGCCAATGGGCAATATACGGATTTCAGGTTTGATGGCCGTG
>DASSKW010000099.1:0-20518 GCA_035690065.1 Gammaproteobacteria bacterium
AGGCAGATTCTTGTGCCATACAAGATCTGTACTTCCGGTTCGATACATTCTTGCATTGCTCCCAGACAGCCTGTCCTGCGCAGGGTAAGACCCTCAATGGTCAAAACACCGCCAGAAAGCAGGAGATCGGTTTCTTAAAGGCGCCCTGTAAGTGAAAGACTACATAACGTGTCCATGACTCCTGACTGTGCCCGGACCGCTCAGGTGGCAGAGTAACACTCGCCTGCACTGCCAAGGAATGGTGGGACAAGGATGTAACAAGGACCGGGGCGAGGCAAAGGACACGCAAGGATGCAACCGCCCTTATGTGAGTAGCACTCAATTACCTCCAGCCATGAAGGCTTGTGTCCCGGCAGTGGTCTCCACTGTCGGGACTTTTTTATCCCGGGCAGCCCGGATTTCAATCCTTCGGTAACCGATTCCGGCATTCGATAGCGATTCCCGTGAGATATGCAGTATGCTGCTGGCCGCGCGCCCGCCACGGCAACGTGGACCGGCTGGCACGACTCACGTCGTTTCGATCACACCTGACACTAACTGCATTATGGGGAGGCGGGCATGAATGGCGAGCAGACCGGCATCGCGGATGATCATCAATGCGATGTCCTGGTGATCGGCGGCGGACCCGGCGGCAGCACCGCGGCTACTCTGCTGACGCGGCGTGGCTATAAAGTCATTCAACTGGAAAAAGCCCGGCATCCTCGCTTCCACATTGGCGAATCCCTGTTGCCGATGAATCTGCCCATCTTCGAGCGTCTCGGTGTACTGGAGAAGATCCGCGCCATGGGTGTGTACAAGGCCGGCGCCGATTTCGAGGCCGATAGCGAGCTCGGCTACAACACTTATCTCTTCGGACACGCATTAGGAAATAGTCCGCCGCACGCGTTCCAGGTCTGGCGCCAGGATTTCGACCAGATGCTGTTCGAACATGCGCGCGAGAACGGCGTGGATGCGCGCGAGGGGGCCGAGGTCACCGCGGTGGAGCAACGTGGTGCACGCGAAACGTATGCAGAGGTGCGTACCGATGATGGCAAGAGCTATCAAGTCCAGTGCCGTTATCTGCTGGATGCCAGCGGCCGCGACGCATTTCTCGCCAGCAGGAAGAAGATCCGACTCAAGAACCCGCAACATCAGAGCGCGGCGATCTTCGGACACTTCCGCAATGCGGAATACCGTTCCGGCAACGACGCCGGCAACATCAGCATCTACAACTTCGAATACGGCTGGATGTGGATGATCCCGCTGCCGAACGGTGTGATGAGCGTGGGTGCCGTGTGTCGTCCGGATTATCTCAAACAGCGCCGCGGCCGCGGCCGTGAATTCCTGTTCGAGACCCTCAGGCTCAACCCGGCATTGTGGGCACGGATGACCAATGCCGAACTCATCGACGATGAAGTCCGCGTCACCGGCAATTACTCCTACGATTCGAGCAGTATCGGCGGACCTGGCTGGATGCTGATCGGGGATGCGTTCGCGTTTCTAGATCCCGTGTTCTCCTCGGGCGTGTATCTCGCCACCAGTGGTGCCGAACAGACCGTCGCCGTGGTAGATGCTGCACTGCGAGATCCGTCACAGGAAGTTCGCCTGCAACAGAAGCTGCAGAAGCGTCTGCGCAAGGGCATGGCACGTTTCTCGTTCTTCATCTATCGCTTCAACTCGCCGGTGATGCAGCACCTGTTCCGGAACCCGCGCAATATCCTGCAGATCGAACAGGGTGTGATCTCGATGCTGGCTGGCGATCTGTTCGATTCGCGCGCTGTCTGGTTACGCCTGCAATTGTTCCGTCTGGTCTACGCTACGGTTGCCTTGTTTAACTGGCGCCGCTGGCGCGCGGAACACCGCTACCGGTTGGCACAGGCCAAAGCCGAATTCATTGGCGGCAATACGCCGGTGGACCCGGCTTGACCGATCGCAAAAAGCCATCCTGTCCTGAGCCGACTTGAAACCCGCAACCCCTGTTTGCGGGCCGCTCCATTTTTCAATCTCCTGGAAGCGATTGAGGAAATGCCGGGCCGCTCCGGCCTGTGACAGTCGACTTCCGGAGCAGCGCGGTACGGCATGCCCGGTTTTGTGCTTTAATCAAGGCAACGCCGCTCGCGCGGCCTGCCCGCAGGATGGGCGTCTGGATGATCGCCGCCAGCTTTGTTCGTTTCTCGGTTTCCCTGATCCGGTTCGGAAGCTGGTGTCGTGAGTGCAGCTTGCGACTGGCGGCTGCTGACACCGATGCGGAATTCCCTTGCCCCGACCTGGACCTGCGACCCGATATGGACGAATTCGTGACTATCGCCACTTACGACCAGAGCCTCGATGCGCATATCGCGCTCGGCCGACTGGCAGCGGAAGGCATCGAAGCCAGGCTGTTCGACGACCAGATGGTGCAGATGGACTGGCTGTATTCGATCGCACTTGGTGGTATCAAGTTGCGCGTCGCGCGCAGCGACGCCAAGGCTGCACAACGCATACTTGAGACGGATTACTCACACGAACTTGATGACCTGGACGTCGGTAAACCCGAGAACTGACCACGAAACGTCCCCGTCATTGCGAGCATAGCGAAGCAATCCCTTCTCATGGTGCACGAGATTGCTACGTCACTGCGTTCCTCGCAACGTCCCCGTCATTGCGAGCGTGGCGAAGCAATCCCTTCCCACGATGCACGAGATTGCTTCGTCACTGCGTTCCTCGCAATGACCGCCAGGGATGGCGGAAATCCCGGAGATGCAGGAGCAATCTCCGGGAGACCGCCAGGGGCAAGCTGCGAAAGCAGCGAGCGGGAATACAGGGATGTATGACCTGGGCTTTCAAGCGAAACAGGAAGTGAAGCTTGAAAGGCGGAAATCCCGGAGATGCAGGAGCACGACCGGCAGATTGCCAAGTGACGTGCCAGCGTTCAGAGCTCGATCATCAGATCCCGTTCTTCTGCCGACAGTTCGAAACCGCGTGGACCATAATGCTCGAAGATCATGTCCACTACCTGCTGTGGCTGATCGGCGAGCAGGACAAGATCGAGGTCGGCAGCGTCGATCATGCCATCTTCTACCAGCCGGGCACGCAACCAGTCCAACAAGCCACTCCAGAATGTGGATCCGACCAGGATCACCGGTATGGCGCGCGATTTGCGTGTCTGGATCAGCGTGAGTATCTCGCTCAATTCATCCAGCGTGCCGAAGCCGCCCGGCAATACTACGTATGCCGAAGCATATTTCACGAACATGACTTTGCGTATGAAGAAATGGCGGAAGCTGAGCGAGATATCCTGATAGGCGTTGTTGTACTGTTCGTGCGGCAACTGGATATTGAGGCCGATGCTGGGCGACTTGCCGGCATACGCGCCCTTGTTCGTCGCTTCCATGATGCCCGGTCCGCCACCGGAGACCACCGAGAACCCTGCGTCGGATAGCGCACGTCCAATCTGTTCCGCCAACTTGTAATAGGGATGTTCCGGCGGCGTGCGCGCCGAACCAAACACGCTCACCGACGGCCGGATGGATCCGAGTCGTTCGAAACCCTCGACGAATTCCGCCATCATCTGGAATATCTTCCAGGATTCCCGACTCAGGGCATTGTCGCTCAAGGTACGGCGCGGAGTCAGGTCGCGTTTGTTTTTGCTCATGTTTATCTCTCCAGATTCTTGGTCAGCGTATCCCTGAAACGGTCACAGCGGAATCGCCAGGCCAAGGCGCACTTCGTACCCGCTGGAAATGGCGGCTGTGCCGGATACGACCTGAGCGCCACCCACCGCCAGCTCCAGGGCCCAATCCTGGGGCAATCCGAACCGGTAACCGACATAGGGTCGCAGCATGGTGATGCGCCCAAATCCGGCATCCGGATATACGGCGCTGAATTCAAAACCACTGAATGCGTAATTGTTACCATCTGAGCCGGCCACAAAGTTGTGGCGTACAAACACACTCCATTGACGGTCGCTGACAGAGCCCGTGTTGCAACCCAGCAGGCCGCATTCGCTGGTGCTCAACCGCCCATAGCCGACACTGAAACCGGCTTCGAAATCATTGCCCAACCCGAGTCCGAGACCGGCAGTGAACGCGTAATTGGTGTGACTGCTGTTGGTGTCGTAGTAGGGGTTATTCGCATTGCCTGTACCCTCATTGGTGAACAGGGCAACAGTCTGTCCGATGAATTCGCTCTCGCCCGCATCGGGAGGTGCTGCCGGTACGGCAGGCACCCAGAGGATTGTCAGAGAAATCACCGTCGGCAACAGCAGGCGGTGCAGCAAGGTTGAATGCACAGTATCGCTATAGAGGTGTGAGGTTGGCGTAGCCTACCACAAGCCATTTCGAACCCGCGGATTTGAAATTCACCTGCACCCGTGCGTGTGGCCCGGCACCTTCGCAATCCAGGACTACGCCTTCACCGAAACTTGGATGTTGCACCCGCTGGCCGAGTGCCAGCCCACCGGCAGCCCGCGCAGAGGCAAGCGCCGGTTGTGCGTGACTTGTAAACGGGCGGCTGACCTGCACCCGGGGACGTACTTCTTCCACCACTTCCGGCGGCAATTCACGCAGAAACCGTGACGGTACGCCGTAATTCTCGACGCCGTGCAGACGACGGCTCTCGGCATAACTCAGATACAGTTCCTGTTTGGCGCGCGTCATGCCGACGTAACACAAGCGCCGTTCTTCCTCGAGCCCTTCAAGATCGTCGCTGGAACGTTCGTGTGGGAACAAACCATCTTCCATGCCGCACATGAACACCAGCGGGAACTCCAGTCCCTTGGCGGAATGCAGCGTCATCAATTGCACACAGTCTTCCCATTGCTGGGCCTGACCTTCGCCGGCTTCGAGCGCCGCGTGAGCAAGAAATACCGACAACGGCGTCATGCCTTCCAGACTCTCGGGCTGGAAACTGCGTGCCGCACTCACCAGTTCTTCGAGGTTCTCGACCCGCGCTTCACCGCGCTCGCCTTTCTCGGCTTTGTAATGTTCGACCAAACGGCTGGTGTGGATGACGTGATCCACCTGTTCGAAGAGCTGCAAGCCACGCACCGCCATATCCATCTCGTCGATGAGCTTGACGAAACTGTTGAACACGGTCGTCACCCGCGCCGGTGTCTGTCCATCATTGGCTAACGTCGCGATCGCCCGCCACAACGAGCTGCTTTCGCGTTTGGCGATCTCGCGCAACAACTCGATACTGCGGGTACCGATGCCGCGGGTGGGCAGATTGATGATGCGTTCAAATGACGCATCGTCGTCACGATTTTCGAGCAAGCGCAGATAGGCCAGTGCATCCTTGATCTCGGCCCGTTCGAAGAAGCGCAATCCGCCATAGACGCGATACGGCATGCGCGCCGCCAGCAACAGTTCCTCAAACACGCGTGACTGGGCGTTGGAGCGATACAGTACCGCGACATCGCTGCGGCTGCCGCCATGTTCCTGCCACTGCCGGATGCGTTCGATGACAAACTGTGCTTCATCCTGTTCGTTGTAGGCGGCATATACCCGGATCGGTGCACCCTCGCGGCCTTCAGTCCACAGATTCTTGCCCATGCGCGTGCTGTTGTTGGCGATCAGCGCATTGGCGGCCTTGAGGATGTTGCCGGTGGAACGGTAATTCTGCTCCAGTCGCACGATATGCGTGCCCGGAAAATCCTTCTCGAAACGCAGGATGTTTTCGACCTTGGCGCCGCGCCAGCCGTAGATGGATTGATCGTCATCGCCGACCACGAACGGCTTGCCGTTATCGCCCGCCAGCAGTCGTACCCAGGCATACTGGATCGCGTTGGTATCCTGGAACTCGTCCACCAGGATGTGACGGAAGCGCAGCCGGTAATGCGTGAGCAGCTCGGCGTTGTTACGCCACACTTCCAGTGCGCGCAACAGCAGTTCCGCAAAATCCACCAGGCCACCGCGCTCGCAGGCTTCTTCGTAAGCCCGATAGACGCGCTGCATGGTGTGCAGGAACGGATCGTCACTGGTCTGCAGATGCCGCGCCCGCAAGCCTTCATCCTTGCGCGAGTTGATGAACCATTGCGCTTGCCGGGGCGGATGCCGTGATTCGTCCAGATCGAGATTCTTGAGCGTGCGGCGGATCAGCCGGTACTGATCCTCGGAATCGAGGATCTGGAAAGTCTGCGGCAGACCGGCTTCGCGCCAGTGTTGCCGCAACAGACGATGCGCGAGACCGTGGAACGTGCCGACCCACATCGCACCGGCCGGTTGCCCGAGCAACTGCTCGATCCGTCCACGCATCTCGCCGGCGGCCTTGTTGGTGAAGGTGACGGCGAGGATGCCGAACGGCGAGACCTTTTCCACCTGGATCAGCCAGGCGATGCGGTGCACCAGTACCCGGGTCTTGCCGCTGCCGGCCCCCGCCAGTACCAGCACCGGCCCGGCAGTAGCCGTGACTGCTTCACGTTGCGCGGCATTCAGGGGATCGATGAGGGAGGTGACATCCATCGCACCATTCTAACAGCCAGTGCCGATGGCCCGGGGCTGGATGCTTGCAGCAAGTACCCCAGGCTTTCATACTGGATGTCAGTCATATCACTGGATCTGAAGACATAGCCCATGTTCATGAAATTCATGCTCTGGTTGATCCTGCTAATCCTGTGTTGGCCACTGGCCCTGCTGGCACTGATCCTGTATCCGCTGGTCTGGTTGATACTGCTGCCATTCAAACTCATCGGCATCACCGTGGATGCGGTGTTTGAATCTCTTGGCGCAGTGCTGCGCTTGCCGGCACGCCTGCTGCGCGGCCCGAGCCGAGCCTGAACATGCTGTTCGATCACGATTTGCTATTGCAGCTCGTCATCATCGTCCAGGTCGTCCTGGCCATGTTCCTGGGCGGCTTGATCGGGTTCGAGCGTGAGCTCGCCAACAAGCCGGCGGGATTCCGCACCCATACGCTGGTAGCGGGTGCTGCCTGCCTGTTCATGGCAGTGGCCGCGACCGCGGATAATTTCCTGCATCTCGGCCCCACTGTCGTGATCGATCCGCTGCGTGTTGCCGCCGCGATCGTCACGGGCGTGAGCTTTCTCGGTGCCGGTACCATCTTCAAGGGACATGCTGACGGCAGCAAAGTGGGCGGCCTCACCACTGCGGCCACTATCTGGCTTTCAGCTGCGGTCGGCGTCACGGTGGCACTGGGACAACTGATCGTTGCCATCGGTACCACGGTCATCGCGCTTATCGTGTTGCGTGGCATGAAGTGGTTCGAACATCACGGCCCCGCCGGAAAATAATTCCATGGCAGATGTTTTTGGTAATATCCGTCAGACGGGTGTCGGGATGACCGCGGATTAACGGAAATTAATCCGCGGTCTTGATCTGGATCAGGGTGTTCCCGCCGCTTTACGCCGTATCATCGTACCGATTGCATACCACCGGATCATTCGGATATGGATACTCTCCAGCCTGCGAAACTTGATCTCACTACGCGGATCCTGCATCTGGGTCTTGCGGTCTTCGGCACCTGGGCGTGGTGGCTGGGCGACGGCGCACATGATTATCATCATGCAGATCATTCCGGCTATACCTTTCACATGTGGATCGGGCTGAGTTTCACTGCATTTCTCGTGGCCCGTCTCGGCTACGGCTTTTTCGGTCCTCGTGCATTACGTTTCAATGCCTGGGTGCCATACACCCGCGCACGTTTCGCGTTCGTGATCCAGGACCTGCGTACCTTGTTACGGTTCCGGGTTCCAATGCCAGTCTCACATCAAGGTCTGAACGCTGCAGTATTGAGCCTGGCGTTACTGCTGTTCACCTGGCAGGGTACTTCCGGCGTCATCATGAGTCTCGCTATCACCCCCGGGGTACGCACCACCGGCTGGTTGCATCTGTTGAAGGAGATACACGCCACTGCTGGCGTCTGGATCCCGGTCTATCTGGTACTGCATGTCGGCGCGGTGGTGTTACATGCACTGACCGGGCATCAGATCTGGAAGAAGATGTTATTTCTGAAATAAGGCAATACCCTGTAAATCTGGCGGGTTTATACTGTTGGCATGCGTACGTTCACTGACAGCGAAGGTCAGACATGGGAAGCTGCCGCTGCGTTCGGCTCCTTCGGTGCAGTGCAGTTGATCTTCTCGCGCCGCAATGGCAAAGAATTGCGCTGTTGCGGGATGCAATCCGAGACTTTGCACGATGCCCAACAGGAACTTGCAGAATGCAGCGAAGCTGCGTTAAGGGAGCGCCTGCATCATGCGGAACCATGGCAGTGATCGTGACAAGCTCCCCAGGATGCGATCCATCATCGCCAACCTGCTGCTCGGCAGCATCCTGTTTGCAGTCATGGAGGTCAGCGCCATGAATGGTTCGTTGCAGTTGCACTCTTCTGCCTACCAGAACAATGCTGCGATGCCGGCGCGCTTCACTTGCAGCGGCAAGGATATCTCGCCACCCCTGCAATGGTCAGGTGCACCGGATGGCACCAGAAGTTTTGCGCTCATCATCGACGACCCTGATGCGCCCGATCCTGCTGCACCGCAGATGACTTGGGTACATTGGGTGTTGTATGACATCCCGCCTGACGTGCATGCACTGGTTGAGGGCGCATCCAAGCAGTTGCCGGCCGGAATACGCAGCGGCATGAACGACTGGAAGCGCAGCGATTACGGCGGTCCCTGCCCACCCACCGGACGGCACCGGTATTTCCACAAGTTATATGCACTCGATACCGTGCTGCCGGATCTGCATGATCCCGGCAAGGAACAACTCGAAGCCGCGATGCATGGACACGTGCTCGCCCAAGCCACGCTCATCGGCACTTACCAGAAACCATGAGCAGCATGCACTCTGTATTGCACCCTGCCGACAAGAATTACGCGACCCGTATCGCCGACATCCACAGCGAGCTCGGCATCCCTGCGGATTACGCGGTGACACGTGGTCTGCCGCTGTGTGAAGAAGTCACGGAACTGACCGATATCGGACTGGACATCAATCAACGCATGCGTCAATTGACTCCAGCTGCAGCAGACGCCTGGCAGACGATGCGGCAGGGTGCAGCACATGACGGGATCACGTTGTTGCTGGTTTCGGCATTCCGCAGCGTGGATTATCAGCGCGAACTGATCGCGCGCAAACTTGCAAAAGGTGAAAACATCGGTTCGATTTTGAAAGTGATGGCTGCCCCCGGTTACAGCGAGCACCACACTGGCCGCGCGGTGGATCTGACCGTGCCCGGTATGCCGCCACTCGAAGAAGCATTTGAAGCAACCGAGTCATTCGCCTGGTTAACACGTAATGCTGCCGGCTTCCATTTTCGGCTTTCGTATCCGCGCGGCAATCCGCACGGCATCGTCTATGAACCCTGGCATTGGGCGTTTGTCAGAGATTGAAACACTGCCCCGAATAACAGACCTGTCGGTATCAATGAACAAGATCATCTATCTGCTGACTACCGGTATCCTCGGTGCCATCGGCTGGGCTATCGGCATGCGGATCGGCATCGGTACCGCCTGGGTGTTATCCAGCATCGGTTCGATTGCCGGTGTTTATGTCGGCTGGAAGATCATCCGCAACTATCTTGAATGACGCCTGAAAGTTTGGAGTGAAGGAAATCTGGAGCGGCTTCGCCGCGTGGATTGGTGCAGAGATTCGCACCAATTCGCGCGGCGGAAGCCGCATATTTGAATGCAACAGTAATTGGCCCCCTCACCCCAGCCCTCTCCCGGAGGGAGAGGGAGATCAAGCGCTCTTCGACTTCGATGCTTCGCATCTACGCTCAGAGCGAACGGCTTTACATACGCCCTCATCCCGACCTTCTCCCACCAAGGGAGAAGGAGTAAGAATGGATTCCAGCTTGGCCGGTTTTTGCTCCTGCAAGACCTGCATTCCCGCCGTCCTCGGCAGTCCCGCACGGAATATCGGAATCTGGAATATCATATCGACTTTGAAAATCTCCGGCTAAACAACCGTCATGTTCACCCTTCATCCCCAACTCGCGGCCGATACCTTCAACCTCGGGCATTTCCCGCTCTCGCTCTTGCTGCTCATGAACGACAGCAATTACCCCTGGTTCATCCTGGTCCCGCAACGCGATCAGATCCGCGAGCTTCATGAACTCGACGATGCCGACCGTATCCAACTCTTGAATGAATCCACACTGCTGTCCCGTGCGCTCACCCAGATCTTCACGCCCGACAAACTCAACATCGCCGCACTCGGCAACCAGGTCCCGCAACTCCACGTCCATCATATCGTCCGTTACACGCGCGACCCCGCCTGGCCGGCGCCGGTGTGGGGCAAGTTGCCGGCACGGCCGTATTACAGTGCCGAATCCACCAAACTCGCACGCCTGCTGACACCCTTGCTGGGAAATACTTTCCAACCAGCCTGATGTGATTATCTGCGGTATGGGATAATCGCATGCCTTGCAAGCCACACGCGTCTTCGTCATGTCCAACCATGATTCCATCCCTTTTGTGTTTTCCAACCCAAATCTGGATCGTCTGACGCAGCAGCGCAAAGACACCGCCTGGCTGAACACTGCATTGCATGCACCGGAGACCTGCTTCGTGCCGGTGTGCGGTGAGCAGAACGTCGTGATCGGGCGGGATCGACTGGCAACGCCGCTGCTGATGCAATCCGCATCCGCACAATCGTTATTGGAGCGAGCATCCTGCGCGGTACTGCTCGGCCAGTATCAGGGCCATCCCTGCTTCGCATTGGGTTTGCCGCAACCGGCCGGCCTGCCGTCTGATGCGATCTTCACCAATCTGCGTCCGCAATTCGGTGTGATGGACAATGAGGCGCTGGCGCTACTCGGTTATGCACGCGCCATGGTGTATTGGCATCTGCATAATCGTTTCTGCGGTCATTGCGGTAACGCCACCGAGAGTCGCAACGCAGGCCAGGAACTGCATTGCTCCCACTGCGATGACACTATCTACCCGCGCATCAGTCCCGCCATCATCGTACTGGTGAGTCACGGTGAGCGCTGCCTGCTGGGAAACCAGTCGAGTTGGGATGCGAGCCGTTATTCCACCATCGCCGGGTTCGTCGAGCCTGGTGAGGACCTGGAATCCGCCGTTCGCCGCGAAGTGTTCGAAGAGACCAACATCCGGGTCAGCACCTTGCGCTACCAGCATTCACAGCCGTGGCCGTATCCGGCCTCGCTGATGCTGGGTTTCCAGGCTGAAGCATCAAACAGCGACATCCATTGTAACGATGGGGAGTTGCTAAGCGCGCGCTGGTTCTCGCGTGCCGAGATCCTCGTGGAAATCGCTCATGGCCGTCTTTCGTTGCCGACTCGGCAGAGCATCTCGTACCGATTGCTGCGCGATTGGTTCGTGCAAGCCGGTGAGCCTTACACCGCTGCCGCACTCGATGCAGCCGGGGCGACGTCTCCGGCATGAGCCAGCGCATGCCGCAATCGCATCACATGGATGGCCCCGCGTTTTCGGCGTTGGGTGCGTTGGTGTTGATCTGGGGTTATAACTGGGTAGTCATGAAAGTCGCATTGCAGTATGCGGCACCATTCGATTTTGCTGCGATACGTACCTTCTTCGCCGCACTGCTGCTGTTGTTGCCGGTCATATTGTTCCGGCGCCGTGCACTGCGTCTGCACCGGATTCGCACTACCTTGCTGCTGGGGTTTCTGCAGACGACCTGTTTCCTGGCGCTGGTGAACATTGCGCTGGTGCACGGCGCGGCCGGCAAGAGTTCGGTTCTGGTCTATACCATGCCGTTCTGGGTCGCGCTGCTCGCACCGTGGGTGTTGCGTGAACGGTTCCGACGCAGCCAGCTGCCGGCATTGATATTGGCGTTCGCAGGACTGTTACTGATCATCGCGCCTTGGCAGCAGCGGCCGGAACTAATCAGCAGCCTGCTGGCACTGGGTGCGGGATTCATGTGGGCATTGTCGGTATTGGTCGCGAAGACCATCCCGGTGGATGACGCCTGGCAACTGCTGGCGCTCACCGGCTGGCAGATGCTGTTCGGCTCCGTGATCCTGATCGTGATCGCCCTGTTGGTACCGTCACACCCGATCCATTGGACCGGAACATTTATCGCAGCATTGCTGTACAACATCGGACCGGGCAATGCGCTGGCGTGGTTCCTGTGGTTATTCATCGTCAACCGTTTGCCAGCCAGCGTCAGTGGAATGAACGCACTCGCGATCCCGATCGTGGGCGTGCTGGCAGGTTGGCTCCAGCTGGGTGAACGTCCGGGGCTGGTCGAAGCTGCCGGCATGCTGCTGGTATTCATCGCATTGACGCTACTCGCCCTCAATACACGGCGGCCCGCTGCACGCAAGGAACCTCCAGCGACCTCTATATAATGACCGCATGTGCCTGCTCGTCTTCGCCTGGAAAGCCCACCCCGATCTTCCGCTGGTATTCGCCGGTAACCGCGACGAATTGCATGCGCGGCCGGCAGCTGCAGCGGGTTTCTGGGACGACGCACCACAGATACTGGCGGGCCGTGACCTGCAGGCCGGCGGCACCTGGCTCGGGGTGACCGCGGGCGGTCGATTTGCCGTGGTGACGAACTACCGCGATGGCCTGAACCCGGTCAGCGGACGCCATTCGCGCGGCGAACTCGTCAGCGAATTCCTGCGCAGCAAGATGACAGCGCAGGAGTACTGTTTGCAGGTACAGGCACGAGGCGACGAGTATGCTGGCTTCAGCCTGTTGACGGGTGATCGCGACACGCTCTGGTATGTGTCCAATCGCGGTGCCGACGCACAAGCGGTCGCACCCGGTGTCCACGGTCTCAGCAATCATCTGCTGGATACCCCCTGGCCGAAAGTCACGCGCAGCGCCGCACGCTTGCAATTGTTGCTGGAAACTAATCATCCCGGCAGCGATGCACTGTTGCGGCTGCTCTCGGATCGTACGCCGGCGGAGACCGACGAGTTGCCGGACACCGGCATCGGTATGGAACTGGAACGCAAAATCTCGGCGCCATTCGTGACCGATCCGCGTTATGGAACGCGTTGCTCCACCGCGATACTGCTGGGCGATGCGGGACTCGATTTCACCGAACGCCGTTTCACCCCTGCCGGCACAACCCTGGAGACACGGCATTTCATGATCGAGGTGACAGCGTGACTGAAGTGCGCAGCGCGTCTTGCGGTAGTTGGCATTCGCCGATCAGCGCGGAGCTTGCCTCTGGCAACAGTCTGCGCCTGATGCAACCGCGCGCCTGCGATGGGTGGATCTACTGGATCGAGAGCCGGCCTTCGGAACAGGGGCGCAGTGTCCTGCTGCGCGGCAGACCGGGACAGGAACCACAACTGCTGCTGCCGGAACCCTTCAATGCGCGCAGTCGTGTGCATGAGTACGGTGGCGGTGCCTACGCAGTCCATGCAGAGCGTGTCGCTTTCGTCAACGACGCGGATCAGCAGATCTATCTGCTCGCGGATGGCGCGATACAACAGCTCACTCAGGCGCCTGGTTCACGCTTCGGCGATCTGTGTTTCGATGTGATACACGGCCGGTTACTCTGCATCCGCGAACAGCACCTCGCGGATGAGCCGCCGAAAAATTCATTGGTCGCCGTCTCGTTACGCGACGGCACGATAGCGACGCTTGCCCAGGGCCACGATTTTTACAGTTCGCCGGCGCTTGACCCTGCAGCCAAACGACTTGCCTGGTTGCAATGGAACCAGCCACAGATGCCGTGGGATGGTTGCGAACTTCAGCTTGCGGAACTCACGTCCAGTGGAGCACTCAAAACTGTACAGCGCCTCGCGGGTGGCGATACCGAATCGCTGTTCCAGCCCCAATTCGCGCCGGACGGCACACTGCATTTTCTATCCGACCGTGACGGCTGGTGGAATATATACAAGGTCACCGGAGCGGGGATCGACGCGGTGACAGCCGATACCGCGGATTACGGACTGGCACAATGGAATCTGGGTATGTCGCGTTACGGCTTCGATGCGACTGGTACGCTGTTGGCGGTACGGAGCGTGCAAGGTCGTACGGAACTGATACGGATCCATGCCGGTGAACCACAGGTGATACCGTCACCACTCACGCAGATCGATCACCTGCAGGTGGATGGCGATGTGGTCGCGATGCTGGCGAGCGGCCCGCACACGCCCGCCACAGTCTATGCCGGCCTTGCCACACAACAGGCGTTGCGCCGCAGCACCGGACTGGAACTCGATGCCGCTTATATCAGTGTCGCGCAGGCGATCCGCTTCCCGGCATCAGATGGCGAGCTCGTCCATGCCTGGTATTACCCACCCTGCAATGCAGGTTTCCGGATACCTGCAACTGAACGACCACCACTGATCGTCAAATGTCACGGCGGTCCGACTGCGATGAACGGCGATGGCCTCGAACCGCGCATCCAGTTCTGGACCAGTCGCGGGTTCGCAGTGGTGGATGTGAACTATCGCGGTAGCAGTGGGTTCGGGCGCGATTACCGCCGTAGTCTGGACGGTGCGTGGGGCATCAAGGATGTGGAGGATTGCATCGGTGCGGCGCGTTATCTGGCCGCCCAGGGTCTGATAGATCCGGAACGCACCGCCATCAGCGGCAGCAGTGCGGGTGGGTACACGGTCCTGTCCGCACTCGCGTTCCATGATTATTTCCGGGCCGGTGCCGTGTATTACGGCATCAGCGAACTGGCGAGCGCCATGACCGATACCCACAAATTCGAAGCCCGTTATGGCGATCGCCTGCTCGGCCCCTGGCCTGAAGCCGAGACCGTATATCGCGAACGCTCGCCGCTGTATGCCGCGGAGCGGATCAACTGCCCGGTGATCTTCTTCCAGGGATTGCGCGATCGCGTGGTGCCACCGGATCAGACCGAACGCATGGTCAACGCCTTGCGTGGCCGCGGCCAGAGTGTGACCTACCTGACTTTCCCGGATGAAGGTCACGGTTTCCGCCGTGCCGACAGCCTGCGTCGCGCACTGGAAGCGGAGCTTGCGTTCTACGCCAAGGTATTCGGATTCACCGCGTCACCGACGGATCCGGCACAGTCATCATGAGCTGGCGTCATTATCGGCATTCGTTACGCGCATTGTGTGTCCTGCTGGCACTGAGCACCGGCAACGCACTCGCAGCAGATAATCCACACGTCGTCGTGGAGATACAGGGTATCTCCGGTGACCTGCTCAAGAACGCGCGTGCTTATCTGAGTATCGAGACTTACCATGACAGCGCCACGCTCACCCAGAGTCTGGTGGACCGGCTCAATGCCCGCGCCCCGGAGGAGATCCGTAATGCGCTCGAACCGTATGGTTATTACGACACCAGGGTCGTCAGCGATCTGACCGAGACCGCGACTGGCTGGCATGCAAAATATGTCGTTACGCCTGGTACGCCGGTGCAGATACGCAAGGTGGACATCCAGCTCAGTGGTGCCGGCAAGAATGACGCTGTATTCAGGAATTATCTGGACAAGCTGCCGCTCAAACCCGGTGACCAACTCAACCAGCCTGTCTACGAAAACATAAAGCAACGGCTTCAGGATCTGGCTGCGCATCAAGGTTACATAGATGCGCGTTTCACCGACAGTGTGCTGCAGGTGGATCCACCGCATCACTGGGCCGACATCGAACTGCACTTCGATACCGGCCTGCGTTATTACTTTGGCGAGGTAACCTTCGTCCAGAATTTCATGCAGACCTCGTTCCTGAACCGGTATGTGACGTTCAAACCTGGCGATCCCTACGATGCGAGCCGGTTACTGAACCTGCAGTATGCGCTCGGCGATTCCGATTATTTTGCATCTGTGGATGTGCATATCCTGCGCAAACAGGCCGATGCCGACCGCCAGATACCGATCCAGATCACGCTGACGCCGCGTAAACGCAACCGGTACAGTCTCGGTCTCGGTTACGGTACCGATACCGGGCCGCGCGCCACACTGGTCTGGGAGAATCGGCGCCTGAATGGACTCGGACATCGCTTCGCCACGCAACTCGAATATTCACACGTCGTGGAGACTGCACAGATCAACTATCTGGTCCCACTTTCAAATCCATCCTGGCAGCAACTCCGCTACAGTCTCGGTGGCACCCGTCAGGTACTCGGCAGCGGCATCGCCTACTCCACCACCCTGGGCGTCAATCGCAATACCGTGTTGGGCGCATGGAGCGAGAACCAGTATCTGAACCTGGAACATGATCGCAGCATACTCAGCACCGGCACTACCATCACCACGCTGCTGGTACCGGGGCTCACGTTCAGCCGTACTGTCAGCGATAATCCGGTCTACCCGACTCATGGCTACCACGCTTCACTGGATATCCGCGGTTCCAGTCACGACCTCGGTTCGGATATCAGTTTTCTGCAACTGCGCTTGTCGAGCAAATTCATCGTCTCGTTCAGCGAGACGACTCGCCTGCTGCTACGCGGCGAGATAGGTGCAACCGCGGTCAACAATTTCAGCGACTTGCCATTGTCGCAACGTTTCTATACCGGCGGCGGCCAGACCGTGCGTGGCTACAAGTACAACAGCATCGGTCCGCTTGACAGCAGCGGCAACGTCATCGGCGGCAAGGATCTGCTGGTGGGCAGCATGGAAGTGGATCACCGTCTCGGCCCGGTGTTTGGCGTCGCCGCATTCGTGGATGCGGGCAACGTGACCAACAGTTTCCAGAGTTCGCTGGAGAAAGGTGTCGGCGTGGGACTGCGCTGGCGCACTCCCGTCGGCATGGTGCGCTTCGATCTCGCGCATCCGATCAAACGCCCGGACCTGGATCGGGTCCTGATCCATATCAGTATCGGTCCGGATCTATGAAGCGCCGTATCGCACTCATCGCTGTCGTAGTACTGATCGTCGGTCTGATCGGTGCCGCTACTATCCTGTTGCACACCGGATTCGCATTACGCTGGACCCTGGCGGCGATCCAGAGCCACAGCGACGGCAGCCTGCAGATCGGGGCTGCAGACGGCACCCTCGCCGGTCCCATCACGTTGCATGACGTGCACATCAAAACCGCCAGCTTCGATGCCCATATCCAGCGTGTCACGCTGGATTGGCTGCCTTTGGGTCTGCTCGCGAACCGTCTCAACATCACCGCACTGGAAGCAGATGGCGTTGACGTCACGGTCATCCGATCGGACAGCAAGACACCCTGGCGTCTCATCAAACCCGTCCCGCCGCACCTGCCACTGGTATTGGTCATCAACCGGTTTGCGGTCAGCCACCTGCAGATCAACGCTCCGCAATTATCTGAACCGTTGCAGATCGCGAGTGTCACAGCCGTGGCGCACTTCGACAATCGCAGTTGGCGAATACCCGTGCTGACCATCGCTGGCGAACAGGTCCGCGCGCAAGGGCATGGCGCCTGGGAATTCAGCAGCGGCGATCGTCTCGATGCGGCACTCGACTGGAGACTGACGCTGCCTCAGCAGAGCCCTGTCAGCGGCAATGCCAGCATCAAGGGCGATGATCAGCAGATGAGATTCGATATGACATTGCAGACTCCTGTCCGTCTGCACCTCGATGCCGAACTGCACGATCTGTTCAGTTCACCCACCTGGCAGGGCAAACTCGAATTGGCACAGCTGCGGATGCAGGATCTTGCCAAGGGGCTCCCGGATATCACGGCGGAGGGCACAGCACACTTTTCTGGAAATCCCACGGCCACCGTCTTCGATGGCACCCTTGCTGCACGCGAACCAGAGACCGGCGACTGGAACGGAAATTTCAGCTTCCGTTATCAGGATTCGAAGCTGGACGTCCGGCAGTTGGCACTGACGCGGACTGCAACACATACCCGGTTCCAGCTCAACGGCACGGTCGATCTGGATGGTGCAGGACCAGCGCCGTATCTGCAAGGCGAGTGGCAAGCCTTGAGCCTGCCACTCACCGGCAAGACGTGGCTGGAATCACCAGCGGGCAAACTGCGGATACAAAGCAAGGCCCGGCACATCACGCTGACTCTGGATGGCAAGTTGTCACAAGGCGGCAGCTTCACTGCACAAGGCGATGTCGACATGAGTGCAGCGACCCACGACTGGCAACTCACGGCTACAGCACACGCTTTTCACCTGACTCTGGCTTCATTGCCACGGCCGTTACCCGGTTTTGATTGGCACTTGCTGGCCCGCGGCGATACCCGCCACACGGTGATCGAGCAACTTGCAATCAACGGCTTCGGTGGGAATCTGCACTTGCAAGGCGATTACCAACACGGTGCGCCGCACACCTGGCGCGCCACACTGACCGGCCAACACCTTGACCCCGGAATACTGTTCCCGGTCTATCCCGGTGATATCGGTTTCAAGGCTCAGCTCAGTGGCCGACAAGGAACCAGCCCGCGCTGTTCGCTGATCCTGAGATCCCTGCAGGGGACCTTGCGCACCGCACCGATTTCAGCAAGCGGCAGTGTGCAATGCATACCTGGTAAATGGGTGTTCAAGGATGTCGAAGCACAGATCGCGAAAAACCACATCCAGTTCGGCGGTCATCTGGGGCGCAAGGCCCACTTCGACTGGAATGTGAATGCACCCGAACTGGATATGTTGTGGCCCGGGCTGAGCGGTACTCTGGATAGTCGCGGCAGCCTGGAACTGGATGGCGAGAATCCTGTAGCCCGTTTCGGATTGCATGCAGCCGATCTGCATTATCAGGACTATGCCATCGCGGCGCTGGATGCCGGGGTCGCAATGAGCAATGCCACCCAGACCGGTGATGCCACATTCAAGGCCAGCGGCATCGTCATCGGCGATGCAAGCATCACGGAAATCACAGCACACGCCAACGGTTCACTGGCTGCACACAGCCTGCAACTCAGACTCGATTCATCATTGGGCAAAGCCACATTCAGCGGCGAGGGAAACTTCGCGAACGATACCTGGCAAGGCGATCTGAAAACTGTGACACTCGAGCCCACCGGGGCGGGGATCTGGCAAGCCGAAGCCCCCTGGCAACCGCGCATCGGGGCAAACGGTTTCTCGTTGCCACAAAGTTGCGTCACCCAGGCTGCAGCACACGCCTGCGGAACCGTAGCGTGGCAAACGCAGAACTGGCGAACGCAGGTGAACCTGGATGCGATTCCGCTGCATGACCTGCAAGCCTTGTTGCCACCGGGATTGGAATATACAGGCAGCTTCGCGGGCACGTTGCTGGCCAGCGGCAATCAGCAGCAACATCTCATCGATCTCACCGCGACCCTGTCACCGGGCAGCATCCACAATATTATCCGTCATCAGCGGGTGGCGCTGCTTGATTACAACCATGGCGATGCGCATCTCCACATCGATGCGACGCATACCGACGGTAGCCTGAACTGGTCGTTGAGTGATGGCGGTTTTCTGAATGTGGATACCCATATCGCTCACGGCAATACCCCGGCCCTGAGTGGCCACATCCACGGGGAACTGCACGATTTCGCCTTGATCCCGGCATTGGTACCGGACGTGAGCGGCTTCGAGGGCAAGCTCGACATCGATCTGGCATTGGCTGGCACTGCAAGCAACCCGACCTTCAACGGTACTGCGTCACTGACCGACGGCAGCATCAGGGTCCCGCGACTGGGCCTCAACATCTCCGGCGTGGTGCTCGACCTGCAAGGTAACGGTGAGCATCTCGCGCTGAACGGGACCGCACACTCCGGGGACGGCAGTCTGGATTGGAACAGCACGGCACAGAAACAGGACGGGATATGGCACGCACAGGGTCACTTGAGTGGCAAGGATTTTCGTACCGCAGATATTCCCGAAGCCCAGGTAGATATCTCGCCAACCCTCGACTTCAAACTCGACGATCGTGACATCACGCTCGATGGCGACATCAACATCCCCTACGCAAAACTGCACCCACGCAACCTGAGCAACACGGCACAGGTTTCAACCGATCAGGTGATCGTGGGGCAGAATGAAGTCGCACGGGAAGACCGCTGGCGGATCCATGCCAAAGTAAATGCCAGCATGGGCGACAAGGTGGATATCCAGGGCTTCGGCTTATCCGGCCGCATCACCGGCAGCGTAACGATGGTGGATGAACCCGGGCACTTCACTACTGGCAGCGGGGAATTGCAAATCGTGGATGGTCTGTACACGGTATACGGTCAGAAGCTCGGCATCGATCGCGGTCGCCTGATGTTCAACGGTGGCCCGATCTCGAATCCGGCACTGGATATCCGCGCTATCCGCAAACCGGCGCATCCGGAGACGGTACTGCCTGGGCAGAGCGAACAACAGGTGGGAGTGGTGGTGCGCGGCACCTTGCGCGATCCCAGTGTGTCGCTGTTTTCCAGCCCGCCGTTACCACAGTCTTCGTTGCTGTCGTACCTGCTCACCGGACAGTTGCCGGCCACACCGAGCCAATCGCCATTGTTGGGGCAACCCAGTACCGATACCGGAGAAGCACTTGCATACTCCGGCGGCGAGTTCATCGCGCAGCAGGTGG
This sequence comes from Gammaproteobacteria bacterium, assembly GCA_035690065.1. GTDB lineage: Bacteria > Pseudomonadota > Gammaproteobacteria > Natronospirales > REEB76 > DASSKW01. Next base: position 20,295 of record DASSKW010000099.1, read on the forward strand.
GCAACCAGATCGGCTTGTCCGATGTCAGTATCCAGAACGTATCCACTGGCATCGGCACCAGCGCTCCATCGCTGTTCATCGGCAAATACCTGTCGCCACGCCTGTATGTCAGTTATGGTGCCGGTATCCTGCAATCCATCAATACCGTCCGCATCCGTTATACCCTGAGCACCCGATGGATGCTGGAAGCGGAATCCGGCGCCGCTAACAGCGCAGACCTGATC
>DASSKW010000100.1:0-7259 GCA_035690065.1 Gammaproteobacteria bacterium
GGCCGAGCGCGGGACCCAATCGAACTGGATCGTGTGTAACGGTGAATTAACAGTCGTGTTGCCGGTGTAAGCAATGCTTAATGGCCAGTAATCGCCGGTGGTCGTATCGTTGTTCTGATAGGTGATCGTGTAGTAATTGCCGTTGGTGTCGGTAACCTTGTCCAACGCCCAAACCCTGACCGTACTGGTGCCGGTGGCGAGGATTTTGGAATCGGTGGTATTGCCGTATTCCCAGGTTTCCCCGTCCTTGGTTTGAACGGTAAAGCTTGCAGGTCCGTTAGTACCGCCGGCCGTGGTAATCCGCGAATAACTTCTTATTTCGGTGTCGTAAGTGCTGGAAGTACTGTTTGTTGAAATCAAAATCAGCCGTTGACCATCCAGACAGTAATCGTCGCTGGCCGTCAGCGTGACGGCTTCAGTCGAGCCATCGTCGTGGATGGTTTTGTTGCATCGTGTGATAGCCGAGAGCCCGGACAGGGTCCAGCCATAGCCCGCCGCGCCACTGCCGGACTGGCTGTTATAAACCAGTGCAATCGAAGGGGTGAGCCCGCCACTGCCACGGGGCAACGCGATCGGGATGCTGTACGTAGCCGCGCCGGTCGCACTGACGCCGAAACTTCCCGGCAGACTGCCGACGACGGTCGCGCCCTGGGCGCCCATTGCCGGGACCAGGCTTGCAAGCGTAAGGATAAAGGTAGCAACAAAAAGACTAACTCGGCGCACCGCACCGATCCCTGGATATTGGCTCATGATCCCCTCTTACGTCGTCAGATGTCCTTGTGACTACCGAGTGCTAAACTTCCTGTGTCGGACTGAAGAATAGCTCAAAAGAACAATAATGCAAGACTCGCTTTCTACACTGCCTTAATCGAGATACGAATGGCTGCCCTCATCGCGAATCGATGGAATCGAAAACTGATCAGTTGGGGTACCGCGCTGATCGCGAGTCCTTCGCGTAACTGGCTAGACAGCCATTTGGGAAAAAGTTTCCATTTCGCTATTCATCTATTTTTATTAAGCCTAATCGCCTTTGCAGGATGGGGGCTGGTGACATCATTGATACCGCATCGGGCGGATTCTCCCGATGGACACGAAGCCATAGCGGCAACCAGAGCTGCCAAGGTCGGGGTCGAACAAATTATCGCCGCCCACCTGTTCGGCGAGACCGCGGCAACTAAACCCGTCCTGGCCACCGAAACGCCGCCGGCAGATATCAAGCTCGTCGGTATCCTCTACAGCAACGATAGTAAGGCTTCGCGCGCAATTTTGACGGTCGGCGGAAACGCCGTGATGGTACATGCTGGAGATACGCTTGCCGACGGTACGCAGGTAACCGGAATTGAAGCGACGCGCGTACTGCTGATGCGAGATGGAGCCACTTCTGCGTTGCTCCTGAGTTTTATCGGCGCCGTCTCCGGAAACGCATCCAATCCAGCCCTGCAGGAAGCAGATTTTCAGCCCGGACGGAGCGATGCGGTTAGTGCGGATGCCTCTTCCATACAAAACCCGGCGACGGGAGCAGGATCAGTATTAAGGACGGTAGATGTTCCAACGTCCGCTTCCCCGCTTGAGCAGATGCGCTCCCTGCGCTCACAACTGGTTAGCGGGCGGCCGCAACGCTATCTCGATAAAAGCCAGCTGATAAGCAAACCTCCCAGTCGCTGAACTCAAGCTTTGCGCTTTGTCGCGCGAGAATGACCTGGGTGCAGTTTTTCCGGTGTGGCGGACAGACGCGACGCCGGTAGCGCGTCAAACGAACTCAAATCAGAACCAGTTGCCTTCCGCCATCTCCCGCACCGTGTCCTGATCGAACTTGAAGCGGAAGCGGATGAACACGCCTTGCGCAGTGTAATGTGCAGCGGTGAAGTCCTGATCGTAGAAACCCTTGAAGTTGTAACCCACGCTCAGCCACATATTCTTGTGGATATCCCAACCGGTCTCGATGCCGTAACTGTTGCTGTAAACACCCGAGCTATAGGTATGCAGACGGCTGCCGATCAGGCCGATGTCCCAGTGCGGAGTCAGGTCATACCGATATTCGCTGCCGATCAGGTCCGTGTACCCCTGATACGCGCCGCTGTCGAACACGAAACGCGCATACTTGGAACCGTAATAGATGGACCACTGCGAGCGATCGCTGGCCTGGTAATTGGCCTGCAGGTTGTTGACCAGTTTCCAGGTACGCTGATCGATGCCGAACGTGGCCGAGGTGCCTTGCGCGGCGGCGAGATCCGAAGGACTCTGCTGACTGGCTGCAACGCCTGTGCTTCCCTGTTGATCGAACGGCGATACGCTGAGCCCCTGCTGATTACCATAGACCATGTCGAGCTGTTCGAGCACGGCCCAGTTGCTGTTATCCGGACGATGTGCAAAACCGATGCGGCCATTGATGCTGGTCGACGTTCCGGCGCCGGTAAAGCTGCTGTCGAACGCCTGCAGGCTGGCGGAGAACGCATTGCCGTTGGACAGATCCTTGTAGAAACCGCCAAACAAACCTTCGCGATTCTCGCTCGAAGAATGCAGAGTCTCAACGCGCGTGGTCCACGACCAGGTTTCCTTGCGGTACGTGCCACCCAGGAACATGGAATTGTAATCTTCGGTGGCAGTACCGACCACTGGAGTCGTGGCGGCATTGGTGACCGGCACCGCGGGCTGGCTCATGGACGAGACGCGGTTCAGTCCTGCACTCAAGGTCAGTTCCTTGGTCACGTTCCAACCCTGTGTCAAACCCATGGTGGAGAAAGTGCGCGGACCGTACTCGGTCATCTGCTGCGCCAATGAACTGCTCAGTTGAGCGTGTTCCCAGGGCGCACTGCGCACACCGAATTCCGTCATGCGCGTGTAAGCCTGATTGCTGCCGCCGGCGGTGAACTGCTGGTTCAGGAACAGCGTCGCTGAATCGGTCAGTTTGTAATCCGCACCCACGGTGGTACTGGCCGGATACGCAGGATCGGCGCTGGCGCCGCCGCTGGTATTCTGACTGGTAGTGCCATGCAAGGTCACTTTGTTGTTCAGCACCCCGACGCTGCCGCCGACATAGACCTGGTTGGCACTGCCACTGCCGGTCGGTGCGGTCGAAGGTGTGCTGTCGGCGGTAGTGGGCGCCAGGTAATCGCTTTCCACATGACGCACGCCGGCAGTAACCGAATTGCCGTTGACCTGATACGACACGCCGGCATCGGCGACACTGTTCAGACCGGTAGTTTCCAATTCCTGTTCGCGATAGATCTGGCCCAGCAGCACCCAGTTCTTGGTCAGGTGGTAGCGCGCATCGCCACCCAGCTTGCGGCTGGCAGATTCACTCAGACTCTGCTGCCCAAGTCCGAAGCCATCCCCTTCCTGACGGATATACAACTCGCTCTCGAGTTTCTCGCTCTGATTCTGCAAGCTCACCAGGTAAGCGGCACCCGAATTGTTGTTGTTGTCTGAAGTGCTGCCGGTGAACCCGTTGCCGATCAGGCTCGATGACGCACCCGCCGCACCCGTGGTGGTATGCGCGACTTCCGCCTTGAGTACGGTGTTCTTGGTGAACTGCACTTTCAGGTCGGCGCCGGTCAGTTTGTTGGCACCGCTGTCCGACCCTTCATTGACGAATGTAGTGCCGATCTCGACCTTGCCATCCGCGAGTTTGACGGCTGCACGACCGCCCGCCGTGATGGACTGGTCACCGGGGCGGGTCACTTCGTACTGGGCGACGATATAGACCGGATTGAAATTCTGATCATAATTCGGCACCGGCTGCTTGAAGAAGATGGTACCGCTGTAATAGTCGATGGTGTAATCGAGATATCGGCTCAACGGCTGTGAACTGATAACGTTCTCGCTGTGGTAGCGATCACGGGTCTCGATGGTGATGGTCTCTGAGTTCAGCAGTATCTGCTGATGCGAGAGATGATAAAGGCCTGAAGTCCCGTTACCCTGGATCTCGTCGTGCACATAGGACTGGGCATTGCGCGCAGCGAATGCCGTGTACGCGACGTGCTTGCCTTCGTATTCGCTCTTGATACCGTTGAACTGACGGTCGTAACGCGACAGCTCGGTGACATCCATGCTGGTATTGAAATCGCCGAACATCGCATAGAACTGGCCACGTTCGACTTTCACATACAGCTTGCTGGCACTGGAAGCGTCGTAGCCCTGTGCGGAGGCATCGCCATACAGCATGAAGTACTGATTCGGGTCCACACTCTGCTGCAGACCATTCGTGCTCACACCAGCCGCCTTGGCCGAATCATAGGCGGCGGTGATCAGATACTCTCCCTTGACCATGCCCTTGGCGTAGAACGCCACGCGGCCATCCTGATAGATATCCTGATTCGGATCATCGCCCGATATTGTCTGGATGTGACCGCTGATGCCATTGAAAGCGGTGGTGCCATTGGCGATGCCGACCAGCACCCAATCGCGATTGCCAGGCTTCAACCAGACACTCAGCTTCTGTTGTGTATCGCTCTGTAACGGTAACTGGATCGCGACCTGCCCCGAGGTAGTAGTCGGTGCCAGTTCGATATACGCGAGACCGTCCTCACGCACCGTATATACCGGTTCGCGCGGCCCGATCGCCAGTAGCTGATTCTTCTGCAGGTCTTCCTGGCTCTGATACGGTTCATAGGGTGCGGCTACTGTGTAACGGCCGATCATGCCGCGGCGAGCCGGATATCCCCAGCGATCGAACAGACGAATCGCAACCAGCGGACGGGTCTTGCCGTCGGCGATCAATACGGATTTGTCGGGCGCGATCTCGGCACGGACCGGGACGCCGGAATAGTGTACGTGCCGTTCGAGACGCTGTACCAACTTGCCGTCCTGGATGATTTCCGCTACCAGGGTGTTATCGCCTTCCTGCATGGTCACGCCCAACCATTCGCTGACTGCGACCGTGCGCTTGGCATTGCGCGTCACGCCCAGGAAGTTGCGTTCGGAAACCGGCTGCCCGTTCACGGTTAGTGTGGCGTGTTGTTTCGGGCCGTGCTTGATCGCCACGTGAATACTCGGCACTGCCGGCAACCAGCCCTTGGCAGGCCAGATGACTTCCGGTTCGGGACTGGCCGTCTGCAACCACTTGGCATCGAGCTTGAACTGATCGGCCAGTGAATCCTGGTCGATGGGCTTATCCAGATCGGAATCGATTGTCGAGGTGATCGCGCCCTTGGCATCGGCCGGCGAGATGCCATGAGTATCGGTCTGCACCAGCCCGGAACTCGCGCCGCCAGAGATCAAAGGCACGCCCTGCACGTCATAGTCGGCTTCGACCACGCTGCGACGATTCTCGGCGCGTCCCGCGTCGGTCTTGTTCGGTGCCACCGGTTCATCATCCGAGCGACCGTCGACCTTGACCTGGTCCCAGTTCAAACCGATCTCGTGACGCAGGTAGGCGGCTACCGATTGGGCGCGCTTGATCGACAGTTGCTGATTGTCCTTGTAAGTCGCATCCGGCAATACTTTCACATCGTCGGTGTGTCCGATGATGTTGAGGTGGATGTTCCTGGCATATTTGATCTCGTTCACCAGATTGTCGACCGACTGCTTTTCGGTAGCGCTGAGATCGGAGCGTGCGAACAGGTAATTCTTGATGGTGAACTGCAGTTGCTTGTGCACATACTGGGCCTGGACCGGCAGTTTCACTTCTACTGTCGCGGTATGTTCATGGGCTTTGCCGGCAGTACCGAAATTCGCCAGCGCGCGCGTGATCCAGACCACCTTGCGGTTCTTGTTGACGCCGGCCTGGGTCTCGAAATGCAGGCTGCCATGCCAGCCGACGACCTGATCGCCAAGCCGGAACACCAACGCACCGCCCATGTCCTCCGGATCTTCCACCTTGTGGCCGTCGAGCGTCGTCGAACCCGGGATGTAGCTCATCTCGTCAGGCAACAGCACCGTGACGCTGAGCTTGCTGACCGGCACGCCCGCCACTGCAAGGTCCAACTGATTTTGTACTTGCGCGCCCTGCCCTTGCTGAGTGAGTTGCAATGACACCTGGCCGGTAGGCGCCGGCATTTTGCGGATATGGAAATCGGTACGCCACAGCGCGCCACCGTGCAATTCGACGAATTGCGAATAGGCGCGGCCGGCAAAGCGGGTATTTTGCACGCAATTATCGATCTCATAACCCTGTGGCAAGCTGTCCGTATCCAGTTGCACGACATGGGTGCCGTTCTGAACGGCTTCGAAATGGAAGCGGCCATCCTTGTCGGTCATGGCATAGGTACCGGTTTCCATCAGGATACGCACGCCACTCAAATCTTTCGGCGCGGCTTCGGAATCCTTGCCGCATCCCACCAGCACCCTGCCGATGATGGTATTCACGTTCTGCATCAATTCATTCTGGATCTCAACCTGTGCGGTGGCGATATTCGAGGCAGCGTTGCCGGCACCGAAACCCTGCACGCTGTTGATCGCAGTGCCGAGCGGGGTCGCCGCACTGACTTCCACCACATAACTCAATTGAACCTGACTGGATTTATCGATGGCGCCGATCGTGAACTTCAACTGCTGGCCATCCGGTGAGATCACCGGATCGGCAAGCTTCACCGTGCCGAGACGTGCCGAACCTTTCACATAACGGAAACCCTGAGGCAGGGTATCCAGCAGATAGACATCCTGCGCCGCCAGCGTGGTGCTGGTATTTTGTGCTACCAGGTTGAACTGGATCATGTCACCCACCGAGGCCGTGCTGACCGACGCGGTCTTCTGCACGAACAGACTGGTGGAGACCGGATCGAGCGGGATGTCGTACCCCACCGAAGCACTCTTGCTGAGTGTGAAGGTCTTGTCGAACGACGCCGGACCCAGCACATAGGGCGCGCCGGACAACTGTTGTAACGCCGAGATCGATACCGCCGAAGCATAGTGGTAACCCGGCGGCGGAGTCACTTGTATCTTGTAATTGCCAGCTGCCACGTCGGGTAACAGAAAGGCACCCTTTGCAGCACTGTAGCTGGCACCGGAACTATCCGTGACACTCTTGCCGGAAGTGACGGTGGACGGGAACTTGCTGACTCCATCGCGGCCCTTCACCGTCGCGGGAGCGCCGGTCGTCGCATCCACCAAGGTGATAGTCGCACCATTGACAGGTTGTCCGGTGACAGAATCGAACACTACGTTGTAGGGGTCGACCAACGCTCGTGCTTTCGAAGTATCACTTGAATCGTAAGCATCCGTGTAATGCAATTTCAGTTGCTGGTTCGGCTTGAGCACCAGCGCACAGGCATTCGCTGCCGAAGTACTGGATGCAGTGAGCACGTAGCCAACGAAGACAC
>DASSKW010000101.1:0-13327 GCA_035690065.1 Gammaproteobacteria bacterium
AGTTTGTCGGTCAGTATCTGGTCGAATGCAAGATGAGGGTAACGCACCGCCTTCGGATTCTGCTTGGGATCGGCCGAATACACCCCGTCCACCTTGGTGGCCTTGAGCAACAATTCGGCACCTACTTCAGTGGCGCGCAACGCTGCTGCAGTGTCAGTGGTGAAGAATGGATTGCCGGTTCCTGCTGCGAAGATGCAGACGCGACCTTTCTCGAGATGTCTTACCGCACGCCGGCGGATGTAATCTTCCGACACCGCATTCACGCTCATGCCGGACATGACCCGCACATAAACGCCCAACCGTTCCAGGGAATCCTGCAAGGCCAGCGCATTCATCAGCGTCGCCAGCATGCCCATGTGATCTGCGGTGACGCGATCCATGCCCGAGCCGGCCAGGCCCGCGCCGCGAAAGATATTGCCGCCGCCGATGACCACCCCGATCTGGATGCCGAGATCACGCACCTCGCGTATCTCCTCGCCAACTCGGAGGATAACCTGAGGGTCGATGCCGTAATCGGCGCTGCCCATGAGAGCTTCGCCGCTCAGTTTGAGGAGGATTCGTCGGTAAGCAGGCGTCTGGTTCGACATCTTTAAAAGTACGCTTGACGGACTGTGATATGCAGAGCCCCGCGAAGCGGGGCTCTCGGATGGTCGAATTGTACCGTAAACGACTCGCCGCCGTGCGTGGCCCGGGGCTCTCAGGCCTTGCTGGCCTGGGCCATGACCTCGGCAGCGAAGTCTTCCTTCTTCTTCTCGATACCCTCGCCGACCTCAAATCGGGTGAAACGCAGCACCTGGGCGCCGGCCTGCGCAAGCAGCTTCTCGACGGTCAGATCGGGGTCCTTCACGAACGGCTGGCCCAGCAGGGTCACTTCCGCGAGATATTTCCGGATCCGGCCTTCGACCATCTTCTCGACGATGGCTGCCGGTTTGCCGCTCTCGGCCGACTGCGCGCGGATGATCTCGCGTTCCTTGTCCAGTAATTCAGCGGACACGTCCTCGGGTTTTACGCACAGCGGTTTGCTCGCCGCGACATGCATCGCGATATCCTTGGCCAAGACCGGATTCCCACCCCGCATCTCGACCAGTACACCGATACGGGTACCGTGCGCATAGGCACCGATGTGGTTACCTTGAGTCTTCATGAATTCATAACGGCGCACACTGATATTCTCACCGACCTTGGCGACCAGTTCGCGGCGCGCTGTGTCGGCAGTCTTGCCGTCTGCAAGCTGCATCTCGTTCAGTGCCTCAACGTCTGCAGGCTGGCCATCCAGGATCAGCTTCGCGATACCTGAAGCAAACGTGGAGAAATCATCACCGTTGGCAACGAAATCCGTCTCGCAATTTATTTCTACCATCGAAGCCGTGTCATCCGAGACTTCCATCGCGATGCGGCCCTCGGCAGCGACGCGCCCGGCTTTCTTGTCGGCTTTGGCGAGACCCGCTTTGCGCATGTTCTCGATGGCGATGTCGATGTCGCCCTGGGTTTCGGTCAGTGCTTTCTTGCACTCCATCATGCCGGCGCCGGTTCGCTCGCGCAGTTCTTTCACTAATGCAGCTGTAATTGTCATGCTTCAACCTGGAATGTTGGCAGTAGCCCCGGAAACCGGGGCTACCTGATTTTGAGATGCGGAATTTAAGACCTGAGCCGGATGCAGGGTGATTACTCGCCCTGATCTTCCGCTTTTGCTTTGGTGGCAGCTTTCTTGGTCGTGGTCTTCTTCGCAGCGGGTTTCCTGGCAACTGCGGGTTTGGCAACCTCGCCGGATTCCACATCAGCCGAAGCCTTGGCGGGTTCAGCCTTTGCAGATTCAGCCTTGGCAGCAGCCGGTTTGGCTGCAGGTCTGGCGGGTGCCGCTTTCTTGCCGCCGCGGCTTGCGGCTGCCTTGTGGGCTACCGGTGCTTTCTTGCCGCGGTTGCGGCCGCGCTTCGGATTGCCGTGCTCGTCCAGCTCGACGAATTCGTCTTCGTCATTGCCGGCGAGTTGCGGCATGGATTCCCTGCCGAGCAGCACCGCATCGGCGATACCCTGGGCATAGAGTTGCACCGCGCGGATCGCATCGTCGTTGCCCGGGATCACGTAGTCCACGCCGTCCGGGGAATTGTTGGTATCCACGATGCCGACGATAGGGATGTTCAACTTGTGAGCTTCGCTCACAGCGATCTTCTCGTGTCCTACGTCGATGATGAACAATGCGTCCGGCAGGCCGCCCATGTCCTTGATACCACCCAGACTCTTCTCGAGTTTTTCCATCTCGCGACGCAGGGTGATGACTTCCTTCTTGCCGAGACGCTCGAAGGTGCCATCCTCGGATTGCAACTCGAGTTCCTTCATGCGGCGGATGGATTGGCGCACGGTCTTGAAGTTGGTGAGCGTGCCGCCCAGCCAGCGCTGGTTCACATACGGCATGCCGCAACGCCTGGCCTCTTCGGCCACGGTATCGCGCGCCGCACGTTTGGTACCGACGAACAGCACAGTGCCGCCATCGGCGACCAGGCGCTTGGTGAATTCCAGCGCCTCGTGGTAAAGCGGCAGGGTCCGTTCCAGATTGATGATATGGATACGGCTGCGCTCGCCGAAGATGAACGGTGCCATCTTCGGGTTCCAGTAACGGGTCTGGTGGCCGAAATGCACGCCAGCTTCCAGCATCTCGCGCATGGACGGGGTCGCCATGAGTAATACTCCTGATGATGGGAACGGAGACCGCTCCCGGGGTTAAGCCTCCATACATCCCATGTCGCAACCCTGGTCCTTGCGGACCGGCGGGCACCCCGCGACACGTGACGACGTATGTGTGGTGTTAAATTAAGCCGTTTTCACGGCCGGTTTGCCAAAAAAGGCTGCGCTTTATACCATAACTACCCAATCACGGCAACGCCGCCCAAGGCCTTGAGGCCCTTTCCGCCTTGCCCCCTATCCGGATACATCATGCCTGTCACCATCAAGAACGCTGAAGAACAAGCCAAGATGCGCGAAGCCGGCCGGCTGGCCGCCGAGGTACTGGACATGATCGGGCAGCACGTAAGGCCCGGCATCACTACCGACGAGCTGGACCGCCTGTGCCATGACCATATCGTCCAGCACCAGCAGGCAATCCCCGCCAATGTCGGTTATAACGGCTTCCCCAAGACCGTCTGCAGCTCCGTCAACCACGTGGTCTGCCACGGCATCCCGAACGAGAAGAAACTCAAGGATGGCGACATCGTCAACATCGACGTGACCGTCATCAAGGACGGGTTCCACGGCGATACCAGCAAGATGTACTTCGTAGGCGAGCCCTCGGTGCTGGCCCGCCGTCTGGTACAAGTCACCCACGATGCCATGCTGATCGGTATCGAGATGGTGAAACCCGGCGTCCGGCTCGGCGACATCGGTCATGCCATCCAGCAACACGCCGAGAGTCACGGTTACTCCATCGTGCGCGAATACTGCGGGCACGGTATCGGCCGCGTCTATCATGAAGATCCACAGGTGCTCCATTACGGCACCCCGGGCACCGGACTGGAACTCAAGACCGGCATGACCTTCACCATCGAGCCGATGGTGAATGCCGGCAAGCGCCACGTGAAACTCCTACCCGACGGCTGGACGGTGGTGACCAAGGATCACTCGCTCTCGGCCCAATGGGAACACACCATCCTGGTGACAGAAACAGGTCATGAAATTCTCACCACACGTGCCGGTGGCGAGATCTGACCCCATCCGCTTGAACACTACGCCTGTCTCTACGTTTCCCTCGCTGGATACCAACCCGCTCGACCGCGCTCTGCTCGCCGGTGAAAATCCAATCAGGATACTGCGTCGCGCGTTGAAACAAGGCGATGCCGCATTACGCGAACGCTTCACCGAAGGTACTCCCGTCGAACAACTGGTGCAGGAACGTGCGGTATTGGTGGATGCGCTCATCATGCGCGCATTCCAAGTACATCTGAAAACGTCTGGCGATGATCTGGCGCTAATCGCGGTCGGTGGTTATGGCCGGAGTGAATTACATCCTCATTCCGACATCGATCTACTACTCTTGATAAAGACTGATGCGCGTGAAACCCAACGTTCTGCAATCGAGTCATTTGTCGCCTTGCTATGGGATATCGGGCTTGAGGCCAGTCACAGTGTCCGCACACCCGAAGAATGCGCTACAGCCGCACTGGCGGATATCACGATCGCGACCAATCTGATGGAATCGCGCCTGCTATGCGGTTCGCGGACGTTATTTACCCGGATGCATACGCTGACAGATCCGCCGGCGATATGGGATTCGGCAGATTTCTTCTCTGCCAAATTCCGTGAACAACAGCAGCGACATCAGAAATATCACGATACACCTTATCGCCTTGAGCCCAACATCAAGGAAGGTCCTGGCGGTCTGCGCGACATCCAGATGATCGGCTGGGTTGCCAAGCGGCATTTCGGGGTACAGACCCTGCACGGTCTGGTAGAACACGGTTTTCTGACCGAACAGGAATATCTGACACTTGCACAGGGCCAGATATTTTTATGGCGTATCCGGTTTGCATTACATGTATTGAACCACAGGCGTGAGGACCGGTTACTGTTCGATGCGCAGATGAAACTAGCTCGGCAATTCGGTTATCGCGATACGCCCAGGATTCTGGCGGTAGAACAGTTCATGCAGGAGTACTACCGGACTATCAAGGAATTGGGATTGCTCAATGAGATGCTGCTGCAATCGCTGGAAGAAGTGATTCTGGTGCCCGCCTCAACCGATATTACTCCGTTGGGCGATGATTTCACGGCACGTAACGGATTCCTGCATGCCATCGATAACGGATTATTTACGACCAAACCTTCCATGTTGCTTGAGATTTTCCACGTGCTACAACAGCATCCACGGCTTAAAGGGATCGATGCTGTGACACTGCGCGCATTACGACAGAACCTGCATCGGATAGATGGAGAATTCCGTGCTGACCCTGTAAACCGTAAATTGTTCATGGACATCCTGCGTGAACCACAGGGTGTGACCCATGAATTGCGCCGCATGAGCCGCTATGGTGTGCTCGGGAATTACCTGCCCGCATTCGGCGCTGTGATTGGGCGCATGCAGTACGATCTGTTCCACACCTATACGGTGGATGAACATATCTTGTTCGTGGTCAGCAACCTGCGTCGTTTTGCGCTCAGCCGCTATGACGAGGAATTCCCTCTCTGTAGCAAGATCATGCAGACACTGCCGAAGCCGGAGATAGCATATCTTGCCGCGCTCTTTCACGACATCGCGAAAGGCCGTGGTGGCGATCACTCCGAATTAGGCGCACAGGATGCGGAAATCTTCTGTCTCGATCACGGTCTGTCGCGCTACGAAGCCAGGATGGTGGCCTGGCTGGTACAAAATCACCTACTACTCTCCATCACTGCGCAGAAGCGGGACATCAGCGACCCGCAGGTGCTGCATGAATTCGCCAGCCGGGTCAGCGATCAGATGCATCTCGATTACCTGTATATCCTGACAGTCGCGGATGTGCGTGGCACCAACCCCGAACTCTGGAATTCATGGAAAGCGAGTCTGTTCAAGGAGCTGTATCGTGCGGCCGGCGAGGCGTTACGCCACGGGCTCGAAAATCCCATTGACAAGGAAGAGTTGATCCACGAGACCCAACAAATTGCCATGCAGCAATTGCGCGAGCACGGCTTTGAAGCCGGCACTGTCTTCAATGTATGGCATATCCTTTCCGAGGAATATTTCCTGCAGCATACAGCGGATGAAGTCGTCTGGCACACGACCACCTTGTCGCGTGTTACCCCCGACAAACTGCCGATTGCCTTTGTCCGCGAACAGCCCCAGCGCGGCGGGACCGCAGTATGCGTCTATTCCAGGAACGACGATTTCATCTTCGGTCGGGTTACGGCAGTTCTGTCGCAACTGGGACTTACCGTACTCGATGCGCGTTTGATGCCGGTCGGTATCGACAGTCGCCTCGATACCTATGTGGTGCTCGAAGACGACGATGCCCCGATCAGTGAACCGGGTCGCCTGCGAGAGATCGAACAGGTATTACGCCGCGAAATAAACCGGCATAATGCCTCACCCATCCCGGTCACGCGGCAGGCACCGCGGCAGGTGCGGATGTTCACCACCCCGACACAGATCCACTTCGCTGCGGACCCCGTCAATGAACGTACAGTTCTGGAGATCAGCGCAGGCGATCGGCCCGGCTTGCTGTCCCAGATCGGCCAGGCACTGAAAGCGTGCGAGATACGCCTGCAGAATGCGAAGATAACTACCGTTGGTGAACGCGCCGAGGATGTATTTTTCATAACTGATGCAAGCGGCCAGCCACTTGATGATAAAGAGATGCAGGAGTCGTTGCGGGTGGCGCTATTGTCGCGTATCGGTGAAGCGAGCTGATTACTTCAACTATCGGAACCAGACATGAATCCCGACCTCAATAAATTACTGCCCTATCCTTTCGAGCGGTTGGCTCGGCTCAAACAGGGTGTTACGCCTCCTGTGAATCTCAGCCATATCCCTCTCTCGATCGGCGAACCCAAGCATGCTCCGCCGGAATTGGTACTCGATGCACTGCGCGGCAATCTTGCCGGCCTCGGCACCTATCCAGTCGCCAAAGGTCTGCCGGAGTTGCGGGAGGCTGTGGCTGGCTGGCTGACACGGCGGTTCGGGCTGGGTCCTGGTCACATCGATCCGGAGCGGCACGTGATTCCTGTGAACGGCACCCGCGAAGGCCTGTTTGCATTTGTGCAGACGGTTATCGACCGTAGCAAACAGCCACTGGTGCTGATGCCGAATCCGTTTTATCAGATCTATGAAGGTGGTGCGTTCCTGGCCGGCGCTGAACCCTGGTTCATGGATACCAATGAGGAAACCGGATTCTTGCCAGACCTGGACACGGTACCCGAATCTGTATGGCAACGCTGCCAGTTATTGTTCATCTGTACGCCCGGCAATCCGACTGGCGCGATCATGGATACGACATATCTGCAACGGATCATCGAACTGGCAGACCGTTACGATTTTATCGTCGCGTCGGACGAATGCTATTCGGAAATCTACCTGGATGAACACAATCCCCCCCCAGGGTTATTGCAGGCTTGCGAACAAATGGGACGCCACGATTTTCGGCGGTGCGTAGTGTTCCACAGCCTTTCAAAACGTTCCAGTGTGCCTGGATTGCGCTCTGGCTTCGTGGCTGGTGATGCCGATATCCTGGCTAAATTCCTGCTGTATCGAACCTATCATGGTTGTGCAGTCCCCAACCATGTCCAGCTCGCCAGTGTATTGGCATGGGGCGACGAACAGCACGTTATCAATAATCGCGCGTTGTATCGGAAGAAATTTACGGCCGCCATGGATATCCTGGTTCCCGCGATGGATGTGATCTGCCCGCCAGCCGCTTTCTATCTCTGGCCGCGAACACCCATCGATGACGAGACTTTTACCCGCGAACTTTTCGCCACACAGAATGTTACGGTAGTGCCGGGTAGTTATCTTTCACGCAACAGCTCCCGGGGAAATCCGGGCCAGCATCGGGTCCGTATCTCGCTGGTCGCCCCTGTCGAGGAATGCAACGAGGCAATCCGCCGGCTGCGTACCTACGTGGAGACATTGTGAATACGCCTGACATAAAACAACGTATCGAGACTGCTTTCGAACGACGCGCTTCGATTACACCAGCTGATGCGGAACCGGAATTGCGTACCGCTGTCGAGACTGCGATCGTTCTGCTGGATCGCGGAGAAGTGCGGGTTGCCGAATTGCACGGCGGTAAATGGCTGGTCAATGAATGGCTGAAGAAAGCGGTATTACTGTATTTCCGGTTACAGCCTAATCAGTTGATAGATGCAGGCCCGTTGCGTTACTTCGATAAAGTACCGCTCAAATACACTGATCATTCGCAGCAGGATTTCGAGCATGACGGTGCACGCATCGTGCCCTCCGCGGTCGTTCGGAAAGGTGCTTATATCGCGCCTGATACTGTGCTGATGCCCTGCTACGTGAATATCGGTGCCTATGTCGGCGCAGGTAGCATGGTGGATACCTGGGCTACCGTCGGTTCCTGCGCCCAGATCGGGCGCAACGTGCATCTGTCCGGTGGCGCCGGGATCGGCGGTGTGCTTGAACCCTTGCAAGCCACACCGACCATCATCGAGGACGATTGCTTCATCGGTGCGCGTTCCGAGATCGTCGAAGGCGTGATCGTCGAACGCGGCGCTGTGATTTCCATGGGTGTATTCATCGGACAAAGCACTCGCATCTATGACCGTGAACGCGGCGAGATCAGCTATGGCAGAGTCCCTGCCGGTGCGGTCGTGGTGCCTGGCTCGTTGCCCTCCTCCGATGGCCGCTACAGTCTGCAATGTGCAGTCATCGTGAAGCGGGTGGACGCCAAGACCCGCGCCAAGGTTGGTATCAATGAACTACTGCGCAGCGCAGGTCAGCCGTGATGACGGTAATGTGGGGACTCAAGAATTGCGATACCTGTCGGCGCGCACGGCGTTGGCTGGAGACTCACGAGATCGCGTTCACATTCCATGATGTACGGGAAGATATCCCTGACCGCAACCGACTCTCCCGTTGGCTGAAAGCTGTGGGCACAGATGTACTGATCAATCGTCGCGGCACCACCTGGCGCAATCTGCCAGAATCCGTCAAACGGAAAATTGAGACGGGTGATGTCACACCGGTCCTGGAACAATACCCCGCCTTGCTGAAGCGTCCCATCCTGGAGCACGGAGGACAGATACAGGCAGGTTTCGATCCAGCCATTTACAAGCCCTTGTTCGGAGCATCCCGGTGAGCGAAGTAACCGAACTTACCAAGGCGCTCATCGCACGGCCTTCAGTCACGCCGGACGATGCCGGTTGTCAACAATTGTTGACCAAGCATCTGCAAACTGCAGGCTTCAACTGTGAACCATTGCGCTTTGGTCAGGTGGATAACTTCTGGGCCGTGCATGGAGACGGCGGCCCATTACTGGTATTTGCCGGTCACACCGATGTGGTACCGCCCGGACCGAAGGAGCAATGGTCGCACGACCCGTTCACACCGATTATAAAAGACGGTCTGCTCTATGGCCGTGGTGCTGCCGACATGAAAGGTGGGCTCGCTGCCATGGTGATCGCCGCCCAGCGGTTCACCGCTTCGCATCCTCAGCATCCGGGACGCATCGGATTTCTGATCACCAGTGACGAAGAAGGCCCGGCCGTGGATGGCACCGCGAAAGTAATCGCAGCACTTGCCCGCCGCGGAGAAAAGATCGATTGGTGTGTTGTGGGTGAACCGTCGAGCCTCGAGGTCTTCGGTGACACGATCCGCAATGGTCGGCGCGGGTCGTTGACCGGCATCCTGACGATACACGGCCTACAAGGGCACGTCGCCTATCCGGAGCGTGCGGATAACCCGGTCCATCGTTTCGCCCCACTATTATCCGAACTCGTCACGATCCAGTGGGAGCAGCAAAATTCACACTTCCCCCCCACCAGCTTCCAGATATCGAATTTCCATTCGGGCGCAGGCGTGGATAACATCATCCCTGGTCATGCGACCGTGCGATTCAACTTCCGCTATTCCACCACCTTCACCGCTCAGGAATTAAAGCAGCGTGTCCACGCATTACTGGATAAACAGCGTCTTCGCTACACCCTGGATTGGCATGAATCTGGAAAACCATTCCTGACCCAACCAGGACGCTTGAGTAATGCAGCCATAGCTTCAATCAGGGAAACGACAGGAATGACGCCTCGGCTCGATACTGGTGGTGGTACTTCTGATGGCCGTTTCATAGCACCCACTGGCGCAGAAGTCGTCGAGTTTGGTCCATTGAACGCGAGCATCCACAAAATTGATGAATTCGTGAATGTCGCAGACCTCGAGAAACTTGTCGATATCTACCTTGGCATCATGCAGAAGATTCTGATCGACTAACTTGCAACTCGCGATTTTTTCAGCCCCCAATTAACCAGCAATCCGCCCACGCCCAGAATCACAAACCAGATCAACAGCCATTCTGGCATCGTCAACCCAAGAAAGCGCCAGGTGACGATCGAGCAGTCCGCTGTGCCGGTGAAGGCTTTGACAATGAATTTGTTGAGCGGCAGCACCTTGAAGAGATAAGCCAGACCTGGCCCACAGGGTGGCGCCATATCCGGCGGCAGATGTTGTACATAGATATGCCGGATGGAAACCGCGCTACCTGTCGCTGCGGCCAGCAATTGCGCGACGCCATAGATACGTGCGCCCAAGGTGCGGGGGTGATGCAGGAATGCGGCCAGGAACAATATCCCCACCACAATCACGCCGATACGCTGAAAGATACAGAGCGGGCAAGGCTCGAGGTGATCATGGAACTGGGAATAATAGGCGTAGCTCAGCAGCAATACGCAGATCAGGAATCCCCCCAAGTTCAACCAACGACGCAAAGACATGCCAGCACCTCAGTAACTATCATTCGAGACTCAGTATCGCGTTTATACTGCATACTGAATCGCTCTACCAGTATTGATTATTCAAATTTGCTCAAGAACGGTCGCGGACTTCGCGCTCCATGGCTTCGAAGCCCGCATGGCGAATATCCTTACCCTGCACCAGATAGATCACATATTCGCAGATATTCTTGGCGTGGTCACCGATACGCTCCAGTGCGCGTGCCGACCACAGGATATCCAACTCACGACGGATGGTACGCGGGTTCTCCAGCATGAAGGTAATGGACTGGCGCGACAATGCCTCATATTCATCATCGACATGTGCATCCTCTCTTGCTGTGTTCACGGCAGCTTCAGCATCCAATCGCGCAAAGGCATCAAGCGCATCATGTACCATGCCCCGGACGTGATCGCCGAGATGTTTCAGTGCCAGATATCGATCGTCCGGCCGCTCCTGCTCTGCAAGCCGTACCGCCAGACGCCCGATCTTCTCAGCTTCATCGCCGATACGCTCAAGATCGGTGATGGTCTTGATCACGGTGAGTATCAACCTCAGGTCGCTGGCAGCAGGCTGACGCCGCGCCAGTATCCGACTGCACTCTTCGTCAATCGCCAATTCCATCTGGTTTACCTGATCATCCTGCTCCTGGATGTCGTGGCCGAGAGCACTGTCACCTTGTACCAACGCTTTCATGGCATCGCTGACCTGTTGCTCGACCAGCCCGCCCATGGCGAATACGCGATTGCGGACATCTTCCAGTTCCTGATTGAACTTCTGCGAGATATGCTGAGTCAGGTTAAGCTTATCCATGGTTATTCGTCATTCCCATCTGTCTGGTGTCCCAGTGCAATCCAACCGGATCCTATTATATAGCTGCCACCGGTAAAGGCCCTTGCATACCAGGCGATCCGGTGTGGGATGACCTCCCGCAAGCCGCCGCGATTAGCTTAGGCCGAATATATGACAGTTCTGTGACGATACTCGGACGGCCACTGCCAGGATCATGGTCTGAGGTATCGCCAGACCCGGAAATACGCCTAACAAGACGGCGCGACGATTCCTGGGCATGGCCACTTTCAACGTATGACAGCTTGTTACGAACGGGCAAGCCTTTGTAACGGAAAGTGACAGGTAAAAGTACTGCCCTTGCCTGGCACACTGACTATCTCGAGACCTGCGGCATGATGCTGCAGTACATGTTTGACGATCGCCAGCCCCAACCCGGTACCCCCACTATCACGTGAACGGGATGGGTCTACGCGATAGAAACGCTCTGTCAATCTGGGGAGATGTTCTGCCGGGATACCGATGCCCGTATCCTGTACGCTGAAATACGCCCCCTTCTCTTCTGCCCGCCACGATATGACGATCCGCCCATCAGGTGGGGTGTATTTCATGGCGTTGAATACCAGGTTCGCGAATGCGCTGTAAAGCTCATTCTCCGCACCCAGCAGTTGAATCTCTGACGAAATATCCATGTGGATGTCGCCGGGACCCTCTCCAAGAGCCAGCGCCTCACCACGGATACGCGACAACATGCTGCCAATATCCAGCTTCTTGTATTCCGCTTCCCTGGTCTCATTTTCGAGGCGCGACAGTTCCAGGAGATCCTTTACTATCGCACTCATCCGACGCGATTGCCGCTGCATCTCCCTGAGTGGTCCATACCAGTCAGCAGGCAAGCCAGTTTCAGTGTTGAATGTATCCAGATATCCCGCTATGACGGTCAATGGTGTACGCAATTCATGCGATACATTGGCTACGAACTCCCGCCTTACTTTCTGAAGCTGATGCAACCTGGTCACATCCCTGACCAGTAATAATCGCTGGGATTCCGCATAGGGGACGATCTGCAGAGTAAGTCGCAGATCGCTGCCAAGTTCCGAAGGGATCTCGACAGCTTCTTCATATTCGCCCCGTTTCACGTAGTGTATGAAGTCCGGATGACGGATCAGATTCACGATACGTTGCCCTACGTCCTGCGGCACCCGCAGATCAAGAAGACGCGCGGCAGCACGGTTGAACCAGCGTATCTCGCCCAGCTGATTCAATACCACGACTCCATCCGGCATCGCACCGGTGGAGTCACGGAATTCACGCAATAATCTGGCCATGCGATGCTTGCGTTCCCGATCGCGTCTCCTCAGACGATAGAAATATTGGAATACATCGCCCCAGACGCCGAGCGACTCAGGAGTATTAAGTTGCCGCCCTTTGCGCAACCAACGCTCCAGACGATACAGATTTGTCAGATGCCAGATCAGATAGATGAATGTAGCGCAGAACAAGCCCAGCCACGGATAGCCGAAGTGATTGGCAATCAACCATGCCACCAGCAATAACCCGGCGTAACCCAGCAGACTCTGGCGCCAGCCATGCCCCATCATTGATCCTGTACTGATGAGCAGCGATAGCCACTACCACGGACGGTCTGTATATACGCATCGCAGTGATATATCTCCAGCGCCTTGCGCAAGCGCCGGATATGGACATCCACGGTCCTTTCCTCCACATAAACGCCACTGCCCCAGACCCTGTCCAATACCTGTCCGCGACTATATACCCGGTCGGGATGAGTCATGAAGAATTTCAATAGCCGGTATTCGGTCGGGCCGAGGGCAACGTCATTGCCATTGGCAGTGACGCGATGGTTCAAAGTATTGATCTGCAACATCCCGACAATCAATCGCTCTTCATGTCCTGCTACTCGACGCAGCACCGCTTCGATACGCGCCAGTAGTTCCCGGGTCGAGAATGGTTTGGTTATGTAATCATCGACACCGCTCTGCAGACCCGCGACCTTGTCATCTTCAGTAGCACGCGCTGTGAGCATGATGATGGGTAATTCCCGTGTAGCTTCCTGGCGCTTCAAGAGACGGGCAAACTCCAGGCCGCTCATATCGGGGAGCATCCAGTCCA
>DASSKW010000102.1:0-19724 GCA_035690065.1 Gammaproteobacteria bacterium
TCCTGGGTCCAGTATGTCAACTCCGTTATCGGTAGTAACCCAGATTAAACCGGAATGATCTTGGTAGATGTCCCAAAGCGAATTCGATGATAAACTGGAGAGGTCACCTGTATTCTGATGAAAATTTATGTACTCAGATGCCCCATTCCTTCTAAGATACATTCCTGAATCAAGACTGCCTATCCATAAATTATCTTTCGAATCGATGAAAACCGATGATAGGTTCCCGGTGACGGCCGATGTTTTATCTAGTGATGCGGATGTAATTACGGATTTTCCGGGATCCAAGTATTGCAACCCTTTGTTGCTAGCTATCCACAATCGACCTTCTTTATCTTGGGTAATGTCGCGGATTATTTCTAGCGTCGAAGTCTTACTATGATAATGAACAAAAGTTCCGGAGTTTTCGTTGAAGGAGTCCAGACCGGATTGAGTACCAATCCAGATGATTCCGTGCTGATCAGGTAGTATGGCATTGATTTGATTGTCGCTGGGGCCGGTTGCATTTTGAGCGGCTGGAAAATGTCGTGCATCGCCAGTTTGCGGGTCGAATATGTCGAGACCGGCATCAAAAGTGCCAACCAGTAATTTTCCGTCTCCGGCACTACTCAGTGACCATATGTTGTTACTAGCAAGACTGTTTGGATTCTCACTCGTATGAGTAAAATGTTGAAATGTGTTGGTTTGTGGATCATACAGATTCAAGCCGCCCCCGGTGGTGCCAATCCATAGCCGGTGGCGGGCGTCTTCGTAAACCACCCGCGCCAAGTTAGAGGAAATACTGGATGGGTCAGCTGGATCGTTTTTAAATACCTTGATCGAGTAGCCATCGTAACGATCCAGGCCATCCTCTGTGGCCAGCCATACATAACCACGATCACTTTGCAGTACCGAGAAGACCCTAGCGTTAGATAGGCCATTTGTCATAGTAAGTTGTCTAAATCGCGATTCACCCCAGGCTGATGTAGCAGAGATTGTTGCCAAGAGTAATAGTCCTGCAGAAAGCAGGACTAATTTATAGCGTTCGGTCGTCATATCCATTGACTATCAAGAAACTGGTTGCTGATCAGGAATTGTCTTTATCGTGAACGATTGGCTGACAAAGTGATGCATTGCCAAATGCGTTTTGTGCCTCACTTAGTCTGCTCACTGCCAAGGTTGCCTGTTGTTTTGCGGTTGGATCGCTGTGAGTCGCCGCTATCTGTTGCAATGTTACTGAGACTTGCTTTAATAGCTCAGCACCGGTGGAATAATGCTTAGCTCGGGCTTGTGCTACCGTGGCGGCATCCTTGCCTTTCAGTGCCAGGGATGGATCCTTGAGCTGTGCTTCAGTAGTACGACGGAAATCTTCCGGGGTCAGTTCCTTGTTACTCATGATTTTCCCTCTTGCGTGATGATGATTTCAGCCGGGTGATGAGCCTGGTTGGTGTTCAAGCGCCTGCCTTATTTCCATGACATCGTCTTCCAGAAGATCGCCCAGCGAGGCGGCTTTTTCATATGCCCCTTCGCGCAGTGCGGCCTCCAGCTCGGCACAATGGCCCTTGAGGGTACCGAGTTTACAGAATGCGGCGGTTCCGTGCAGCTTGTGGACCGCCTCCCGCAGGGCCCGCATGTCGTTGCTGCGCCAGGCTTTGATCACCGCATCATGCTGATTGGGCAGGTCTTCCTTGAGCATCTGCAAGACTTCGGGGCGCAGGGATGACAGGGCCGAGGCGATGCCCGGGGCATTGCCTTGCATAGCCGCCGCGGGCGGGTTGGGGCTTGCCATGACCGGGACATCCCGCACGACAGCCAATATGGTTCTGGCCAGGACGCCGTCCTCGACGGGCTTGGTGAGCCAGCCACGCAGGCCATTGGCATGCAACTCTGCGTCCGATATGTCCTGGTTGGCAGCAGATAGGATCAGCATGGCGGGGGGGTGGCCGAGACTTGTCTGGGTGATCTGGTGGGCCAGGTCCACGCCGCTTTCCTGGGCAAGCCGCCGGTCCAGCAGGATGCAATCCGGTCTGCGGGCGGTGCAGTGGGCCAAAGCCTGCTCGCCAGTTTCTACCCCGGTGACCGCAGCGCCCAATGCTTCTACCTGCAAGGTCAACAGGCGGCTGTTGACGCGGTTATCTTCCACGATCAGGATGCTCAACCCGTCGAGCCGGTTTCCTGGTACTGGTTCGAGTCTGGCTGGAGGAGCGGCCTTGGGCACGGAGTTGCGGTGATGCAGCAGCGCGATAAGTTCCTCATCCAGTGTAAGGTCGTCGACGCATTTGGGCAGGCAAGCCCCCCCCAGCGCATCGGCTACCCGTTGTTGCATCGAGCTATCCAATGAGCTGATTAATATCAGACACGGTGGATGATCGAGCCCGCCCCAGAGCCGATAAAGATTGTCACTGTAGCGGCTCTCACGATATCCGAGGGACAGCACGACAAGATCATAATTCTTTGCGCGGTCACGCAATGCAGCAGTCATGGCAGTGAGTGTCGTGCAGTGAGTGACGGTTATGCCCTTGTTGGCCAGTCTGCCGGTTAATGCGCTGGCCATCTCTGCCTGTGCTTCATAGATCAATGCCCGGTGATGCACCTTGTATTGGCGGTTAGGCAACCCGGACTGACGTGTCTGAAGCGGGAGTACCAGCCGGAATTCAGATCCTGTGCCGCGTTCACTGATCGCACTCAGGCTGCCACCCATGGCATCCGCCAGACGCTGGCTGATGGCAAGCCCAAGCCCGGTGCCGCTGTATTTGCGCCCGGGCGATGTGTCGAGTGACGAGAAAGGTTGAAACAGTTCTTTGATCTGCGTGCTACTTATACCGATACCGGTATCCTTGACTGTGATGGCAATGAGATCTGCTTCATCGTCTTCAGTTACCAGCTCTGCAGAGACGCGTACAAATCCTTGTTCTGTAAATTTTACGGCATTGGCCAGCAGGTTAGACATGATCCTGGATAACTTGACTGCATCACCTCGAAAATCCACGGGCATGCCCTGTGGCAGATCCAGTATCAGCTCCAGTTCCTTCTGGTAAGCATCGGGTGCTACCAGCAAGATGTTCTCTTCCAGTAATTCACGCAGGTTCAGGTCGAGTTCCTGGGTGAGTGGCTTACCCGCTTCGATACGGGAGAAACTCAGGACATCTTCTATCAGTACCAAGAGTGAATTGGCAGCGCGTTGGATGGTGTCGAGGTAATCGCGCTGGTCCGCATCCAGTCTGGTCTTGCGCATCAAACCCGAGAAACCGACGATGGCGTTCATCGGTGTGCGTATCTCATGGCTCATGTTGGCAAGAAATTCCGACTTTACACGGCTGGCGTTGAGGGCACGTTTCCTGGCAAGATCCAGTGCGACACTCTTGATTTCTATTTCATCCAGCGTCTCACGCAATTCCGCAGTGGCTTCATTCACCTGGGTTTGCAGGCTTTGCTCAGAGCCTTGTGCAGTGCTGGCCATCTCGTTTATGTCGCGCTCGAGTGTGCCAATTTCTCCGCCAGAGACGCGGTTGACTCTGGCGTCGTGATCACCGGCATTGAAACGTCGCACCATCTCGACGATACGGCCGATTGGCGCGGTGACACTGGCGCTGATCGCAAGTGCCAGCAGGATCGCGAGTGCCATGCAGACCAGCGCAATGATGCTGCTGTTGACTATCAATTGCCCTTGGCGCAATGCAAAACGATGTGCTGAAAGTCGTACCGTGACTTGGCCGATCTTGCGGGGCGCATGAATTTCCTGATTTGTGGTATCGCCGCGATCTTTCAGCAGCTTGCCGGATCCTCCGTTCCCGGCTGTTTCAAGCCGGATCGGTGAGCTGAAGTTGAGAGCATCGTCGAATTGGTCGTCGGTGCCGACACTATGCGCTATATCGTCAGCCATCCCCGTGGATTCTGTGGAGGAGCGTGAGGCATTTACCAACACCGTCCCATCGCTGCTGGTGATGACGATCGACTGGATATCAGGCTCCCGCATGGCAGAATCAACCAGTTCCTGCAGTAAGCTCTGGTTATTGGAAAGCACGCCATGTTCACTTGCGATAGCAAGCTGGCTGCTTATGGAGGTGCCTATATTGATCTGGGATTGCCTCAGATCATGGACTCTGACCTGTACCAGATAGATACTGAGAGCACTGCCGAATACCAACACCGGTAACAGTGCCAGCAGCAGTACCCGGTTACGAATACTCCAGTTCCGGATCATGGTTTCCCCGTTTGTATTTCAAGCCGTGTTTCCATACTGTTCTGATCAGGAAGCGATATGTCCGGTGCGTGTATGCCGGAGACCAGGCGTAGTACATATTCCGTGGTGAATGCGCTCGAAGCCCGTATCATCTGCCAGTTGATGATGGTGATGGGCAGAGGTGATGGCTGCGCCCTGGCCGGGTAGTTCATGGCAAGTGAGGCGAGTGCCAGCAGCCCGCAGGTATGAGGATCAGATTCATGGGGTATCTGAAGCCGTTTTAGTTGGTTGATAAGCCCGATGAGGGCTAATGTTGCGGGTTTTTTCCTGACTGGTCAAAGGCTTCCGGCCCATTTTGTTAAACTCTGCACTCTGAATCCCCATGGAACAGGTAAAGATACATGCATGTTTTGGCCTTCGATATCGAGACTATCCCGGATCTGGAGGGAGGGCGGCGCCTCTATGGGCTGGAAGGGCTCTCCGACGAGGACACGGGCAAGGCCATGTTCCAGCGCCGCCGCCAGGATACCGGCGGCAACGAATTCCTGCCGCTGCATCTCCACCGGGTGGTGGCGATCTCCATCGCCATGCGCAGCCGTGAGGGATTCCGGGTCTGGACCCTGGGAACACCGGAAGCCGACGAGGCCGAGTTGATAGGAAGGTTCTTCGAGGGTATCGAGAAATTCAGCCCGGATCTGGTGTCCTGGAACGGTAGCGGCTTCGATTTGCCGGTACTGCATTACCGGGCCTTGCGCCACGGGATTTCTGCGCCGCGGTATTGGGAGACTGGAGATAACGACCAATCTTTCCGCTGGAACAATTACCTTTCCCGTTTCCACTGGCGGCACACGGATCTGATGGACGTATTGTCGGGATTTCAGGGACGCGGTGCGGCACCGCTGGATGAGATCGCCCAGCTCTGCGGCTTGCCGGGCAAGCTCGGTATGCACGGCAGCAAGGTATGGGAAGCCTGGCTGGCAGGGGGTATCGACCGGATCCGTGATTACTGCGAGACCGATGCGCTCAATACGTTTCTCGTCTTTCTGCGTTTCCAGTTGATCCGGGGACGTCTGGAGCGTGAAGAGTTCAAACGCGAGTGCAGTCTGGTGCGCGAAGCATTGAAACTAGCCGCCCGCTCGCACCTGGATGAATTTCTGGCAGCCTGGTCAGCGAATTTCGATAGCGGGGCCACCGGATAATGCGAGCTGGGACACGCCGCAACGACGCTTTCCACAGCTCTCTGGTAACAGATGCCAATGTGGAAAGCCTGTCGCATGACGGACGCGGTATCGTGCGTTCAAACGGCAAGACCGTATTTGTCGAGGGCGCGTTACCGGGCGAACAGATAAATTATCGTCTGCTGCGCCAGCGTCGCGATTACGATGAAGCCCGCGTCGAGGAAATCAAACAGCCTTCGCCGGAACGGGTAACACCACGGTGTGAACATTTCGGTGTTTGCGGTGGCTGCACACTGCAGCACCTGGCTCCGGCAGCGCAACTGGCTGCCAAACAGCAGACCTTGCTGGACAACCTGCAGCGTATCGGGCATGTGCAACCCGATACCGTCCTGGAACCGCTGGCCGGGCCGGCATGGGGGTACCGTCGCCGGGCAAGATTGTCTGCCCGCTATGTGCCGAACAAAGGTCGGGTATTGGTGGGATTTGTCGAACGCGACAATTCCTTCGTTACCGATACCAGACGCTGCGAGATACTGGACCCGAAAGTCGGTGTCTTGATTGAAGCCTTGTCCGCGCTTCTGAGCAGCATGAGTATCCGGGAGCGGATACCGCAGATCGAACTTGCGGTTGGGGATGTGCATACCGTGCTGGTGCTGCGGGTATTGAGCGCACCGAACGCAGACGACCGTCAACGTCTGTCGGAATTCGAATCCAGCCATCAGTTGCACATCTATCTGCAGGCTGGCAAACCCGATGCGCTTGAACCCCTGAACGGAGACCCGGTACGGCTTGCATATCGGTTGCCGGAATGGGATATGGAACTGGAATTCGAGCCCGCAGATTTTATCCAGGTGAATGCCAAGGTAAACAGGCTGCTGATTGCGCGAGCATTGGAGTTACTTGATGTCCAGTCGCAACACCGAGTACTGGATCTGTTTTGTGGCCTGGGTAATTTCACTTTGCCATTAGCGCGAAATGCACGATTAGCAGTTGGGGTCGAGGGCGATATAGGTCTGGTCCGGCGCGCGCGGCTGAATGCGGAACGCAACGGCATCGCGAATGCGGAGTTCTGCCATGCAGATCTGTTTGCCGACACCGGCTCGGCCCCATGGATGCAGCAGCAATACGATTGTGTGTTATTGGACCCCCCACGCGCCGGTGCCCGTGAAGTCATCGCGCATTTCGGTGCGCTGGGCGCGCAGCGTGTTGTTTATGTGTCCTGTCATCCAGCGACCCTGGCACGGGACGCCGAACTGCTGGTGAAGCAGCAA
Source organism: Gammaproteobacteria bacterium (assembly GCA_035690065.1). GTDB lineage: Bacteria > Pseudomonadota > Gammaproteobacteria > Natronospirales > REEB76 > DASSKW01. The sequence goes on from DASSKW010000102.1 coordinate 6,612, forward strand.
GGGTATCGATTACGTGCTGCCGGGGTACTGGATATGTTTCCGCATACGGCGCATGTCGAATCCATTGCCGTATTCGAACGGGAACGGCCAGCATGAGCTTGGGACCGTTGATGGTGGATATTGCCGGCCAGGTGCTGACCGCAGAAGACCGGGAGATACTCCAGCATCCGTTGATTGGCGGTGTGATCCTGTTTGCTCGCAATTATGCAGATCCGGTACAACTGACGATCCTGACGCAAGAGTTGCATGGACTCCGTAGCCCACCATTACTGATTGCAGTAGATCACGAAGGTGGAAGAGTGCAACGGTTTCGTGACCAGTTCACCGTGTTGCCGCCAGCCCGGATTTGCGGATTGTTATACGATCAGGAGCCCGCACTCGGCCTGCATTTTGCCGAACAGCTGGCCTGGTTGATGGCTGCAGAGTTGCGCTCTGTCGGCCTTGATCTGAGTTTCGCGCCTGTGGTCGATCTCGATCTGAGTACCAGCGACGTTATCGGTGATCGCGCACTGCATCGCGATCCTGAAGTAGTGGGAGAGTTGGCACGTTCATGGGTGCTGGGCATGCGACGTGCCGGGATGGCGGCTTGCGCGAAGCATTTCCCGGGGCACGGTGCGGTGGCAGGAGATTCCCACACCATGCTGCCCGTGGATGCACGGTCGCTGGAAGACATCAGGCGCCGTGATCTGAAACCTTATCAGCGTCTGATCCGACTGGATTTACCGGCCGTGATGATGGCGCATGTCATATACAAGCAAGTCGATCCCGCCAATCCGGCAAGTCTGTCAAAGCACTGGATCGAAACTGAATTACGCCGGCAACTGGGATTCAAGGGGGCCATATTCTGTGACGACCTTTCGATGCGTGGTGCGGCGGGGGCGGGTGATTACGTTGCCAGGACGCGGGCTGCCTTGACTGCAGGTTGCGATATGCTGCCGGTATGTAACAACCGCGATGGAGTCATTGCGATTCTCGATGCGTTGGATATTGCTCCCGATCCCGCAAGCCAATGGCGATTGGCAAGATTGCATGGCCGAGATGGATTGTCGATGCAGGATCTCATCGTCAGCCGGGAATGGCGGGATGCACGTGCTGCATTGGCGCGTTACCATGAGCTCGACACATTTACCCTTACCTGAGGTGCAAACCTTCACTATAGAGGCTTGACTATAAAGCGATGAATACTTTTCTGCATTGGTTAAATGGTTCAATCGGGCAGGATGCCTGGGTCATTGGCGTATTCGTGACGATATTCGTCGCGCTGCTCGCTGATTTTATCGTACGCATCATCTGGCGCCGCCTGATCCGCAAGGCCATGCGTTCGTCGAATTTCTGGGATGATGCCTTGTTCGAAGCCGCAGGCAAGCCGATCAGTGCCGGTATCTGGCTGCTGGGAATAACCCTGGCGGCAGGTATCGTAAGGGTGCATACCCAGTCTGAAATATTCGAGATCGTCCCCAAGGTCCGTGAGTTGGGTTTGGTACTGGTGGTGGGATGGTTTCTGTTCCGCCTGATCAGGGAGTCTGAGGTACGCTTTCTGGAGCGTTACCGAAAGGAAGGAACTGGCGCTGATCAGACCACGGTAGAAGCAATCGGGAAATTACTGCGGATGTCGGTAGTAATCACCTTTGGGCTGGTCATCATGCAAAGCATCGGGGTGAATATTTCAGGCCTGTTGGCGTTCGGCGGCATCGGTGGTCTGGCTATCGGCTTTGCGTCGAAGGACATGCTGGCGAACTTCTTCGGCGGTCTCACCATCTATCTGGATCGTCCGTTTGCAGTCGGAGATTGGATACGTTCCCCCGACCGTGAGATCGAAGGTACCGTGGAGCAGATCGGCTGGCGACGCACCGTGATTCGCAACTTCGAGTTACGGCCCCTGTATGTCCCTAATGCAGCGTTTACCAGTATCACGGTGGAAAATCCGTCGCGGATGACGAATCGCCGTATCAATGAAACTATCGGATTACGCTACGACGACATCAACAAGGTTCCGGCCATCCTCGCCGAGGTCAGGGAGATGCTGAGGCAGCACCCGGATATAGACCAGGACAAGACCTTGATGGTGTATTTCGATACTTTCGCCGAGTCCTCGCTGAACTTCTTCATCTACACGTTCACCAGGACCCGTGACTGGAGCGGATCCTTGCAAGTGAAGGAAAATGTATTACTCGAGATTGCCAGGATAATCGAGCGCCATGGTGCTGAAATCGCTTTCCCGACCAGGACTGTGCATGTGCCGGAACCGTTGATGTTGAGGGACCTGGTCAAGGCAGAATCGAATGACGCAGAGTGAATTGACGGATATCCAGCGTGTTCGCAGGGAGGCGGATCTGTTGCACGATGAGCAGGCCGTCGCCCAGGCAGTGCGGGATATGGCGGCAGGGATCACGCAGGAGATGGCGGGATCGAACCCGCTGGCGATCTGTGTCATGAATGGCGGCTTGATGTTGACCGGTTGGCTGACGACACACCTGAGTTTTCCATTGCAACTCGACTATGCGCATGTGACACGATATCGTGGTGCAACGCGAGGTGGAGAGCTGGAATGGGTCGCGAGACCGCGGGCCTCTCTGAAAGGCCGAACTTTGTTGCTGATAGACGATATCTTTGACGAAGGCATCACGCTTGCAGCCCTGGTCACGGCATGCAGGGAACTTGGGGCCGGGAAAGTTAAAACAGCGGTGCTGGTACGCAAACTGCATGCGCGTGCGGAAACCGGTATGCATCCTGACTTTGTCGGTCTGACAGTGCCGGATCGTTATGTATTCGGTTGCGGTATGGACTACAAGAATTATTTGCGTAACCTGCCTGCAATCTATGCAGTACGCGAATGATTCCAGGTACTTTTGAAACTATCCTGAGGGGAACTCTGCATGACTGATCTGGCCATCATCGGTGGTACGGGATTGACCTCGCTCAGTGGTCTGGAGATAACTCATCGCGAGATGGTATATACGCCATACGGCGAACCTTCCGGCCCGCTCACACATGGACGTTTCGCAGGGCATAACGTCGTGTTTCTGGCGCGACATGGCTACGCGCATACCATCCCCCCGCACCGGGTGAATTATCGCGCCAATATCTGGGCTTTGCACCGCATCGGTGTGCGCAGGGTGTTGGCGATCGCTGCCGTCGGCGGAATCCGTGCTGACATGTTACCCGGTGCGATCGCATTTCCGGATCAACTGATCGATTACACTTATGGGCGCGCACATACTTACGTCGAGCAGGATCTTGAACAGGTCACGCATGTCGATTTTACACAGCCTTATGATGCCGACTTGCGCGCCAAGTTGATAAAAGCTGCCCAGGGCGCGGCTTTGAAGAGTGTCAACGACGGGACTTATGCGGCGACCCAGGGACCACGTCTTGAGACTGCCGCCGAGATCATGAGACTGGAACGTGACGGCTGCGACGTGGTCGGCATGACGGGTATGCCGGAAGCCGGTCTGGCCCGAGAGATGCAGCTTGCCTATGCCTGTTGTGCCGTTATTGCCAACTGGGCGGCAGGAAAAGGCAAGGAGAGCATCCATGCCGAGATCGATCATTATCTCAAGCAGGGCATGGAACAGGTCCGGGCTCTGCTGGAAGCACTAGTCCCGATTTTGTAAGTAGATCACGCGGGAGTCTTGCATCGGCTAGTGGGTTACCGGCGTCGCCGGATGCGGGGTGACCAGCACCAGTACCCCGAACATCGGATTGTCGAAGTAATTCAACTTACCGGCCTCGATGCGCCGGTCCTGCGTCATGCGATACCACTGCAAATTGGGAACAATGCCGGAAGCCGTGGCAGGCACAGTCATGCTCACAGCAGCAGGTGCCGGATTCATATTGCTTGCTGTGGCCGGTACCTGCATGATGTGTTTCGCAATCGGTCCCTGGCAGATGAGATCCAGATCGAAGTGGAGATAAGGTCCGTATTGACTGAATCTCGCGCTGCCGTATACCGGCGTTGGAGACGCAGCAGTGGACTGGGGTTGTCCCGGTGAGACCGTGGTGACCGTATTTGCAGTACTGACGCCGGAAGTCTGTGCAGGTTGTGGTAATGGCGTGATCGCGAGACCGGCTACCGAAGTCGTGGCCGGAGCCGGCGGTGGTACGCCGATCTGTACCGAAGCCGCAGTGGTGTGATCCGCCAGCGGCTCCATCCAGGCCACATGCAACAACGGCTCGTAATCGTGCGAATGCTTGAGCCGGTTCCAGGCGCTATCCAGTTGGTGTGCATCGATTTGCATGAACGGCGTCAGTGCGGTGGCTGCGTTGTTGCCGGCAGCGGGGCTGACAGGTGGCGTGAGCAAGGGAGTGGCATCTTTCCAGTCCGGTATGCCGGGGTCGGCCGGCCATGACTCCATATCGCCGGCTTGTGGGTCGGTATAACGGAACACGATCAGTTCGACGTCATACCAACTCAGGTTGGCTGCGGTATTTCCGGCTGGAGGCGTCGCCGCGCGGATCGTGAATGATGCGGGCAACAGCAAGAGGGTGGTCAGCAACAGGCAGGTGCGCAGTCGATTCACGTCGATTCCCATCTATTGAATGCAGGTTGAAAGTCTAACAGACTGCCGCAGCTTCATGCGGCCGCCGCTTCACCGCCAAGCCGGACCAGCAGCGCCTCGATTGCGGCGATACGCTGCTCGGTATCCGGCAGTTCACAGGTGAACCGCAGGCGGTCCTGGCCGTCCAGCCGGTAGTGTTTCGGTTGTTGCTGGATCATGCGGATCACGGTCATCGGGTCGACCTGGGTATTGCTGCCGAACAGGATCCGGCCGCCGGCAGGGCCGGCTTCAATCTTGCGCACGCCCAGGGGTGCGGCTTTCAGTTTGAGTTCCGCGATCCGGAACAGGGTCTTGGCGGGCGGTGGCAATAGACCGAAGCGGTCGATCATCTCGACCTGCAAGTCGTCGAGTTGTTCCCGGTCTCTGGCGCTGGCGATGCGCTTGTACAGTGTCAGGCGCAGATGCACGTCCGGCATGTAGTCGGCGGGCAGCAGGGCGGGAAGATGCAGGTCGATCTCGGGTCCGTGATCCAGCGGCGCGTCCAGATCCACACTGCGGCCTTCCTTGAGCGCGCGCACGGTACGTTCCAGCAACTCGGTATAGAGCGTGAAGCCGACTTCGTGGATCTGACCGCTCTGTTCCTCGCCCAGCAATTCACCGGCGCCGCGGATCTCCAGATCGTGGGTAGCGAGCGTGAAGCCGGCACCCAGTTCTTCCAGCGATTCGATGGCGTCGAGTCGTTTGATGGCGTCTGCCGTGAGCAGGCTGCGCGGCGGGGTGATCAGATACGCGTAGGCACGATGATGCGAGCGGCCGACCCGTCCACGCAATTGATGCAACTGGGCGAGTCCCAGTTTGTCGGCGCGATCGATGATGATGGTATTGGCGGTCGGTACGTCGATACCGCTCTCGATGATGGTAGTGCATACCAGCACGTTGAAGCGGCGGTGATAGAAGTCCAGCATCACCTGTTCCAATTCACGTTCATGCATCTGACCATGCGCGATACGGACTTCGGCACCCGGAACCAGTTTGCCGATCTGGGTGGCGGCTTTCTCGATGCTGTCCACGCTATTGTGCATGAAGTACACCTGGCCGCCGCGCTTGATCTCGCGCAGGCAGGCTTCCTGGATCAGCGCATCCTGCCACTGGCTCACGAAGGTCTTGACTGCCAGACGTTCCTCGGGCGGCGTAGCGATGATCGACAAGTCGCGCAAGCCGGCGAGCGACATGTTCAGGGTGCGCGGGATCGGTGTGGCGGTGAGCGTCAGCATGTCCACTTCCGCGCGCAGTTTCTTCAGACGCTCCTTGTGCTGCACACCGAAGCGATGTTCCTCGTCGATGATGACCAAGCCGAGATCCTTGAATTTGAGTTCCTTGCGCAGCAAGGCATGGGTGCCGATCACGATCTCTATTTTGCCGTCGGCCAGCGCCCGCGCGACTTCGTTCTGTTGTTTACCGGTCCGGAAACGGGACAGCACTTCGATGCGTATCGGCCAGTCGGCAAAGCGGTCACTGAAAGTCTGGTAATGCTGCTGCGCGAGCAGGGTGGTCGGCACCAGTACTGCGACCTGCTTGCCGGCCTGCGCTGCAATGAATGAGGCGCGTACGGCGACTTCCGTCTTGCCGAAGCCGACATCGCCGCACACCACGCGGTCCATGGGACGACCGGTGGTCATGTCCTCGATCACGCCGTTGATGGCAGTCAACTGATCCTGGGTCTCGTCGAAGGGGAAGCTTTCCGCGAAGGCTTGATAATCCAGTTCCGGGAATTTGAACGCATAACCCTGACGCGCGGCGCGGCGAGCATGGATGTCGAGCAGTTCCGCTGCGACGTCGCGTACCTGTTCCGCGGCACGCCGCTTGGCCTTCTGCCACTGGTCGCCGCCGAGCCGATGCAAAGGTGCAGTCTCAGGCGCGCTGCCGTTATAACGTGTGATGAGATGCAGTGACGACACCGGCACATAAAGTTTGTCGTTACCGGCATATTCCAGCGTCAGGAATTCGGTCTCGATCCCGCTCAGGTTCAGTATCTGCAAACCCAGATAACGCCCGACGCCGTGTTCTTCGTGTACCACGGGTGCACCTGGTGTGAGATCGGCCAGATCGCGGATGATGTTTTCCGGATCCCGGGTGCTGACCCGCCGGCTGCTCTGGCGCGCGCGCTGGCCGAACAACTGTTCTTCCGCGATGATGGTAAGTTCCGCTTCCGGTAATAGCAGGCCGCGCTCCAGCGGCGCGATGCACAGCGCGATCCGTGCCTCGCTGTTCAGGAAGTTCTGCCAACCCTCGACTGCGACGGGTTTCAGATCACGCCGGGTTAACATCTCCAGCAGGTATTCCCGGCGGCCAGTGGATTCTGCAGCGAACAGGACCCGGCCGGTGAATGTCTCCAGGAATCCGAGCAATTTCCCCACTGGTTCTTCGGCACGGCTTTCCACCCGCAACGGCGGCGGTGCCGCGGTGACAAAATTCTGCGATCCCGCATCCGGCCATTCGGCATTTTGCAGTTCGATGCGGAGCCTGGCTTCAAGTCCCTCCCGTATCTGTTGCGGTTCGCACCAGACCTCGTCCGGTCTCAGCAGAGGACGTTCGATATCGTGTCGGCGTTGTTCGTAGCGCTCACTGATCTGGGCCTCGGCCTGAGTCAAGGCGCCCTCGACATCGTGCAAGCTGGCGATCAAGGTATCGGCAGGCAGGTAATCGAACAGGGTCGCTGTCTGTTCGAAGAACAACGGCAGGTAATATTCGACTCCGCTGGGGGCGAGTCCGTTGCTGACATCGCGATAGACGACGTTCTTTAGTGGATCACCTTCGAAGCGCGCCCGATAGCGTTGTCTGAATTCGCGGATGCCGACCTCATCGAGCGGAAATTCGCGCGCCGGCAGCAGGCGGATGGCAGAGAGTTTTTCCTGCGAGAGCTGGGTTTCCGGATCGAAGCGGCGGATGGATTCGATCTCGTCGTCGAACAGATCGATCCGGAAGGGTGTGGGACTGCCCATCGGGAAGATATCCAGCAAGGCGCCGCGTACCGCGAACTCGCCGTGTTCCATGACCTGTGACACGGAGGCATAACCGGCGGCAGTCAGTCGCTGACGCATGGCTTCCGGATCGAGCCGTTCACCGACATTCAGCAGGAAACTCCCGCCCAGCACGTAGGCGGAGGGGGGCAGCCGTTGCAGCAGGGTCGGTGCGGCGATGACGACGATGCCGTGCTGCATATCAGGGAGCTGGGCCAGTGCGGCGAGGCGTTGCGAGATGATGTCCTGATGCGGCGAGAAGATATCGTATGGCAGCGTCTCCCAGTCCGGGAACAGCATCACCGGCAGGCCGGTACCATGCAGATAGAAACCGAGTTCATCGAGGAGTTGATCCGCCTCGCGGGCACTGGGCAGGACCACCAGCAGCGGTGCAGTCCGCTGTTGTGCCGCATTCGCCAGCGCCAATGCCGGGCTGCTGCCATAGAGCCGGCCCCAGCGCACGCAGCGTCGGTTCGCATCAGGCAGGACAGGAGTCAGGGTCTTGATTGTCATATATATATGGGTTGCACAAACGCAGCCGCCCCGCGACGCGGGGTGAGGGTAAAAATATCTGCCCGCAGTCGGGCAGATCATGTGGTTATGATGGACAACCTAATCGCGAAAGCGTTTCATCAGATCGTCATACGCATCGATGCGGCGGTCGCGCAGATACGGCCAGATACGCCGTACCGATTCCGAGCGGGTCATGTCGAGTTCGACGTTCAACACGGCAGGCGATCCCGTGTCGGCCTGGGCGAGCAACTCGCCCTGCGGGCCGCAGGCGAAACTCGAACCCCAGAAGCGGATGCCCGATGAAGCGCCGGAGGGATCGGCTTCGACGCCTACCCGGTTCGCGACCAGCACGGGGATACCGTTGGCGACCGCATGCGCGCGCTGGATGGTGATCCAGGCATCGCGCTGACGCGCCTGTTCTTCGGCATCGTCTTCGTCGGTCCAGCCGATCGCAGTGGGGTAGAGCAGCAGTTCGGCGCCCGCGAGCGCCATCAGCCGTGCGCCTTCCGGATACCACTGATCCCAGCACACCAGCACGCCAAGCTTGCCGACCGAGGTCTGGATCGGATGGAAACCGAGGTCGCCGGGCGTGAAATAGAATTTTTCGTAATAGCCGGGATCGTCCGGGATGTGCATCTTGCGATAGATGCCGGCCAGACTGCCGTCGCTTTCCAGCACTGCTGCGGTGTTGTGATACAGACCGGCAGCGCGACGTTCGAACAACGAAGCGACGATGACGACGCCCAGTTCTTTTGCGACCGCTCCCAGTTGTTCAGTCGATGGGCCCGGGATGGGTTCGGCAAGATCGAATACCCTGGTGTCTTCGGTCTGACAGAAATACGGACCGGTGTGCAATTCCTGCAGCAACACCAGCCTGGCGCCGCGCTTGGCTGCTTCGCGGATCCCTTTAATGCTGGTAGCAAGATTTGCATCACGATCGGTACTGCAGCTTTGCTGCACGATCCCGGCCGGTAATGTTTTGTGCTTAGCCATGTTCAGACCTTGTCCGGTACTATGTCTGCAGGCAACTGCATGGTGACGCAATGCAGGCTGCCGTATTGGTAGATGAGCGGGCGGCACATGACCGGTACGATACTGCGCCCCAGGAAAGCGCCCGCCAGCGCCTTGAGTGCGCCCGCATCCGCGGCATCATTATAAGTCGGTACCAGCACCGCACCGTTGACGATCAGAAAATTTGCATAAGTTGCCGGCAGCCGGCGACCCGTGTCGTCGTGGATCGCGGCGGGCCAGGGCAGGGACACCAGGCGGTAGGGTTCACCGTCCTTGCGACGCAAAGTTTGGAGTTCGGCTTCCATGGCTTTGAGCCCGGCGTAATGCGGGTCATCTGCGTCGTCACACGCCTGATAGGCGATGGTCTCGGCATCGCAGAAACGCGCCAGGGTATCGATGTGTCCGTCGGTATCGTCGCCGTCGATGGCGCCGTGTTTCAGCCACAGGATACGGTCGATACCCAGATAGTGCCGCAGTTGCGATTCGATCTGCTCACGTTTGAGACCGGGATTGCGATTCGGATTGAGCAGACAACTTTCGGTCGTGAGCAGCGTACCTTCGCCATCCACTTCGATACTGCCGCCCTCCATGACCAGATCGATGCTTTCTATCGGAGTATTGCCAAACGCGCTGCGGGCATGCAGCTTCGTGGTCAGCTCGTTGTCCTGCGCGTGCGGATATTTGTTGCCCCAGCCATTGAAGATGAAATCCAGCAGCACCGGTTTGCCATCCTTGAGCACACTGATGGGACCGTGGTCGCGGGCCCAGGCATCGTTGGAAGGAAATGGATACAGATGCAGGCGTTCGGGGCGTCCCCCCACGTTGCGCACCATTTGGCGGATACGTTCTGCGTGGCTATCGTCCATGCAGACGATGAGGACCTGCTCGCGCAAGGAGATTTCCTTGGCGAGCTGGGTATGACAGCGTTCCACGGAAGCGTAGTCCGGGCTCCAGTCGCCGTCGCTGCGCGGCCAGGTGAGCATCACGCCACTTTGCGGCGCCCATTCAGGTAACAATCGGTAATACATGCTCATGCTCGTCCACTGGATGCGATACGCCCGGCGACAGGCCGGGCGCGTGTTGGATGAAAGAACGGGCGCTGTCAGCCGCGATTATTAACGCTGTCCTTGAATGGATGCGCCTTGATCACCGCATGGACGACATGATTGTATTCGAAGTACACCACAAAGTTCGGATAAATCCAGCGCGTGATGGGCGGGTGGGTCGGGGTGCCTTTGGCCGGCACTGGCGCCAGTTTTTCCAGCGGGGTACCGTAGATGTGCTCGACGTTGGCCATATCCATGCCGCGTGAAGGCAAGGCAGGGATATTTGCAGCAGGCTGCATCTGGGCATCGGCCGGCGCCTTCGCGGGTTGTGCAGCACTCGGCATGGCCATGCTGGTAACAGCAGGCGTTGCACCAGTACTGGCCGGAGGGGTGGTCGCAGCGCTGACTGCGATGCCTGGCAACAGCCCCATGAGCACAAGTAAACCCGGACCGAAACGTGTCATGTCACCCTCTCCACATGGAATCGTCGTGTAACTATAGCACCTGCACCCGAAGCCCGAAATCGGGAGGGCAACTGCGCGATATGTAAATCATCCCGGTGGGCAGCCCGGACTCGTCTGTCTGACCGCCGAGTCGGAGTCTGCTGCTGCCTTGGCATCGCAATCAGGTTTCGGCGGTGCTGCGGCGGGTGGCAGACAGACCCAGCCTTGATCGGAATGATAGGGATGTCCGCCCTTGTCTGTACACCAGGGCATCGGATATTCATCGAGTGGAGAATTGGCTGGTGGGGGCGCCGGTTGCCAGGCGGGCGTACTGCCGCCGAATGGGAAGACTACGCCGATGCTCAGGATCAGATCGTTATAGCCGGTGAAGACATGCTGCAGTTGCAGATCGGTCCGTACACGGATCGGTAACTGCTGACCGAAGGTGCTATCAAAGCCGGCGCCCAGACTGAGGTACTGGCTTTTTACCTTGGTGTTATCTCCTTTGTATTGATTGGTCAGGCCCAGACCGGCATAGGCGAAGGGAGAGAACCAGCTGGTATTCCGATGCAGGAAATACCAGGAACCGTTTGCGCCAAAACTGGTCCAGCTCGCGATGTCGGTGGTCGTGCGCGGGCTGTCCGCATGATAGGCGCCGGAGAATTCCAGACTGTAATCACCAAACTCCTTGCCGAACAGCAATCCCCAGCCACGAAAACCGTGCGTGCTGGCGTTACGTTTCTTGTCAGGCTTGATGATGCCGGCTTGCCCGCCCACATACCAGGCATCTGCTGGCAGACTGTTTTGTGACGATGCGTCCTGCGCATGCGCAGTGCCGCCCAGGAACGACAACAACAGACCTGCAAGTATTGCGCTGGTATGGAACAGACGCTGTGGAAATGCTTTCACAGTGAAACGCCGCCATGACAAGAGTGGTATCAATATCAGGAGACTCACCAAACCCAGTCCGCCGCCGCCGGGGCCGCCATGATGGGTCGGGGTAGGGGGCGCAGGCTCGATGGTGAGTGAAACGGTCGCTGCACTGGACGCCAATTTACTCGTGGTATCGGTCGCGATAAAAGTGAAACTGTCGGTACCTGTATAACCGGCAGTTGGTGTGTAAACAAAAGCTCCGGTATCGGCAGTCACACTGACAGTGCCATTCTTGGGTTTGGTGCCGACCGCATAACTCAAGGAATTGCCATTGGCATCGACTGCAGAGAGTGTACTGCTGAGTGACTGGTTGGCGTACAAGGTGAGATCCGCATCGCTGGCCAACGGCGCGACCTCGGCGAGGGTAGGGCTGCTGATGGCAAGACTCACTGTCGCGTCGGTCGATGCCAGGTTGGTGACGGTGTCGGTCGCGGTAAACGTGAAACTGTCCTTGCCGACATAACCGGCTGCGGGAGTATAAGTGAAGGCGCCAGTTGCGGGAGTGACGGTCACTTTGCCATGCACAGGTTTTGTCGCGATGGCATAACTCAAAGGATTCTTGTTGGCATCTACTGCCGAAAGCGTACCGGTGAGAGGCTGATTGGCGTACATGGAAAGTGTTGCGCCATTGGCCAAGGGCACAGCTCCGCTTGAAGAGGCAGTGGAGAGTATGGCGATGGATACTGTAGCGGTGGACGAAGTGAGGCTGGCTACTGTATCAGTCACGGTAAAGTCGAAACTATCTTTGCCGATGTAGCCGGAATCCGGGGTGTAAACGAAGCCGCCGCTGGAAGGCGTCACGGCAACGGTCCCATGCGCCGGTTGAACGGTTACGGCAAAGACAAGCGGATTACTGTTAGCTTCGGAGGCGGATAGAGTGCTTGTGATTGCTTGATCGGCGTAGGACGCGATGTTCAGGTCGTTTGCAAGCGGCGTTGCGGGAGCGGGTGGCGTCGGTACCGCGTTGACGGCAAGCGACAGCGTGGCAGGCTCCGATGTCTGGTTGGTGACGGTGTCGGTCGCGGTGAATGTGAAGCTGTCATTGCCGGTATAGCCGGCATCTGGTGTATAGGTGAATGCGCCGCTGGTGGCAGTGACGTTTACCATGCCATGTGTCGGCTGTGTGGCTACGGCGTACGTCAACGGATTAGCGTCGATGTCCACTGCCAACAGTGTGCCGGTGAGGGGCTGATCGGCATACAGGCTGAGGCTGGCGCCATTCGCCATGGGATTGGGGCTCGTCAGCGGCAGCGAGTTGATGGTCAGGGAAACCGTCGCCGATGCCGATACCGTGTTGATGGCAGTATCGAGCGCGGTGTAGGAGAAACTGTCGGTGCCGGTATAACCCGCCGTCGGTGTATAGGTGAAGGCGCCGGTCGCGGCGGTGAGCGTCAGCGTACCGTGAGTGGGCTGGATGACGGAATAAGTCACCGGGTCGCCGGAAGCCGCGACTGCAGAGAGATTGCCGGTTACCGACTGATTCTGATACAGCGTCAGATTCTCGCCGCTTGCCAATGGCGCCGCCGGTGGTGGCGGAGCAGTACTGATCGTGAGCGAGATGGTTGCCGCAGCAGAGGTTTGGCCAGAGGTCGTATCTTTTGCAGTGAACGTGAAACTGTCGCTGCCGGTATAACCCGGAGTCGGGGTG
>DASSKW010000103.1:0-5515 GCA_035690065.1 Gammaproteobacteria bacterium
GCCGGATCCCAAAGACAAAAGCCGGCATTACACCACCACCTGGTTCGACATGTTCCGGGTGGAGAACGGCAAGATCGTCGAGCATTGGGATAACGCGCTGAAGCAGTAAAGCAGCACTGTTGACGGATCTCACACCGCCAGATGCGGCGCCAGCAGCGCCTGGGCACGGGAGCGGATATCCGGCAGCGATTGCAGGGCGCCGGCGGCGATATCGCTCAGCACTTGCTGTTGTTCCTGCAATTCCAGCGTGTGCAATGCGACGGCGACCTGGCTGGCGACGTGCGCGAACAGTTTGCGTTCGTCTGCAGTGTACTGCTCGGCTGGGCGGGCGCCACAGGCGATGACGCCGATGAGTTTGTTGCGCATGGCCATCGGAAAAGCGAAGCCATCGTTGCCAAATGCCGTGACGACCTCATGCAGATCGATCTCGGTGTCACCGGCGCGCAATCGCACCAGCGCGAGGTCGTCCGTTTCTATCAATACAGCCAACGGTGTACCACGGGTCTCGACGCAGCGACCGGTGGTCGTAGCCGGATCGATCAGATAGACGCCGATCGACTGTGCGCCGCTGTTGCGGAATAGTTCGTCCGCGGTGAGTTTGAGCAGGTTTGCGGGCTGGTCTATGTAGGCACAGGTACGGGCGAAGTGGTTGAGCGCGGTCTCGGCACGGTAACGCCGGCGGAAGAACCACTTGTTGATATACACATCCACGTATTTCTTGACCGAATGCAACGTGATGCCGAGCAGCAATGGAACCAACAGTTCCAACAGACGGTTGGTCCCTTCACCAAGCGTGTTGCGTTCCAGTAGCGCCGAGAGCAGCGCGAAGACACCCACGATGAGTGAAGTAATGATGCCGTAGGCCAGCGCCCGATTGATGACCAGGCGGATGGAAACCAGTTGATGACGTAGCACCGCATACGTGAAACCGCATAGTGCTATGCCGGTAAACAGCATCTGCAGGATCGCAGCAGTCAGTCCGGAGATTGGCACCAGCTGCGGCAATACCGCCATGACGTAAGCCGCGACGATGCCCAGCATGCTCGCCAAAAACCAGCGGATGCGCGCCCGGTTGGCGTCCGAGATCCGGGAATACGAGAACAGGATCATCGCGATGGGCAGGGCGAAGGTCGCCAGATGCACGGCGATGGCGAGCGATTCCAGATCGGACCATAACAAGCCACTCAGATATATCCTCACCCTTACCGCGATCTGCGTGCCGATATAAATTGATAGCAAGACGGCAAACACAGGCCGGTGCAATCTCCACCAACGATTGTTTATCTCGCTTCGTGCCAGACCCTCGGCCACCAACAGCAGACCGATCAGCGTGCCGGCCTGTTCGACGAGACCGGTTATTGCCCCCAGCCACAAGGACAACAACAGCGGCGTGATCGGCATGCTGGTGACCAGCCCGTTGATGGCCTCCACCAGGCACCAGACGGCAACGCCGGCGGCCGCCTTGTGCCGCCCGCGCCATAGCAGCAACAACGCCAATGCAACCTGTAACCAGAGCAGCAAGATCCCGGCGAAGGTCGTTACGCGGTTGGTGAACGTCGGTGGTAGCGCGACAAATTGCACCGGGACCGGCAGGATTTGCCCGTCCCGGCCGACCGTCAAATTCAGTGTGGTACCCGCCGGCGGATTGCCAAGACTCGTGACGAACGGCAGCCGCGCGGAGGGTGACATCTTGTCGAAGCGCAGGGCGTCATGGGTCTGCAGGTCGGCGGGCAGCGGCAGACCCTGGGAGCTCGGTACGATCACGAGTTGGTGGTGGTAGGTCATGACGCCAAATGGCACCGTGCTTTGCGGAACGAAGGGTATTGCGAGGCAGCTGCCCACCAATACCAGCGAAACGACGAGTTGCAGCCAGAGACGTGTATTCATCGGTGGAATTCCTTATCAGCCGGCGGTGCAGGCCGGCAACCGAGGCGAAACCCTACACCGCGCCGTTGAGGGCGACAAGCGGCTGAGATCAGAGGCCGGCGCGCAAGCGTAACCCGAAACCGGAGACTTGCAGCGTTCCCTGTTCAAAATCGATCTCGGAAAAGGATAACTAACCGGTGTTCTGCAGTCCCTGCGCAATCCCGTTGATGGTGGCAAACAGGGCATCCAGCAGCGCGTCGTCTGCGCGGTCCTGCGCACGCCAGCGTGCGAGTAAATCCACCTGCAGCAGACTCATGGGATCGACGTAAGGGTTGCGCAGGCGGATCGAACGCTGCAAGGTTGGGTCGCCATCCAATAATTCCTGCTGATCGCGCAGGCGCAATACCCATTCGACGGTACGCTGGTATTCTGCGCGAATGGTCTCGTAGTGATGCATCAATCCGGGACCTGCGAGTGCGGCGTAACGTTTGGCGATCGCCATGTCGGTTTTGGCCAGCACCATCTCGGCATCATCCAGCAGCGTGTCAAAGAACCGCCAATCTCGGGCCAGATGCCGCAAGGTTTGTTCGCCATGTGCGGCGGCCGCCGCCGCGAGTCCGGTGCCGAGCCCGTACCAGCCGGTGAGGATGTGGCGCGATTGGGTCCAGGAAAACACCCAGGGAATAGCGCGCAGGTCTTGCACGCCGGCTTTGCTGCGTCGGGACGCCGGCCGCGATCCGATCCGCATGCGTTCGATCACGTCGATAGGCGTGGCGTTGCGGAAATAATCATTGAAGTCGGGACTTTCGTACACCAGGGCCTTGAAGGCTTTGCGACTGGCAGATGCCAGTACTTCCATGACCGCATCGGCAGTGGCCGGATGTTCGATGCCGGCTGCTTCGTTCGCGGTGACGAGCAGTACCGCGCCGGCGCTTTGTTCCAGGGTTCTAAGCGCGATGCCGCGCAAGCCGTATTTGGCATTGATCATCTCGCCCTGTTCGGTGACGCGCAGGCGGTTCTGTACCGTACCGGGTGGCGATGCCAGCACCGCGCGATGGGTCCGGCCACCGCCACGGCTGACTGTGCCGCCGCGACCGTGGAAGATGGTGAGTGCAACACGGGCGCGCCTGCATACTTCGGCGAGTTGCGTCTGTGATTGGTACAGCGCCCAGCGTGCGGCAGCGAGTCCGCCGTCCTTGTTACTGTCTGAATAGCCGACCATGATCATCTGATGATCGCCGCGTGCGGCAAGGTGCGCGCGATAGGCCGGGTCCTGGTACAAACCCTGCATCACGTCCGCGGCATTGCGCAGGTCATCCACGGTTTCGAACAATGGCGCGACATCCAGCGGAACCCGACCGTTCGCATCTAGCAAGTCCGATTGTTCAGCAAGCCATAACACGCTGAGCACGTCGTCGGCATTCTGCGCCATGCTGATGATGTAGGGGCCGACGGCATGCGCGCCATGTGCAGCATGTGCTTCGCGCAGGGCCTGAAAGACTTCCAGCACCGGTGCGGAGATATCGTCGGCTTGCGCCTTTGGCTTGGGCCGAGTGCGCAAGATCTTTGCGCGCTCGGCTGCGGGACGGTCTTGCCATTGGGCATCGTCCAACAATTGGCCGATCGCTTTGCGATGCACCAATGCATCCTGACGCACGTCCAGGGTGGCGAGATGGAAGCCGAAGGTCTCGACCCGGCGAATCAGACGCTCGATCGCAAACAACCCGGCATGTTTGCCGCGATGCTGACGCAGGCTGGCCTGGATCAGTCGCAGATCGTGCAGCAAGGCATCGGGACCTGGGTAAGCGCCTGATTGATCGGTCTCGACCGCCGCCAGCCGTGCCTGCATGTGTGCCAGCAGACGCCGGTAAGGCATATCCGCGTGGCGTGCGGGCAGTCTGCGTTCGGTCTCGGGAAACTGGTTGGCGTAAGCCTCGACTTGTTCGAGCACCGCGGCATCGAAACCGATGCGTTCCTGTGATTGACTGAGTTGACGATACAGCCGTTGCAACTCGGGGCGATACAACGCCAGGACACGTGCCCGATGATCGGCGAGAGTTTCACGCATGGTAGCGGCAGTGACATTGGGATTCCCATCCATGTCACCGCCCACCCAGGAACCGAAACGCACGATGGTGGGCAGAGCGGCGGATTCGATACTGATCCCAGTCTGTGTCAGTGCTTCCGCGAGGCGCTCGTAAAATACCGGCAACACGCGGTACAGGATGTCGGTCAGATAGAACAACACATGCTCGCGTTCATTGGCGACAGTCTTCTGTGCCTCAGGATGTTCTTCGGTCTGCCACGCGGATGCGATCTCGTTGCGCATCTGCTCGATCAAGGCATGATCCTCGCGCGGCGTGAGCGAAGGATCGAGTCGTTCGATCAGGGCGCGTGCCAGGCGCTGTTGCTTTTCCAGTAGAGTGCGGCGGGTCGCTTCGGTAGGGTGCGCAGTGAACACCGGTTCGATACGCAGACCGTTGACCAGGGTTTGCACAGCTTGCCGATCGCAGCCCAGCGTTTGCAGTTTCTGCAGGCTGTCTTCCAGCCCTTCGGGTTGCGGCGCTTTGCTCTCACGCTCGTAATCGCGTCGGCGCCGGATCCGGTGCACACGTTCGGCCAGATTTACTACCTGAAAATAGGTCGAGAAGGCATGCGCCAGCTCGGTAGCTTGCTCCGCCGTAAGTGCCGCAAGCTCGCGTTCGAGGTCGTGTGGATCGCTGCCTTCACGCCGCGCGATGGCGCAGGCGCGGACCCTTTCCACCTGCGCGAACAAGGTCTCGCCGCCCTGTTCGGTCAGCACATCGCCGACCAGGGTGCCGAGCAGGTTTACGTCCTCGCGCAAGCCGGCGTCTTTGGCCGAGAATTCGATCTCGCGTTTTGACATCCACTGCTCCTCTGGATGTTAAGTGAACTGTGCCGATACGATAACAGTTGTATCACGCTGGCATGAGTTTCACGAAACCAGGATATTTTCAGTAATGCTTTGGTGTGACGGTCTTGCTGCAGTTTTCTTGAAATTACGGGAAACTGAAAACATTTAATAGCAAAGACGGTCCGGTGGATCTGTGTGAAGCAAATCCACCGGACCTGGATGACATCAAGCCATTGCGTGGGGCCAGAGCCAGGCGAAGATCGCACCGGTGACCAGACCGTAGATGATGCCGTCGATGATCGCCTTTGTGACTACTTTCCACGGCTGACCGCCCCAGATTGCGTTGGGTACCAAACCGAGTGCATAGACCATGATGCCTGCCGTGCCGGTGAGTTGCAGGACGTGCATGGCATCGGTGCCGCTGGCCAGCGTGATCGCGCCGACGTAGGCGCAGAAGTAGGAGACGACGAGACAGAATATGAACCACTGCAGCAGGGTGGCGCCCATGTTCATCATGCCGTTGGCGCGCAGTGTCACCAGCCCCACCGGTCCCTGTTTGAATTTTTCCTGAATCTCCGGTTTCTTCATGTCTTCCATCGTGCAGGTGGGCAGCATGTACGTGCCGGGGGCGGGATCGCTCTTGCGGATCGCGGCGCGGACCTCGTCTTCGTTGGACAAGCTTTGATAGTCAGTTCTGTGCCAGAACTGCAGCACCATGTGCAGGATGCTGCTGGCGATGAAGACGCCGATGGCGGAAAGCAGGATCGGAAGCCA
>DASSKW010000104.1:0-2401 GCA_035690065.1 Gammaproteobacteria bacterium
GAGCATCGCACCAAGGCCATGGCGGTGATCGGCATGACCATCGGCCTGTCGTTCGCGGTCGCGATGGTAGTCGGGCCGATCCTGAACGCCTGGATCGGCGTGCCCGGCATCTTCTGGCTGACTGCAGTCCTGGCCGGACTCGGCATCCTGGTGCTCTATGTGAGCGTGCCCACCCCGCTGGAGAGCCATCTGCAGCGTGAGGCTGAAGCGGTTCCAGCCCTGTTCCGGCGGGTGCTGACCGACCCCCAGTTGCTGCGCCTCGATTTTGGCATCTTTGCCCAGCACGCCATCCTGACGGCCAGCTTCCTGGCGGTCCCCATCCTGCTGGTGCGATCCGGGCTGCATCTCGGCGCGGAATGGTATTTCTATCTGCCGCTGCTGTTGCTGTCGGTCGCGGTCATGGTGCCGTGCATCATCATGGCCGAGCGTGGCGGGCGCATGAAGCAGTTCTTTCTGGGCGGGGTGGCTGCGATCGGCGTCTCCCAACTCCTGTTGCTGTTTGCCGGCGGACACCTGGCCCTGGTGGCGCTGGGCGTATTGGTGTTCTTCAGTGCCTTCAACTTCCTGGAAGCCAGCCTGCCGTCCCTCATCTCGCGCATGGCGCCCGCCGAGATGCGGGGCACGGCCATGGGCATCTATTCGAGCTGCCAGTTCTTCGGCATGTTCGTGGGCGGGGTGGTGGCCGGTGGCCTGCAGACCGTCTGGGGGTTGCCTGGGGTCTTCGGTTTCGGAGTCGTCCTGGCGGCCCTTTGGTGGGCGGTATCGGGTTCACTTACTGTCCCCAAACGCCCTGAAAAGGCGTGACCTTTCGGGCACTTATCCATAAAATAGACGACTTGCTTTCTCAACTGCTGGCACATGCCAGAGAAACTGCCCGGGGGTTATATGGCACGCGGCGTCAATAAAGTCATTCTCGTAGGTAACCTGGGCGCGGACCCCGAAACCCGCTACATGCCCTCCGGCGACGCGGTGACCAATATCCGGATCGCGACCAGCGAATCCTGGAAGGACAAGCAGACCGGTGAGCAGCAGGAGCGCACCGAGTGGCATCGCATCACGTTCTACAAGCGGCTGGCCGAGATCGCGGCCGAATACCTGCGTAAAGGCTCACAGGTTTATGTGGAAGGCCGCTTGCGCACGCGCACCTACGACAAGGAAGGTCAGACCCATTACAGCACCGAGATCATCGCGGACAGCATGCAGATGCTGGGCTCTCGCGGTGGTGCGGGCGGCGGCCGTGGCGAGGATAGCCCGGCTCCATCCCGTGAGAAATCTGCACCGCCACCGGCGAGCGGCGGTGATACCAATTTCGACGACGATATCCCGTTCTGATTTCCAGATACGTGCAAACACGTATGCCCGGCGCGTGATCTCCGTGCCGCATAAAAGTACTCGCAGGCATGGATTCGATGAAGGATTACCGACTAAGTCATCTCAAGCAGCTTGAAGCTGAAAGCATACACATCATCCGTGAAGTAGCCGCCGAGTTCGAGCGGCCGGTCATGCTGTACTCGATCGGCAAGGACTCTTCGGTGATGCTGCATCTGGCACTCAAGGCGTTCTATCCGGCGAAACTGCCGTTCCCCCTGCTGCATGTCAATACCACCTGGAAATTCCGGGAGATGATCCAGTTCCGGAACGAGACCGTCCAGCGCCTGGGGCTGGACTTTATCGAGCACATCAATCAGGACGGTGTGCGCCAGGGCATGAACCCTTTCGATTACGGCAGCAAGAAATACACCGATGTCATGAAGACCGAGTCGCTCAAGCAAGCGCTCAGTAAATATCAGTTTGATGCGGCCTTCGGTGGTGCGCGTCGCGACGAAGAGAAATCACGCGCCAAGGAGCGGGTGTATTCGTTCCGGGACCGCAATCATCGCTGGGACCCCAAGAACCAGCGGCCGGAATTGTGGAACCTGTACAACGGCCGGATCAACAAAGGCGAAAGCATCCGCGTGTTTCCGCTCTCCAACTGGACCGAGCTGGATGTCTGGCAATACATCTATCTGGAAAATATCCCGGTGGTGCCGCTGTATCTCGCCAAACCACGGCCGGTCGTGGAACGCGATGGCGCACTGATCATGGTTGACGATGAGCGCATGCGCCTGAATCCAGGCGAGCAGCCGCGGATGGAGATGGTGCGTTTCCGTACGCTCGGCTGTTATCCGCTGACCGGCGCGGTGCCTTCGAGTGCGACCACCCTGCCCGAGGTGATCCAGGAGATGTTGCTGACCCGGACTTCCGAGCGTCAGGGCCGCATCATCGATCACGATCAGGCCGGATCGATGGAAGACAAGAAACGTGAGGGTTATTTCTGATGGGTAGCCAGAAAGAACTCATCAGTACCGATATCGAAGCCTATCTGGCGCAGTACGAGCGCACGGAGCTGCTGCGCTTCATC
>DASSKW010000105.1:0-15582 GCA_035690065.1 Gammaproteobacteria bacterium
GCTTGAGATATGACGACGAGACGCTGTGAACTGGAGTAGAATCCGGTTTCCAGGATATTTTGTTACTCATATTTGGGTTACACTTTTCGGTGTAACTACACTCGGTACCGTCTTATGCCTGCTCGCCACATCTTCAAGATCACCTTCATGAACCAGGGCAAGATCTATGAGGTCTATGCCCGCAAGGTCAGTCAGGAAGGTTTTTGGGGCTTCATCGAGGTCGAGCAACTGGTGTTCGGCGAGCGTTCCGGGGTGGTAGTGGATCCGGGCGAAGAAAAACTCAAGGACGAATTCGCCGGGGTGAAGCGCACCTACATACCGATGCATGCGGTGATCCGGATTGATGAAGTGGCCCAAGAGGGCGTGGCCAAGATCGTGACGCCCGAGGCGGGCAGCAACGTGACGCCGTTTCCGATGCCGGTCTATACGCCCGGCAACAAGAAATGATCCTGATCCCCCTTTCTTATCCCGTCGGACACTTCTGAACATGCGCTTCGCTTCATTGGGCAGCGGCAGTCGTGGTAATGCCACGCTGATCGAAGCGGATGGGACGCGGGTGCTGGTGGATTGCGGTTTCTCGCTAAGTGAGACCAAAGCACGGCTGGCACGACTCGCTGTCGAACCCGAATCCATCGCCGCGATCCTGGTGACGCACGAACATACCGACCATGCCAGCGGGGTGGCGCGATTGGCCGCGCGCTTCGATATTCCGGTCTGGAGCACGGCGGGCACGCTGGCTGCCTGTGCCCGGTACGGATTGGAATCCGCGCAGTTGTTCAACCCGCATGACGTCTTTTCGATCGGCGGGCTGGAGATCGCCCCGGTGGCGGTGCCACACGATGCGCGCGAACCTTCGCAGTTCATCTTCAGCGATGGGGATTGCCGCTTCGGGGTGTTGACCGATACCGGGCATATCACCCCGCACATAGAACGTGTATTCGATGGCTGCGAAGCCTTATTGCTGGAATGCAATCACGATGCCGGGCGCTTGCTGGATGGCCCTTATCCGCCGAGCCTGAAGGCTCGGGTCGGCGGCCCGTTGGGGCATCTGAGCAATGCGCAGGCCGCCGGCTTGCTGGCCGCGCTCGACCTGAGCCGCTTACGGCACCTGGTCGCGGCGCATCTTTCCGACAAGAACAACACGCCAGCCATGGCGCAGGCGGCACTGGCGGCAGTGGCAGGCTGTGAGCCGGACTGGATCGCGGTGGCGGACCAGAGCGATGGCCTGGATTGGCGCGAGGTTTGAGCCGGACTGAGGTGGAGTGCCTGACCGGCTTCGGCTAAAATAGCGCTCCGCCTCGCTAAGGACCGATCATGCTGCAGTTCCGTGGTAGCCCGGCCCTTTCCCACTTCCGTATCCAGAAACTGCTGAACGCGCTGCGCGAGAAGCTGCCGTCTGTGACCGGGCTGGCGGCTGAATACCATTATTTCATCGATGCGGATGCCAATCTGGGCGGACAGGAGCGCGGCCTGCTGGACCGTCTGCTGGATGACGAGGCGCATCCCGTTGCATCGCAGGTCCCGGCCGGAGGCTTGCTACTGTGCGTGCCGCGGCTCGGCACCATCTCGCCCTGGGCCAGCAAGGCCACCGATATCGCCCGCAGCTGCGGGCTGACGAGCATCCGGCGCATCGAACGCGGAATCGCCTGTTACGTGCAATGCGGTGAGACTGCACCGGGTGCAGATGAATTGAGTTTGTTGGCACCGGTCCTGCACGATCGCATGGTCCAGACCGTGTTGTTCAAGTTTGACGATGCGGAGCGGTTGTTCGTACGTGCGCAACCGGCACCGTTGCAACACATCAAGGTGCTTGCAGGTGGACGTGAAGCGCTGGCCGAGGCAAATCGCAAATTCGGTTTCGCACTTTCGGATGACGAGATCGATTACCTGACCGAGAACTTCCGCCGTCTGCAACGCGATCCCACCGATGTCGAGTTGATGATGTTCGCGCAAGCGAACTCGGAGCATTGCCGACACAAGATCTTTCGCGGCGATTGGATCATCGACGGCAAGCCGCAGGATATCTCGCTGTTCGACATGATTCGGCGCACCCACACCAACAATCCACGCGGTGTGTTATCGGCTTATCGGGATAACGCTTCGGTGATTGCCGGTTATCAGGGCGGTCGGTTCTTTCCCGATCCGCGTAATCGGCTGTACGGATATCACCCTGAAGATATCCATATCCTGATGAAAGTGGAGACCCACAATCATCCGACCGCGATCTCGCCGTTCCCCGGCGCGGCGACGGGTTCCGGTGGCGAGATCCGCGACGAAGGCGCGACTGGACGTGGCGCGAAACCGAAAGCCGGGCTCACCGGGTTCTCGGTGTCCAATCTGCGCATCCCCGGTTTCGTGCAACCCTGGGAACAGGATCACGGCAAACCAGGACGCATCGCTTCCGCACTGGAGATCATGCTCGATGGTCCCATCGGCGGTGCGGCATTCAATAATGAATTCGGTCGCCCGAACATCTGCGGTTATTTCCGCAGCTACGAGCAGCAGGCGGGTGAGCTGCTGCGCGGCTATCACAAGCCGATCATGATCGCAGGCGGGCTCGGCAATATCCGTGCCGGACATGTGGAAAAACAGATCTTGCCGGCGGGTGCCAGGATCGTGGTGCTGGGTGGTCCAGCCATGAAGATCGGTCTGGGCGGTGGCGCCGCTTCCAGCGTCGCGAGCGGGACCAGTTCAGAAGATCTGGATTTTGCTTCGGTGCAACGCGGTAATCCTGAACTGCAGCGCCGTGCCCAGGAAGTGATCGATTGCTGTTGGGCGCGGGGCGACGCAAATCCGATTATCTCGGTGCATGACGTCGGTGCGGGTGGATTGTCGAATGCAGTACCGGAGATCATAGACGCCAGCCAGCGCGGCGGCGTATTCGACCTGCGCAGTATCCCGAACGACGAGCCGGGTATGTCGCCGATGGAGATCTGGTGCAACGAGGCTCAGGAACGCTACGTGCTGGCGGTGGCGCCGAATCGTTTGCCGGAGTTCGAGCAGCTTTGTCTGCGTGAACGTTGTCCGTATGCAGTGATCGGCGAGGCGACCGGGGAAAAGATGCTGGTAGTGCTCGACCCGCATTTCAACGAGCGTCCGGTGGACATGCCCATGGAAGTGCTGCTGGGCAAAGCGCCGAAGATGCTGCGTGAGGTCGAGCGGCGGACTTCGCCGCAGCAGGATTTCGATACCGCCAGACTTGATCTGCGCGACAGCGCGATGCGCGTGCTGAGCCTGCCGACGGTCGCTGACAAGGGCTTCCTTATCACCATCGGTGATCGCACTGTCGGCGGCATGGTCTGCCGCGATCAGATGGTGGGTCCGTGGCAGGTGCCGGTCAGCGATGTCGCGGTGACGGCTGCGAGCTATGACGGTTATCACGGTGAAGCGATGGCGATGGGCGAGCGGGCACCGATCGCAGTGTTGGATGCGCCGGCCTCAGGCCGTATGGCGATCGCGGAAGCGATCACCAACATCGCTGCTGCTGACATCGGCACGCTCGACAAGGTGCGGTTATCCGCCAACTGGATGGCCGCTTGCGGTCAGGCCGGCGAAGACGCAGCACTTTACGACACGGTACACGCGGTCAGCGATATGTGCGTGGCGCTGGATATCGCGATCCCGGTGGGCAAGGATTCCCTGTCCATGAAGACCGTGTGGGAACAGGCGGGCGTCAGCCAGACCATGACTGCGCCGGTTTCACTGGTCGTGACTGCTTTCGCGCCGGTCAGGGACATCCGGCATACGCTGACGCCCGTGCTCGACACTGGAGCCGATACCCGGCTGCTGTTGATCGATCTCGGTGCAGGACGTAACCGGCTGGGTGGCTCCTGTCTCACCCAGGTCTATGCAACGACCGGTGCGGCAACGCCGGATATCGATGACCCGGCGTTATTGGGCGCCTTCTTTACTGCGATCCAGGAATTGGTGGGCGAACGACAACTGCTGGCCTACCACGACCGTTCCGATGGCGGTGTATTCGTAACGCTCTGTGAGATGGCATTTGCCTCGCATTGCGGCATCGAGGCGCACCTGGATGCGCTGGGTAACGATGCCGTGGCGGCGTTGTTTGCCGAAGAAGCAGGCGCGGTGATACAGGTGCGCTCGCAGGATCTGGCGGCGGTGGAAGCCGTGTTCGCCCGGCACGGGCTTGAACATTGCGCGCACGTGATCGGCGCGCCACGCAAGGATGATCGACTCATAATCAGCCGGCAGCGCAAACATCTTATCGAGGAATCACGCATCACTCTGCAACGTGCCTGGAGTGAAGTCAGTTTCCAGATGCAGCGCCTGCGTGACAACCCTGCGTGTGCGGAGCAGGAATTTGCCGCCAAACTCGATCCCGCCGATCCGGGCCTGCATATCAAGCTGCGGTTTGATCCGGCTGAAGATATCGCCGCGCCTTATATTGCGAAAGGGATCAGGCCGCAGATCGCCATCCTGCGTGAGCAAGGCGTCAATGGCCAGTTGGAGATGGCGGCTGCGTTCGATCGGGCGGGCTTCGATGCGATCGATGTACACATGACCGACATCCAGCAAGGTCGTGTGAGCCTTATGGATTTCAAGGGTCTGGTCGCCGGTGGTGGATTCTCCTACGGCGATGTCCTCGGTGCCGGGCAAGGCTGGGCGAAATCGATCCTGTTCAATAATCGCGCGCGCGACGAGTTCAGCAATTTCTTTGCGCGCATGGACAGCTTCGGTCTCGGGGTGTGCAATGGCTGCCAGATGATGGCGGGTCTGGGAGATATCATTCCCGGAACCGCCGGCTGGCCACGTTTCGTGCGCAACACTTCGGAGCAATTCGAGGCACGACTGGCACTGGTCGAACTGCTGCCTTCGCTGTCCCTGTTCTTTACCGGCATGGAAGGCACGGTGTTGCCGGTAGCGGTGGCACATGGTGAAGGGCGCGCGGCTTTTTCAAATCCGGATGGGGCGCAGAAGCTGCTCGCCAGTGGCCGGATAGCGATGCGTTTCGTTGATAATCACGAACTCGCCACGGTAAATTATCCAGCGAACCCGAACGGTTCGCCGCTGGGTATCACCGGTATCACCAATACCGATGGACGTTTCACCTTGTTGATGCCGCACCCGGAACGGGTATTCCGTGCGGTACAGATGTCCTGGCATCCCCGCGAACTGGGCGAGGACTCGCCCTGGATGCGGATGTTCAGGAACGCACGTGACTGGGTGGGGTGAAGATCGGTGGACCGGGTAGCAGCACTCTCGGTATCGAGGTCCAATTCTTTCTCAGCTCAGTAACGATCCTGCGAGCCGGTGCAAGTTCCTGCCGAAGCCATTCCCCGGAACCCGATGCTTGCACGGCAAGCCGTGTTATCGAATCGTCAAAAGCATACCGCTTCCCGGTTCAAGGCGAGATTGCAATTAACTGCAGATACGTGAACCGGTGATTGGCTGGCAATAGGAGTGTTGCCAGCGGTCATTTGGGTGCTGTTCCGTGCCTGGGGTGCTCTGGAAACTGTGCAGCCTGATTATCTTGATCGGGCCCTGAGCGCTTTGCTGGATCTGGCTATATTCCGTTGTGGTGGAACCAGTCTGAACAGGGGCAGCTTTAACAGCTGGTTTCGATAGTGAGGGCTGTGCTGGCAGTGGCTCAGGTCTTGCTGCGATCGGTGCAGGCAGGGCAATCTCTGCTGTCGATGTGATGAGCGTTGGTGATTCCTGGATATGGAACTGGCTGATGTGTGCAGGCGCCACACTGGGTTTGATCGCGGTGTACTGAAAATGCGGCTGCTGGGTAACCGGAGTCGCATGCTGCCGGTAAGCCTGATGTACCTGACTGGTCTCGCTCAGTATCCCGGGCAGGGCAATGGACGGGGCGTGAATCTGGATGTGATGGGGTTGTCCGAGAGAGAAACTCAGGCCCAGCATCAGGATCGCGACGACGAATGCCGTGAACCAGCCATTCCCCGATGTCGAATGCAGGATGTCTCCTCTTGGATAAAGCAACCGGTCAACCCGCATGACCAATTCGCCTCCATCAAGTCCGATCGCCGTGACCGGGCGCTGGTGCTGCAAGCCCGCGAGCTCTGTCAGCGCGCGCGCGTAATCCAGCGCATCGCCGCAGGTGCGGACTGCAAGATCGTCACAGCACAGTTCACGCTGGTGACGGATATCCCGCGATATCCAGCGGACGACTGGGTGGTAGAAGAGTATGGTTTCGACGAGAAGCTGGAGCAGATTTACCAGGTAGTCGTGACGGCTGATATGGGCCAGTTCATGAGCGATTATCATCTCGAGTTGATAGGGACTCAATCCTGCGATCGTGCTCGGGGGGATCAGGATTACCGGTTTGAGACAACCGATCGTGCATGGCACCAGGATCTTTGCCGAGGTGGCTATGCGGACGATCCGGGTGATGCCCAGCCTTGTCGCGAGTTGCCCGACTTTGGGTTGCCAGAGCGGCAAGTGTGTGATCGAAGCGGGTGCCGCGAGGACGGACGCCTGTTTCCAACCGCTGAATGTACGCAAGGCCATGAGTGCGACTCCGGCGCACCAGATCGGTACAGACCACGGGACCAGCGGTTGTATCAGCATGTGGAAATGCTGGATGAGGGTGCTATTCGAGATCGCAGCTGCGTAGGCCGCTGACGAGGAGCTTGCAACTGCGGATGGTGCAATTGCATTGAGATGCATGAATGTGATTATCGGCAGGACGGTGAGCAAGCCCAGTGCGCTTAGCGCGAGCATGTATAGCGTCGCGGGTTTGGTGGTGCGCAACATGAAGCGGGCGACCGCATATGCCATCCCGACCAAGGCACCCTGCCAGACAAAATGCAGCAAGGTCCAGCCCAGATTGCTGATCAAGGGGCTATCGATCAAGGTATTTACGCTGATCATGATCTGTTGTCCTCGAGTTCATCCAGCCGGGCGCGGATTTTTTCGATTTCCTCGATGCTGGCGGGTTTGGCCGAGCCAAGCGCCTGCATCACCAATTCGGCTGCAGATCCTTCAAACACTCTATGCAGCAATTTGCCCAACATCTGACGCTGCGCCTGATGCTGGGTCAATGCGGCACTGTAGACGTGGGCGCGTGCTGACTCATCCCGGTTTACCAGGCCCTTCTGGTGCATGATCTGGAGGGTACTCAGGACAGTCGTGTAGGCCGCTTCCCCGTTGCGGGGGGGCAGGGCATCATGGACCTGCCGGACAGTGACCGGCCCCAATCGCCACAACATCCGCAATAGTTCCAGTTCGGCCTCGGTCGGTTCCGGGACAGGGCTACGGGGTTGGGCTTTTCTGGGTGACATGGCTTGAATATCCCGCTTGGTAAGGTGGTTTGGTCAAACAAGCATACTTGAAGTATAGCCTACCTACTAGAAACCTAGTAGAGTGTCCCGGCGGGATTTTTTAACGCCCCTCAAAAAGACTGTACTTACGTATATTTTAGTACTACACTAACAGTAGATTAATCATGAAACTCAGGAGAACTCTGATGCTGCGCTGGGTCATAGCAATCGGTTTAGCGTTATCTCTCATGGCGTGTGCCACGCCTCCAAAACAGACACAGCAGGTCGCCACGACGGCTCCCGATGGGGAAAAGCTCATCTGTACCAGAAGCGTGGAAACCGGCTACCACATCCCGCAACGCACCTGCTATACAAAAGCGCAGGCCGAAGCCCGCAAGAAAGCCGATCAAACTGCGATGCGGAACATGCAGAATAATGGCCAGACGCTGCATGCGCCTGGAGGCCCGCCCAACTGATAGTTGGCGTAGTCCGAGTCAAGGTTATGTATGCATGGATGGCCGGTTACAATACCGGCCATTCTCTTTTGTGTCAGGACAATCCAATGCCGACCCGTCACCGCGATATCGAACTGCATGCTCCGACCGGCCCGACCCTGTCCTGCAAAGGCTGGCAGCAGGAAGCCGCACTCAGGATGCTGCACAACAATCTGGATCCGATGGTGGCGGAGAACCCGCATGAGCTGGTGGTCTATGGCGGTATCGGCCGGGCCGCCCGCAACTGGGAATGCTTCGACAAGATCGTCGAGACCCTGAAGCGGCTCGAGAACGACGAGACCCTGCTGATCCAGTCCGGCAAGCCGGTCGGGGTGTTCAAGACCCACGCGGCCGCGCCACGGGTGCTGATCGCGAATTCCAATCTGGTCGGCAAGTGGGCGACCTGGGACCATTTCTTCGAGCTCGACAAGAAAGGTCTGATGATGTTCGGGCAGATGACGGCCGGTTCCTGGATCTATATCGGCACGCAAGGCATCGTGCAGGGCACCTACGAGACTTTCGCGGAAGCGGTACGCCAGCATTATCAGGGCAATGCCGGGGGCAGATGGCTGCTCACCGGCGGACTGGGCGGCATGGGCGGCGCGCAGCCGTTAGCCGCCGTGTTTGCCGGGTTGTGCTGCCTGGCGGTGGAAGTGGATGAGAGCCGTATCGATAAACGCCTGGCGACGGGTTACCTCGATCACAAGGCAAGATCACTTACGGAAGCTACTACAATCTTGCGCGACGCGATGCAGAAGGGTGAAGCGGTCTCGGTCGGGCTGCTCGGCAATGCTGCCGAGGTGTTCGAGGAAATCCTGAACAGCGATTTTCAGCCGCACCTGGTTACCGATCAGACTTCCGCCCACGATCCTTTGAACGGTTATATCCCGGTCGGCTATTCGCTGGCCGCTGCCGCTGAATTGCGCGACAGCAATTCCAAAAAATATGTACAGCTTGCCAAGCAATCCATGGCGCGTCAGGTGCGCGCGATGCTGGGATTCCAGGCCAGGGGCATCCCCACGTTCGACTACGGCAACAATATCCGCGCGATGGCGCAGGATGCGGGCGTGACCAATGCGTTCGATTTCAAGGGTTTCGTGCCGCTGTATATCCGGCCGCTGTTCTGCGAGGGCATGGGGCCGTTCCGTTGGGCCGCGCTATCAGGCGACCCGGAGGATATCTACAAGACCGATGCCAAAGCGCGTGAACTGTTTCCGGACAAGACGCATCTGCATCGCTGGCTCGACATGGCGCGGGCCCGGATCAAATTTCAGGGTCTGCCGGCGCGTATCTGCTGGCTGGGTTACAAGGAGCGGCACTTGCTCGGTCTGGCGTTCAACGAGATGGTGCGCAACGGCGAATTGAAAGCACCGATCGTGATCGGGCGCGATCACCTCGACTCCGGGTCGGTCGCCTCACCGAACCGTGAAACCGAAGGTATGCGCGATGGCAGTGACGCCGTGGCCGATTGGCCGATCCTCAATGCCCTGCTCAATACTGCGAGCGGCGCTTCCTGGGTGAGCTTCCATCATGGCGGTGGGGTCGGGATGGGTTACGCGCTCCATGCCGGCGTAGTGATCGTCGCAGACGGGAGTGAAGGTGCGGAACAAGCGCTTACGCGCGTGTTGATCAATGATCCCGGCACCGGAGTGATGCGGCATGCGGATGCCGGTTACGAGAAAGCCGCGGATACCGCCAGAGAACGGGGTCTGGATCTGCCGATGCTTCGTTGAACGGAGTTCACGATGACAAACGCCGGCGTCATCGATCTCAATGCCGACCTGGGGGAAGGCTGCGGCGATGATGCTGCCGTGTTGCAGATCGTGACCAGTGCCAACATCGCCTGCGGCGGCCATGCTGGTGACGCGGAAACCATGCGCCTTACTGTGCAAGGTGCCATCCAGAACGGTGTCACGATCGGCGCGCACGTCTCCTATCCTGATCGCGAACATTTCGGGCGCCGGGATATGGAGTTGCCGGACCGGCAACTCAGCGAGGAAGTCCTGCGACAAATCCGCAATCTGGATACCTGCGTCCATGCATGCGGTACACGGGTCCGCTATGTAAAAGCGCATGGTGCGTTGTACAACCGCATGGCTGAGGATGCGGAGGTTGCCGATGCGGTGATATCTGCCATCAAACAATCTGATCCAGACTTGGTGTTGCTGACTTTGCCCGATTGCATCGCGATGCGCCAGGCAGTGAGCGCCGGTCTGCAGGCGGTTGCGGAAGCCTTTGCGGATCGTGCCTATACCGATGCAGGCAAGTTGTTGCCGCGTAATCGGACCGGTGCCGTGATCGACGATCCGGAGGTCGTGTCCCGACGCGGCGTTGAAATCGCGTTACGAGGCCGGGTGCGCAGTTTCGACGGACAGGAAGTGGCTGTTGCAGCGCGTTCCTTGTGCGTGCATGGCGATACCCCGAACGCCGTAATCCTTGCACGCACATTGCGTGCCGGTCTGGAACAGGCGGGCTTGCGCATCGCCGCCTTCGCATGAATATCCGTCTGCTGGGGGACTCGGCATTGCTGGTGGAGTTACCCGATTTCAAAGTCGCGCAAGCATTGCGCCACGAGATCTGTGCATCTGCGTGGCAGGGGATTCTGGAGCTGGTGCCGGGTTACAACAGTTTGCTTATCGAGACCGATCCGCTCAAGCTGGACGTTGAGCGACTTGCGACCCGTATCCAGAAGTTCGCCACGGGTTCCTTATTCCTGCCGGTACCAAACGAACATGAATTTGCCGTGCGTTACGATGGACCGGACCTGCAGGCGGTCGCGGAAGTGACCGGCCTGACGATCGCTGAAGTGATCGGGCGTCACAGCGCTTCAACTTACACTGTCGCCTTTCTCGGATTTGCGCCCGGCTTTCCGTATCTCGTCGGTCTTGATCCGGCTTTGCAGGTGGCACGACTCAAGACGCCACGCACGCGAGTGCCGGCAGGCGCGGTCGCGATAGCGGATCAGTTTGCCGGCATCTATCCACAGGCGACTCCGGGTGGCTGGAGGCTGCTTGGATCCACTGCAGCGAAATTGTTCGATGCCAGTCGGGATACGCCCGCCTTGCTGGCGCCCGGCGATCGGGTACGCTTTCGAGCCATGCCATGATTACCGTACTCGAACCGGGAATGTTGACCACGCTACAGGACGGCGGTCGCACGGGTTTCGCACACTTGGGCGTGCCGCACGCCGGTGCCGCGGATTTGCTGAGCCTCCGACACGCCAATCGTCTGGTGGGGAATGTCGATGATCGCACTGCCGCACTCGAATTCACGCTATGCGGACCGACCTTGCGTTTCGATGTGGCAAGCGTGTTGGCATTGACCGGCGGGACGTTGGATGCGCGGCTGGATGGCCAACCAGTCACCATGTACCAGAGTGTCCCGGTCAAGGCCGGGCAGGTTCTTGTCTGCGGAAAGTTGAGTAGTGGCGTAAGGGCCTATCTTGCCGTAAGTGGCGGCATTCCCGGTACGCCTGTATTGGGTAGCGTCGCGACAGATACCCTGTCCGGATTGGGTGCGCCGGTTCTGCGTATGCACGATGTGTTGTCCATTGAGACCACGGAGATGCGCGTTGGGTTCTATCTGCGCATCGCTCCACGGTTCAGCGACGATATCACGCTGCGGATCCTGGCCGGTCCGCATCGGGAGTGTTTTGCTGAGGAAGCGCTGCGTGACTTGCATGAAAGATGTTTCACGGTAAATCAATCGAGTGACCGCACCGGCGTGCGTCTGAACGAGGCGCTGTCTTTGCCGAAAGCGCCGGGTGAGCTGCCGTCGCAGGGTATGACGACCGGTGCGATCCAGGTGCCTGGCGATGGATGCCCCGTGATACTGCTGCCGAATCACGGTACGACGGGTGGTTATCCGGTGATCGCGACGGTGATCAGCGCGGATCACTGGCAGTTGGGCCAACTCGCTGCCGGCACGCGAGTACATTTCGTGCAGGTTGACCGTACCCAGGCATTGACGGCCTTGCGTGAGCAGGAACAGGCTTTGCAGGAAGATATCCTGGATGCCGATGGCCCCTTGCTGGCGGCGCGCGCCTTGTTGTTGTTGGCGCGCTCGAATCCCGAGTTGAGCGAGTTGCGGATGAAACAGGGCACACACCAGGTAAGACTGCGTCGCTGAAAGCAGTTATTTGCACGAACAAGGAACTTGATTCAGGCAATGAAGATGATTCGCCGACATGCCTGGTTGTTTACATGTGTCTGCATGGGTATCGTCTCTTGCGCGCCCTGGCCGGAGCGCCCGGATACCGCGGTGCAGGCTTATCGGCCCAGCAAGAGTGCGCAGATACTTGATTTGGTCCGCAGTGAATTGGGTGTGCCTTATGTATATGGCGGCAGCAGTCCCAGGGGTTTCGATTGCAGCGGTCTTGTCTATTATGTGTATCGTCAGGCCGGCATCAAGATTCCGCGTACCGCGAATGCGCAGTTTTATGCCTCGCACCCGGTCACACTTGCCGACCTGCAACCCGGCGATCTGGTGTTCTTCGAGATTGCCGGGGACGCCCAGCTGCATGTCGGTATCTACGCCGGTGGCGGCAGTTTCATCCACGCACCGGAGACGGGCGAAGTGGTGTCGTATGCACAACTCGGCAATCCCTACTGGCAGGCTCGCTTCATCGGTGGCGGGCGATTATGACCCGAATGTCTCCAGACACCCGAAGTAAACCTGCTGCATCGTATCTGGCAGATCAGACAGTACGGTAAAATCGGCGACCTGATTCTGTTTCTGCCTCTCCAATTGTCACCGCATGTCCGAGCCGGCTTTGCGGGCGATCAAAGGTTGCACGCATGTGGTTGGCCCTCACTGAATTGCACCCCACCACCCGGCGATTGCTGGCGGCGCGCACGACCCGGAGCGTGGCACAGGGCGCGCTGACTGCAGACCTGGCGCTCTATCTGCACGCCTTGCATTGGAGTGGTTTGCAGATAGGTCTGGCACTTACCGCCGGCGGGCTGATCGCGGCCGCCTTGAGCATCATCATCGGCATCGTCAGCGATCGTCTCAAACGCAGGCCTTTTCTGCTCTACAACGAAGGCCTGACGATACTCTGCGGTCTTGCGCCATTGATAAGCGCCAATTTTGCAGTACTGGCCGTCGCTATCATCGTCGGTGGTTTCGGCCGCGGCAGAAACGGTTCAGCCGGGCCGTTCGCACCTGCGGAACAGGCCTGGCTTGCTGAAGTCATCGCGCCGGGCAAGCATGGTTGGATCTATAGTCTCAATACTGCGGTTGGTTTCTTCGGTATGACACTGGGCGCATTGCTCGGCATCCTGCCGGCTTTCTGGGAGCATTCACTCGGACCGCGTCTGGCCTACAGCCCCATCTTCCTGATAGTCGCGATCGGTGGATGTATAAATCTCTGGCTGCTGAGCGGGGCACACGAGATGCGGGCCGCACCTGCATCACGTCCTGTCGCAGAAGTCGCCAGAAGCAGTCAGACCCGGCGTTTCGAGAACCATATCCTGTTCCGATTGTTTCAACTCAACACCATCAATGGGCTGTCGATCGGTTTGACCGGACCACTGATCGCCTACTGGTTTGCGCTGAGATTCCGTGTCGGTCCGGGCGCGATCGCGCCGATGATGGCCGTCACCTTCGCCCTTACCGGGATGAGCTCCATCTATGCGGGCAGACTTACTGAGCGGCACGGGCTGGTCAGTGCGGTGTTATGGGCGCGTGGCATCGGCGTCGCGCTGTTGGTGCTATTACCGCTTTCGCCCTGGTTCTGGCTGGCAGCGTTGATTTACATGCTGCGGCTGATGTCGAGTGGCGCATCGTTGGGCGCGCGTCAGGCGCAGGTCGTGTCACTGGTGAGAGACGAACGCCGCGGGTTGGCTGCCAGCGTCAATGCGGCCTCGTTCCAGGTACCGCAATCCATCGGACCGGGCATCGCCGGGCCGATGATCGCGGCAGGGATGTTTGTCACGCCGTTCTACGTCGCCGCTGTGCTGCAGGCGATCTATGTGATTGGCTATGGAAGAGTGTTCCGGCGCTATGAACGTGTTGAAACTTGAAGCATCATTTGATCGTCGGTGTGCTCGACACAATCGGCCCTGTCTTGAAGACTCCCTGTGTCGGGCATTGCAGAAATATTTCTATTGAATATTTTTATCGCGTGCAGCGGATCCGCTTAGTTCATCGTCACGATGGCTGTCGCATGGTTGGTGACAGTCGTCTGTTTGACAGATGAGAAATGTATCGTATCAGCAGTGTCCGGGTTATCCAGGTTGGCTTCACAGGTGAAAGCCGCAGTGTACTGGCCTGGCGGCAAGAAGCCGGCAGTGAATCCATATTGGCCTGAGGTGACATTCAGACCTACCAGTGCACTCGTAATCGGTTGCACTATTCCTGACGTCGCATTTATTTCAACATCGGTAGGGGTGACATCGCCGCTGTAAATATAGACGGCGGGGACGCAAGTGCTGGTCAAAAGCGTGGTATCGACCGTCCCGCTGATGGTTCCATATGAGTTGTTGTTAACCGCACGCAGCACCGGGCGCAAGATGTATTTCGTGGGGTTGTTCGGATCTTTGATAATCGATTTCCGCAAATCGAGGTCTATGGTGATATTTGCTTCGCCGTTTGATGGCATGGTGAAATTTATGGGAGCAGTGACAGTGGTGGGCTCACCGGTCGGTATGTATAGCTGATGGACCGTGCCATCGGTCAGCGCGATTGAGGAAACGTTGCTATTGACATCGGCACTGAAGTCGAGAGAGATAGACTGATATTCTCCGGCCGGAAGTTGGGCAGCCGTCATGAGGTAACCTTCCAGGCCACCCTGTAGCTGGTAAAAATCGGGTGTTTCGATTTGCGGAGTGGGGAAGTAATAAACACCACCGGTGCCCTGCACTTTTACACCTACCAGGCCGATATTCACGCTGATCGCGTTATCGATTGGTGCATCGGTCAAATATACGGTCAGACCAGTGTTGCCACTCCCGCCGCAACTGGCCAACAGCAGCACACAGCACACAAGGATACAACGCAGAATCAATCTGGACATGGAAGCTCCGGAAGGCGTGAATCAGGGCAGATAGGGCAGGGTTTTCGGGAACCAAGCGTAACAACGGCGCCAAGTTTACCGCGTAAAGAGCGAAAGTCCCAGAGTGCGGGGCAGAATAAAAAAGAGGGGCCTCTTGTCAAAGGGGGAAAACAAGAGGCCCCGGACTCCCCCACGTTGCGTGAGGTTGTCATAAAAAACCTTCACCTCCGATGCCGCCTGGAGACTGGCGCAACGGGCAAAATCCTTCCAGACACGAACAAAAGTCTAACACAAAAAACGATATATATCGTGTAGATGATATATTTGTCCGAACTTGTGGATAGGACGCTGGGACGGATGAATAGTTCAATAAGTTGCGGCGTAATACCTGAATTTTCAGGTCGATAGCAGACTGTCGGCAGGCAGAAAGTGCAGCAGGGCGCCGGCGCCGATGCTCCCGGCCAGCCGGGTGATGTTCTGGTCGAGCCGGCGGTCGCCGGCGTGGGCAGGAACCTGTTTCCGGATCGCTTCCTGGACGGATTCGAGGCCGGGGGTGGTGTGGAGTGGACGCTGGGCGTCGATGGCCGCGGCCGCGGCCATGGCTTCGATGGCGAGGATGTGGTCGATATTGTCCAGGATCCGCAGCAGCTTGAGGCCGGCCCAGGGCGCCATGCTGACGTGGTCTTCCTGACCGGCCGACGTGGGGATGGTATCGACCGAGGCAGGGTGGGCCAGGGTCTTGTTTTCGGAAGCCAGGGCCGCAGCCGTGACGTGAGCGATCATGAACCCGGATTCCACACCCGGTTCGCTGGCCAGGAACAGCTCCAGCCGCGGGTTGATCTTCTTG
>DASSKW010000106.1:0-30273 GCA_035690065.1 Gammaproteobacteria bacterium
GATGGGGCAGGGGTGCTGCGGGTATCTTCCAGCTGGATCACGTGCCAGCCGAACTGGGTGTGCACCGGCGTCTTGGTGTACTGGCCTTTCTTCAGTTGTTCCACTGCTTTGGAAAATTCCGGCACCATCTGGTCTGGTGAGAACCAGCCGAGTTCGCCGCCGCTCTTGGCGGAACCATCTGAAGAGTACTTCTTCGCCAGTTTGGCGAAATCTGCACCCTTGCCGAGTTGCGCGATGATGCTCTTGGCCAGTTTCTCATCCGATACCAGAATGTGGCGAGCGCGGAATTCCTCGCTCGGCATGCTCTTCATGCGCTGGTCGTATTCGGACTTGATCTGGTCATCCGTTACCGGATGCTTGTCCAGATAGGCGCGCACCTGCGATTGAGCCAGCAGACCTTCGTGCTGTACGGCGAGTTCGGCTGCAACTTTCGGGTCCTTGTCGAGGCCGGTCTTCTCGGCATCCTGCGCCAGTACGGTCATGTCGATCAGGCGATCCAGTACCAGTTTGCGCTTCTGCGCATCGAGCTGCGGTTCCTGACCACCCGCCAGCGTCCGCACATAGGCACGGAACATGTCGTTGGTGATGGGGGTGCCGTTGACCGTCGCGAGCACGGTGCTGGTATCGGTGGATTTGCCACCGTTGCAGGCCGCCAGCAGCAGCATTGCACTGGCGATCAGCAGAAAACGTGGAAATGAGATGCGCATACAGATTCCTCGTACGTTAGGTTAGACAGAAAGGGTTTCTTCAGGTGTCATGGCCTTGATACTCAAGGCATGGATGTTGCCCTGCATCAGGGTCTCTAGTGCTTCATAAACCATGCGGTGTCGCTGCAGACGCGGTTTACCCGCGAAGGCAGTGGCGATGATGCGGACCGTAAAATGGCCACTGCCTTCGTGCGCATGCCCGATATGCCGGGCGCCATCATCCACGATCTCCAGAGACTGTGGCTGCAGACGCTGCTGCAGTTCCGCGCGGATGCGATCCGCACGGAGGTCGTGCGCTTGTGGACCGTTCACGGCAGCACCTTGCGAAACGGTTTGACGCTGACTTTGGCATAGACGCCTGCTGCGACATACGGGTCGGCGTCGGCCCAGCCTCGCGCATCATCGAGCGATGCAAATTCCCCGATTATCAGGCTGCCGGTAAAGCCAGCCGGTCCCGGGTCTTCGGCATCGATTGCCGGATGCGGTCCGGCGAGCAGCAGACGGCCTTGCTGTCTCAGTTCTTCGAGCCGCTGCAGGTGTGCGGAACGGACCGGGGTCCGCAGCGCGAGTGAGTCCGGCACATCTTCCGAGATGATTGCGTACCACATGCTCATTGCGGTTGCTGATCCTGGATGTGGCGGCTCATGTAGATCGCTTGCAGGATTACGAACACCAGCATCGCGCCGGTTGACCACCAGACCTTGAACTGGACCCAGGTTGCGGTATCAAACTGGTAGATGACGAAAACATTGACGCAACCGAGCAGCAGGAAGAACCCGGCCCACATCAGATTGAGCCGGTTCCATATCAGGGGCGGTAATGTGATCTGTGAACCAAGTATCTTCTGGATCAGCGGGCGCCGCATGAAGTGACTGCCGATAAATACCAGCCCGAACAGCCATTCGACGATGCTGAATTTCCACTTGATGAAGACCGGATCGTGCGAGATCAGGGTCACGCCGCCCAGCACCAGCGCCAGCACGGTGACCGCCAACGGCATGGGCTCCAGCTTGCGGGTACGCCAGTAGGAGACCGCCAATACCACGACACTGCCGACCATCAGCACGCCGGTGGCAAAGAAGATCCCGCGCCAGAGGTAGGCGCCGAAAAAGGCGGCAAGCAGCAGGAATTCCAATAACGATGACATCTGGCAGCGTCTGTGCTCGAAAAGGCCGTTATGATAGCGCATTCGGGCCGCAGACGCGGCGAGTATGACGTAATCCCGGTCGGCCAGATGAGTCAGTTCTTTACGATCCATCCCATCAACCCGCAAGCCAGGCTCGTGCATCGCGCGGTAGAGATCCTGCGCGACGGGGGCGTGGTGGTGTATCCCACCGATTCCTGCTATGCCCTCGGTTGCCTGTTAGGGGATAAAGCGGCCATGGACCGCATCCGGGCGCTGCGCGAGGCCGACAAGGACCACAATTTCACTCTGGTGTGTCGTGACTTGTCCGAGATCGCCACCTACGCGCGGGTCGATAACCCGACTTTCCGGTTGCTCAAGGCGCATACGCCGGGCCCTTACACCTTCATCCTGCCGGCTACCCACGAAGTGCCGCGCCGCTTGCAACACCCCAAACGCAAGACCATCGGCATCCGCATCCCGGAGCACGTGGTTGCGCAGGCGATCCTGGCGGAATTGGGCGAGCCGTTGATGAGTTCGACCCTGATCCTGCCGGGTAACGACACACCACTCACCGATCCTGAAGAGATGCGTGATCGCCTCGAACATCAGGTGGATCTGGTCATCGACGGGGGCCCTTGCGGGTTCCAGCCCACGACGGTGGTGGATGTCTCCAGCGGGGTACCACGCATCGCACGCGAGGGACGTGGCGATCCGACCCCTTTTCTGACAGGTTGAAGCGCCGGAAGCCATGCGCAAGCGCGGCGCGGCCCGTATAATGCCGCGATGCCTGATCTGAACCTGATCCAAAAAATCGCCATCTGGGTTATCCCCGTCCTGCTCGCCGTCACTCTCCACGAAGCCGCCCACGGCTGGGTGGCGAACCGGCTGGGCGACCCCACCGCGCGCATGCTGGGGCGGCTGACCATCAACCCGCTCAAGCACGTGGATCCTGTTGGCACCATCCTTGTCCCGGCGGTCCTGTTGCTGTTCCACTCCAGTTTCCTGTTTGGCTGGGCCAAACCGGTACCGATCTCACCTCGCAACTTCAAATCGCCACGCCGGGATATGGCCATGGTCGGTGCGGCCGGGCCGCTGGCGAACCTGCTGATGGCGATACTGTGGTCCGTGGTAGCGCGCATCGGTCTGTATCTGCCGGCTAGCGCGGCGCATATCAGTGAACCGCTGATACTGTTGGGCGTGGCCGGGATCTTCGTCAATATCCTGTTGATGGTGTTCAATCTGATACCGCTGCCGCCGCTGGATGGGGGACGCGTCGCCAGCGGCCTCATGCCGCGCGACTGGGCGCGGAACTACGACCGCATTGAACCTTATGGGCTATTCATAATCTTTGGATTGATTCTCCTGGGCCAGTTCGGGTTCAATATTTTTGGCCTGATACTTTGGCCACCGACGGCTGTCTTGTTGACCGTGTTGGCGACTGTCGCCGGATTTCACGGCAACGAATTCATTGCCTGGCTGCAGATGCTTATATGATTTGTATTATCGACGGGAGGTCGAATTGAATACGCCACTCGGCACCGATAACCACCGAATCCTGTCCGGCATGCGTCCGACCGGACGCATGCACCTCGGACATCTGCACGGGGTGCTCAAGAACTGGCTCAAGCTGCAGCACGAGTACGATTGTTTCTTTTGCGTAGTCGATTGGCATGCACTCACAACCAATTACGAGAATGCACGCGAGATCGAACCCGCGGTGTGGGAGATGCTGGTGGATTGGCTCGCAGTCGGTGTGGACCCGGGCAAGGCGAAGCTGTTCATCCAGTCGCGTATCCTCGAACACGCCGAACTGCACCTGCTGCTATCCATGATCACGCCGATCAGTTGGCTGGAACGTGTACCTACATACAAGGACCAGCAGGAACAACTCAAGGATCGCGATCTCGCCACCTATGGATTCCTCGGTTATCCGGTACTGATGAGTGCGGACATCCTCGTCTACAAGGCCGGCCTGGTGCCGGTGGGTGAGGATCAGGTGCCGCATGTGGAACTCACGCGCGAGATCGCGCGGCGTTTCAATTTCGTGTTTGGCCGTGAACCGGATTTCGAGAGCAAGACCGAGAATGCGATCAAGAATCTCGGCAAGAAGAACGGCAAGCTGTATTCCCAATTACGCAAGCGGTATCAGGAGCGGGGCGATGCCGAGGCGTTGCTCACTGCACAGGCTCTTATCAACAGCAACCAGAATCTGACCATGGCTGATCGCGATCGCTTGTTCGGTTATCTGGAAGGCGGTGGCCGCACCATCCTCACCGAGCCGAAACCCTTGCTGACGGAAGTGGCGAAGATGCCGGGCCTCGATGGCCGCAAGATGTCGAAATCATACGACAACGCCATCGCACTGCGGGAAGCGCCTGAAGAGGTAGAGCGGAAACTGCGCACCATGCCGACCGACCCGGCGCGCGTGCGTCGCACCGATCCCGGCAATCCCGAGAAATGCCCAGTCTGGGAATTCCACAAGATCTATTCCGATCAGGCGACTCGCGACTGGGTCTGGAAGGGTTGTACCACGGCCGGTATCGGCTGCCTGGATTGCAAACAACCGGTCATCGAGGCCGTGTTGAAGGAACTCAAACCGATCCGCGAACGCGCGTTGGAGATCGAAGCGAATCCGGAGATGGTGCGCAGCATCATCAACGAAGGTTGTGAAGCCGCACGCGATGCGGCACGCGACACCATGGAAGAAGTACGTCAGGCGATGGGATTGAATTACCGATGAGTACCACACCACAGGAACCGCAGAATGGCGCCGAATCTGCGGCTGTCATGCCGGTGATGCCGGGTGCGGCGCAGGTCCAACAGGGCGAGATGCCGTTCGCGATGGTGCAGGGCTCGCCGGTCACCAGCATGCCGCGTGACCTTTATATACCGCCCGATGCACTCGAAGTGTTTCTGGAAGCATTTGAAGGGCCGCTGGATCTGTTGCTGTATCTGATCCGGCGTCAGAACCTGGACATCCTCGACATCCCCATCGCCGAGATCACGCGCCAGTACATGTCCTACATCGATCTGATGAAGGAACTGCGGCTCGAACTGGCTGCGGAATATCTGGTGATGGCGGCGATGCTGGCAGAGATCAAGTCGCGCATGCTGCTGCCGCGTCCGCCGCTGGACGAAGGCGAAGAGACCGACCCGCGCGCCGAACTGATCCGCCGCCTGCAGGAATATGAACGTTACAAGGCGGCAGCGGAAGACATCGACGCGCTGCCGCGCCTGGGGCGCGACGTCTATCCGGCGGCCGCCGAGGTCATGGAGCGCAAGGTAGTGCAGCTGGTGCCGGAAGTCAGCATGAAGGAATTACTGATCGCGTTCAAGGACGTGCTGCACCGCGCTGATATGTTCACGCACCATCGTGTGCAGATGGAACCTTTGTCGGTGCGTCAGCGGATGGCGGACGTATTGGGTAGCCTGCAGACTGCGGATTTTCGTGAATTCACCAATCTATTCACACCACAGGAAGGTCGCCGTGGCGTGGTGGTCACATTCATGGCCTTGCTGGAACTGATCAGGCAGGCGTTGATCGAACTGGTGCAGGCGGAACCGTTCGGTCCGATCCACGTGAAAGCCGCGACTGCCGCCGAAGTTGATCTGTCCACGGTCGAGATCGAGGGAGAGGAATGATGACGCAGGATACGCAGCCGCTGAAGAATATCGTCGAAGCGGCATTACTGGCTGCCGGCCGGCCCATGAGTCTGGATGAATTGCTGGCCTTGTTCACCGATGCGGAACGTCCCGAACGCACCGAGGTGCGTGAGGCAGTGGAGAGCCTGCGTGCTGACTATGCCGAACGCGGTATCGAATTGACCGAAGTGGCAAGCGGGTTCCGTATCCAGATCAAGCAGGCTTTATCGCCGTGGGTATCTCGCTTGTGGGAAGAACGGCCTGCGCGTTACTCGCGGGCCTTGCTGGAGACGCTGGCACTTATCGCTTATCGGCAACCGATCACCCGCGGTGAGATCGAAGAGGTGCGCGGTGTCACGGTCAGCACACACATCATGAAGACGCTGCAGGATCGCAACTGGATCCGGATGGTCGGCCATCGTGATGTGCCGGGGCATCCGGCGATGTTCGCGACCACCCGCGAGTTCCTGGATTACTTCAGCCTGCGGAGTCTCGACGAGCTGCCGACTCTGGCTGCACTCAAGGACATCGACAGCCTGAATGTCGAACTCGATCTTGGCGACGACAATCCGCTGCGCCAGGTGGTGGACGATGCCGATGAAGACATGGAAGGTGATGATGTCTCACTGCATGCCGATGCTGAAGGCGGCGAGCCAGTCACCGAACCGCCGCAATCATGACCTCCAATCCGCGCGACGTATCTGCCTCGGAACGTATCCAGAAAGCGCTCGCAGCAGCCGGTCTTGGTTCACGCCGCGAGATCGAAGGCTGGATCACGGCTGGCCGCATCAGCGTCAACGGCAAACCGGCCAAACTCGGCGACCGGATCACGCCCGAGGACCGGGTCGCGCTCGACAAGCGCGTCATCAGGACGCTGGAGCATCGCGATCCTGAAACTCGCCGGGTGATCCTGTATCACAAGCCCGAAGGCGAACTCACCACACGCAAGGACCCGCAAGGCCGGCCCACGGTGTTCGAATCGCTACCGCGGGTGCGTGGCGCGCGCTGGGTTTCAGTCGGACGGCTGGATACCAACACGTCCGGTTTGTTGTTGTTTACTACCGACGGTGAACTGGCCAACAAGCTCATGCATCCGTCCACCGAAGTCGAACGCGAGTATGCGGTGCGCGTATTGGGCAAGATATCGGATGAGCAACTTGCCGCGCTGACCACCGGCGTGCAACTTGACGACGGCCCGGCGAAATTCGATCTGATCCATGAAGCGGGCGGCGAGGGCGCCAATCACTGGTATCACGTGACCTTGCGGGAAGGTCGCAATCGGGAAGTGCGGCGCTTGTGGGAAGCAGTTGGAGTGACGGTTAGTCGTCTGATCCGGATCCGGTATGGCGCGATCGTGTTGCCGCGGAATATTCCACGCGGGGGTTGGCGGGATGCGACGGAAGCGGAACTGAAGGTGTTGCTGGATGTCGCGGGGATGACGCCGGTTAAAGAGAAACCGGTCGCACCGGTTAAGCATTCGCATCGGCCGAGAAAGAAAGTGCTGACCCGGCGCAAGAAGTAGCCACAGCCTCATTTTGATTCTGACGTAGTAGTCGCGTTCCAGAAGACATAATCACAATTGCCGCAAGCAAATTCCGGGCACCCTGAAGACACCCATCTTAGAATGTTCAGCTGATTCCCGCTTGCCCGGATTTGAGCCTCAACGCAAAATCGCAATCTTCTACTATACTCACAGTAGCAAGTGGAGTTTGTAGGGATACGCCTGTATACGGCCGGTGGCCGCCTCCTGGAATAAGGCGGTTTGGTGACATCCGGACTTCTTAGAGAGTATTCGGGCGCTTGAGATTTAAACCACGTACAGGGGGCAATAACATGAAGTTATTTGTCTATGCGCTGGTGATGGGTGCGCTGATCTTGCCTGCCGATACCCTGGCTGACAACAGTGGTTGGTATATGGCGATTGACGCCGGTCAGTCTCACTTCAATGACGTCGCGAACCAGGCTCCGCAGTGGTTTGTGGGATTCGATCCTGGCGTCTCTCCTTTATCCACGCAAACCAACTACACCGATAACGATATTGGTTATCGTCTTGCTGCTGGATATCAGTTCGATGACTATTGGGGCGTCGAAGCAGGCTACGTAAATCTTGGCCAGGCAACCTACAATTACAATGACGTTTATTCAGGTTCCGGGTTATTTGTTTGCGGGATGTCTTGTATGAATAATTACAATGCTCATGGGACCCTTAAAGATCAAGGTTGGTCACTGGTTATTACCGGGGCTTACCCTTTGAATCAGCATTGGATGGCATTTGCACGCGCTGGAGCTTTCAATGGCCGCATGGAGCTGGAAGATCTCGCTATACCAATCGAAACTTCCGGTTATGGGAACACCTCGATACCTG
Source organism: Gammaproteobacteria bacterium (assembly GCA_035690065.1). Taxonomy (GTDB): domain Bacteria; phylum Pseudomonadota; class Gammaproteobacteria; order Natronospirales; family REEB76; genus DASSKW01. Next base: position 7,841 of record DASSKW010000106.1, read on the forward strand.
ATAACACCAGCAGGACCGGTACGAATACCAATCCTGCTTACGGTATTGGCGTGAAATATCTATTTTTAGATAATCTGGCAGTGCGTCTTGCCTGGGATCGATATTTGAATCTCCACGTCGATAGTAGAACTGGAATCTATGACATCGATCTTCTATCGTTGGGCATTGTTTACGAATTTTGAGCGCTGAATTTATAAGTAATAAGCAGATTCAAATTAAAGAGAGACCGATTGCACCGGTTAAGCATTAGCATCGGCCGAGAATGAAAGTATTGACACCCCGCAAGACCTGAATCCCACCTTTGCGAGTCGTCATTGCGAGGAACGCAGTGACGAAGCAATCTCTGTTTTACTCTCTCCCTCCGGGACACGGCTGCTGAGATGCGGAAGGTAGAGCAATGCGGGAGCAATTACCGGAGGTTGGGATGAGGGGGAATTTTGTGCGGCTTCGCCGCGTGAATTGGTGCGGGGATTCGCCCCCGCCGTCGAGGTCCTTTCCTTGTGCGAACAAGGAAAGGACCCAAAGGAAATCGCCCCGGAGGATGCCGCGCATATCAGGAATTGAATGAAAGACATTCAATTCCTGATGCGTTCCCTCCCTGCTCGCGTCCTCGGGGCCGCGCTCACGGCGCATCCCTGCACCGGTCGCGCGGACGGGGCCTTTCCGGTTTCGCATCCTGCTTTGCCGAAAAGTCCAGGGCCTACATCCCTGTAGGCCCGCTCGAAGCAATGCTTCGAGCCCCTCGCCCCGTCCTGCTGCGCAGGCTATTCCCTGCGGGCGCTGCGCGGGTCGGCGTCATCCACGGGGTTGCCAAGAGCGCCTCCGGAACATGTCGGTTTCACCGAATGCTTCACGCAACACAGACTGCTGTGATATATCGGTCTTTTCAGCCGTGCCAATCCATAGTCCCTAAACAATTTGGACAACCCTGGCTTCGCTTGATGTTCTATCATGTAGGGCGGGTTAGTGAAGTGTAACCCGCCGAATGGTCAAGGAATGGCGGAATACGCTTCGCTACTCCGCCCTATACGTTATGTGTTAAGGCTTGATCCGTTTCAGAATCCGACGTACCTGATTCTTCTTGGTGTGAAACGTGGTTGGGCGCGCACCTTTGTCGCCGGCACAAAAGGTGAACGTGTCGTCATCTAAGATATAGATCGCTGGGAACGTCTTGCCTGCATCAACGCCAAATGTGTCAGACCAGTCTACGTATTTCGGATCGGGGTCCAGATTCAATGTGAAGGGCCCTTGATGACGACCGTTCCGTCGGCATGAGTCACTGTGAATGTATTGCCGGTAATTGCCGTGATGTTCTGTTCACCATAGTCTTCATGCGGATTTTTGACGCCATCGGCTTCGCATTCTACCTGTACCCAGGTGCCTTGCAGTTTTTTCAGTTCTTCAGCAACAGCAGACGAATGAGCCGCATCATTTTTTGCTTTCACGGTTGATTCTCACTGACATGAATATTTGGGGTCAGAGTAAAAACTCCCTCGCATTGGAGCTATAACAGAGCGAAGAGAAACAGATGGTTCTTTACTTTGACCCAGAATATCCTGGAATGATGAAGAAACAAGATAGATTCCAGCTTTCGCTGGAATGACGAAGTGGCGACCCAGCGGGAATGACATGATCAATAACGCGGATGTCTGGAAACAGCATCAGTTATTTTTTAAATTCAACCCTGCGCATCAAACTGCTGGCCGGTGACACCTTTGCTGTCCGGGCCGAGCAGATACAGATAAGCTGGCAGGATATCTTCCGGCGTTTTCAACAGATTCGCGTCTTCAGCGGGAAACGCGGCACGGCGCATGGCGGTGCGGGTGGCACCGGGGTTGAGCGAGTTGACGCGCAAGGTGCCGCGATGTTCGGTCTCGTCCGCAAGGATGGTGGAGAGGGCTTCCAGACCGGCTTTGGAGACTGAGTACGCAGCCCAGTAGGCGCGTGGCTTGCGGCCGACGCCACTGGCAGTGAAGACCACCGAGGCATCCGGGGATTTGTACAGCACTTCGAGACAGGCTTTGCTGAGCGCGAACGGCGCATTCAGATTGACTTGCATGACCTGCTTCCAGATATGTACTTCGTGGTGTTCGATGGGTGCGCGTTCACCGAGGATGCCGGCGTTGTGCAGCAAGCCATCGAGCCGGCCGTATTCCTTGTCGATGACGCCGACCATGTCTTCATAGTCCTTGTACTGCGCACCCATCAGATCCATGGGATAGATGCCAGGTTTGGGGCCGCCCGCGGCCATGATCTCGTCATAGACCGCTTCGAGTTTGCTGACTGTCCTGCCAAGCAGGATCACGGTCGCGCCGTGTTTGGCGAGTCCAATCGATACGCAGCGACCGATGCCATCGCCTGCGCCGGTAACCAGGATCACACGGTCTTCAAGCAGGTCGTTGGCGGGAGCATAGTTTTTCGGGATGGCTGTCATGGTTGGAACTCGTGATCAGAGAGTGATTTTGACCGCACGTTGCGCGGTTTTCCAGGCAGTCAGCAGGGCAGAGAGCGGTGACAATTCTACGGTTCCGGCACCGGTAACGAAATGCCGGCGCGCCAGTTTGCGCAGACGCCCCTGTGCGAGGGCGGCGAGGATGCTGGCAGTTACCAGCGTGTCACGTTCCATTTCGGGGGCAGCGGCGAGCGCATCGTCCATCAGTTGCCGCGCGCGCAGCGAGTAGTCGGAGAGCAGGGCTTTCAGCCCGGTATCGGAATGGACACCTTCGACTACATGCTGGTCCAGATGGTGCTGCTGCAAATCCTCGGCAGCGAAATAGACGCGACCCAGTCTGGCATCCATTGCACTGCGAGTCACGATGTCGGCGAGTTGCCAACCGCTTCCCAGATCGCGCGCAGCCGCCAGGGTCACCAATGAATCAGCGCCGCACAGGGAGGCTGCAAGTACCGTGAATGAACCGCCACGCTGTTTGCAATAGCGTCTGACGTTATCGAAAGTGGGGAAACTCGGCGAATGGATATCCTGGCGGGTACTGTCGATGATATCCAGGAACAATTTGCTGGCGAGGTTGAGTTTGCCGTGTTGCGCCCAGAATGACTGTGCGCAGGGATGCCGGGCGCGACCATCCAGCATCAGTTCGATTTCTTCTTCCCACCAGCGCAGTTTGGTCTCGGCGACGCCGGGATCGCGACACTCGTGGATGATCTCGCGGATCTCGTGGTAGAGCGTTGCCAGACTGGCGAGTTGCGTGCGGTACCGGTCCGGTGAGAACTGGACGGCGTAGCGGAGGTCGGCAGGAATGCCGTTGGGTAGATTGGAGCGGCTCACCCTGGATTACTCGGTGCCGTCGCCTGCATCGCGCGGCATGACTTCCAGTTTGTCCGGCTCTTCCAGCGATTTCTTTTCGTGGATGCCCATTTCCGGGAAGCGCCGTGCACTCGGCATGACCTGGCGCTCCAGTGAGCCGACCGCCTTGTTGTAATGCTCGACGCTTTGACCGAGTGCGCGACCCACACGGCCGAGGTGCTCATTGAAGGTAGCCAGCCGTTTGTAGAGTTCTTCACCCAGTTCACGAATCTTCTCGGCATTCTCGGCGACCGATTGCTGGCGCCAACCGAACGCGACCGCGCGTAACAACGCGATCAGACTGGTGGGGGTGGTCATCACCACTTTATTGCTGAAAGCATCTTCCATCAGTTGCGGATCGGTATCCAGCGCCGCGCTGAGAAATTGTTCGCCTGGTACGAACATCACCACGAAATCGGGTGAGTTCTTGTATTGGTTCCAGTAGGCCTTGCTGGCCAGTTCGCGCATCCGTTCACGCACCTTGCGCGCATGTTGCAACAGGAACTGTTGACGTTCCTCATCGGTCTTGGCGGCGACTGCGTTCAGATAGGCATCCAGCGGTGTCTTGGCATCCACCACCAGTTCGCGTTTGTCCGGCATGCGCACGATCATGTCCGGGCGCATGCGTCCGTTATCAGAGTCGCGGCTGTCCTGCTCGAAGAAATCGCAGTAGTTGACCATGCCAGCCAGTTCCGCCAACCGTCGCAGCGTCATCTCGCCCCATTGACCGCGCACTTCCGGACGGCGCAACGCCTGCACCAGATTGCGGGTCTCGGCTTGCAGTTGAGATTGGGTCTCGTTCATGCTGCCCAGAAAGCGGGTGATATTGCCGTAGGCTTCCTTGCGTTCCTTTTCGATCTCGTGGATCTGCGCTTCGGTCTTCTTCAGGGTCTCGCTGATCGGCTTGACCAGTTCCGAGAACGCCTGCTGACGCTTGTCGAGTTCACCACGTGCTTCACTCTGGAACTTGCCGAGATTCTGGGTGGCGAGTTCGATGAAGGACTGGTTGTTGTTGCGTAATACATCACTGGCGACGGCCTTGAAGGTCTTCTCCAGTTCTTCGCGTGCCGCGTTCACGGTCTCGGCTTTGGCTTTCAGGGTAGCGAGCTCGATCTCCAGCGCGCGGTTACGACGCTGCTGAGATAACGCGGCGACGACGTAGCCGAGAATCAACCCTGCGATCAGTGCGGTGATGATGAGCAGGGTGGTCATGCATCGGCCTCTTGAGCGGCATCGACATATTCATCCAGCCAGTCCAGCAGTTTCGCTGGGTGTTCGATCAAGGCATCCGCTTCCCAGGTTGATGGCTGCTCGCTGGCTTCGATGTAACCGTACAGCGCGACCAATGCACGCATGCCGGCAGCGCGCGCGGCCTGTACATCGCGTTGTGCATCGCCGAAATAGAGACTTTGTTCAGGACCTATCTCACACAAGTCACAGGCGTACAACAATTGATCCGGGTTGGGTTTGCGGCGTGGTGTGGTGTCACCGCTGACCACACAGGCAGCACGTTCGTAGAGACCGAAAGCACGCAACAGCGGGTCGGTCAGGTGACTGGGTTTGTTGGTGACCACGCCCCAGGGCAGGCGGCGGCGTTCGAGTTCCTGCAACAGCGACTCGATGCCGGGGAAATAGCCGGTCTCCTGAGTGATGCGTTGCGCATACAGTTCCAGCAAGCGGTTGCGGATGCTGCCGTAGCGCGAGTCGTTGGGGGCGATGCCGAAGCCGATCTTGAGCAGAGCGGGGGCGCCGTGCGAGACCACCGGCCGGATCATGTCCGCCGGCAACTCACTCATGTTGTATTCGGCGCGCAACGCATTCAGGGCACCGCCCAGATCGGGGGCGGTATCCAGCAAGGTGCCGTCGAGATCGAAAAGGATCAGCCGTATCGGCATGGGTTATGTCAGTCCGTCCGCGTGCAATGCAGGATGTAATTCACGTCCACGTTACCACCGAGCCGGTAATGACGCGAGAGCGGCTGGTAATGAATCCCGCTGCTGTGTTGCAGCGTGAGCCCGGTATGGCGCGCCCAGCCGGCCAGCTCCGACGGGCGGATGAATTTTGCATAGTCGTGGGTGCCACGGGGGATCAAGCGCAACAGGTATTCCGCACCCACCACCGCCATCAGAAATGCCTTGAGATTGCGGTTGATGGTGGAAAAGAACACCTGGCCGCCGGGACGTACCAGCGTGGCGCACGCCTGTACCACGGCCGCTGGATCCGGCACGTGTTCGAGCATCTCCATGCAGGTGACGATGTCGTAGTGCGCGGGATATTCGGCCGCCCAGCTTTCGGCTGTGGCTTGCCGGTAATCGACCTTGAGCCCGGATTCCTTGAGATGCAATCGAGCCACCGCCAGGGGCGCTTCGGCCATGTCGAGGCCGGTGACGACGGCACCACGCGCGGCCAGGGCTTCCGTCAGCAGGCCGCCACCACAGCCGATGTCGAGTATCCGCTGATTTTGCAGACTACCGGCGCGGGTCTCGATGTAACCGAGCCGCAAGGGATTGATCTGGTGCAGCGGTTTGAATTCACCTTCCGGATCCCACCAACGCGCAGCGAGTGCATCGAACCTGGATATCTCGCGCTGATCGACGTTGGGTTGATTCATGCAGCCGTCTCGCTGCCGCCCAAGCCGGTGCTGATGCGAGCTTGCCAGTGCGCAACCTTCTCACACAGCGCCGTCTCATCCATGCGCGTCAATACGCCGCTGCGCAACAGCTGCGCGCCAGCAACCCAGACATCGCTCACGTGTTGGCGACCGGCAGCATAGATGAGTTGCGACAGCGGGTTGTACATCGGCTGACATTCCAGATGCGCAAGGTTCACGGCCGTGATGTCGGCCCACTTGCCAGGAGTGAGCGAACCGATCTCGCGATCCAGTCCCAGGGCGCGCGCACCGTTCAAGGTGGCCATGCGCAGCGCATCGAACGCCGGCAGGGCCGTGGCATCGCCAGCGACGCCTTTGGCGAGCAGGCTCGCAGTACGCAATTCCCCCAGCATGTCGAAATCATTGTTGCTGGCCGCACCATCGGTGCCGAGAGCGACGTTGATCCCGGCCCGCATCAGTTTGGCGACCGGACAGAAGCCACTGGCGAGTTTAAGGTTGGATTCCGGACAATGAATCACATGCGCCCCCGTCTCTGCGAGCAAGCTGATCTCTTCCTCATCAAGCTGGGTCATGTGCACTGCCATCAGGTTCGGCGTCAATAGACCCAGCTCCTGCAAGCGTGCCAACGGTCGTTTGCCAAACTGTTTGAGGCTTTGTTCGATTTCATCCCGTGTCTCATGAAGATGTATCTGTACCGGCACATCGAGCTCATCGGCGAGCGTGCGAATCTCGCGGAGCGCGGATTCGGAGACGGTGTAAGGTGCATGTGGCGCGAAGGCGAAGCTGAGCAGCGGATCATCTTTGTGGCGATCCCGCAGCGCGATGCCCTTGCGCAAGTAATCCTGTGCATCGCTGGCCCAGGCGGACGGGAAATCGACCACGATCATGCCGAGGCTGGCGCGTATACCAAGACGGCGTGCGGTTTCAGCGGTCGCATCAGGAAAGAAATACATGTCCTGAAAACAGGTGATGCCGCCGCGCAGCATCTCGGCGATCGCCAGTTCGCTGCCATCGCGCACGTATTCGGGGCTGACCCAGCGGCCTTCTACCGGCCAGATGTGCTTTTGCAGCCAGTCCATCAGCGGCAAGTCATCGGCGAGGCCGCGCAACAGACTCATCGCAGCGTGCGTGTGGGCGTTTATCAGGCCGGGAATCAGGATGTGCTCGGCAAGCTCGACGGTTTCCCGAGCATTGAACCGGTTACGTGCCTCAGCGGAAGGCAGCAGGGCCAGGATCCTGCCGTCACGGATTGCCACCGCATGGTGTTCATGGAGCGCATGATCAGGTTCGACCGGAGCTACCCAGCGGGCATGTATTAGAAGGTCAACGGAGTCCATGCGTCATTATATATAAGTGCAGAGCATCTGCAGGTTCATGCAGCAGGGTCTCATGCAGGGACAGGATGCTGGTTATTCAGCGGGTACCCTGACTACGACTTCGATTTCGACGTTGCGACCACCACCCACTTCTGAGCTTGTGGTGAGGGTGCGCGGATCGACACCGAGCGAGAGCAGACGCAGTTGCACCGATTCGGCACGTTTGCCAGCCAGCCAGGTGTTGTAATGACGCTTGCCGCTGAGGTCGGTGTGACCGATGACGTGGATGCTTTCCACGCCGCGGTATTGTTCCAGTGAGTTGATGAAATGCAGCAGTGCGCCGCGGTTCTGCGCTGACAGGCCGGCGCGGCTGCGCTGGAATTCAGCCGGCGTGGTGAAGCGTATCGTCTTGGTGGTGAAATGCAGGGCTTTTGCCACGCTGGTACCGCTGGCGGCCGCGGGTGCGGATTTCTCGACTGCCGGATGTGGCGTCGCCGGTTCCGGTGGTAGCATGAACCCGAATTCGTCGCGCGGCAGCGGTTCGATGTGATGATGCACCACCGCGTGGGCGCGCTTGTAGCATTCGCTGTTTTTGTCGTTGGCGTCGAGGGAGCCGACCTGCAGGCAACCGCCGTGCTGGAACGTGACCGGCTGGCCATTGCCATCGAGCAGGTAACCGGATGAACTGTCGGCAATACAGCCGAGGCTCAAGGTGAACAAGGCCGCACCGATGCCATGGCACAACAGCGAGCGGGCCGGAAGTTTGAGCGGTTGGCGCATGGGATGCCGGGCTGATTCAGGTAGCGCAAAACTATAACAGAGTCATTTGGGGGCGGCTCGCGGTGACGCGATAAAATGCTGCTTGCCGGTGCTTTAAGGAAGCATATCCAGATGGGCGAGAGTAGCGACGATGTCCGGGCCTTGCGTTGGGAGCCGGGCTGTCTGCAGGTACTGGATCAGCGTGATCTGCCGGCCCGTGAAACCTGGCTGAAACTCGGCTCCGCGGCGGCGGTCGCGACCGCGATCCGGGAGATGGCGGTGCGTGGTGCACCGGCTATCGGCATCGCTGCTGCATATGGGGTGGTATTGAGTACCCTGGCGCAGGCAAACCTGCCCGAGTCTGAGCGGTTATCCGTTATCCATGCCGAGATCGAAACCCTCGCGTCTTCCCGCCCGACCGCCGTGAACCTGTCCTGGGCCCTGCGGCGGATGCGCCGATGCGTGGACCGGAACATGGGTGAGCCCACGGCGGTGCTGGCGGAAGCGGATGCCATCCTCGCCGAAGACCTGACCCAGAACCGGCAGATGGCGGACCTGGGTGCCGCTCTGATCGAGCCCGGTTCCGCGGTGCTCACGCATTGCAATACCGGCAGTCTTGCGACCGGCGGACACGGCACCGCCTTGGGAGTGATCCGTACCGCCTGGCGTGGCCGGCGAGTCAGTCGGGTATTTGCCACCGAAACGCGGCCCTGGCTGCAGGGTGCGCGACTCACGGTCTGGGAGTTGGCCCGCGATGCGATCCCGGTCACCCTGATCACGGATTCGGCCGCGGCGGTGACCCTGCGCGACGCAGCCATCCGTTGGGTCATCGTCGGTGCAGACCGTATCGCGGCCAACGGGGATGTTGCCAACAAGATCGGGACCTATGCACTTGCGGTGCTGGCACGGCAGCATGGCGCCCGTCTGATGGTGGTGGCGCCTTCCGGCACTGTCGATATGGCGTTGGCGTACGGTGCCGATATCCCGATCGAAAACCGGGAACCTGCGGAGGTATGGAAAGCCGCCAGTTCGATGCCACCACCAGCGGGTGTGACGGTACGTAATCCGGCCTTCGATGTGACACCGGCCGCACTGGTCGATGCATTGGTGACCGAGCGCGGCGTCATCGAAAAACCGGATGCCGACAGCATGGCGAGAGTGTTTGCAAGCAGGCAGTAAAACACCCGCATGTGTTAAGATTAACGCTTTGAATTTGCCGCTTTCGGCGGTCCCCTAAAGCATCAGAAAACCAGTTTTCGCATGGCAGAATTCGCACGCGAGCTAACCCTCGTAAACCTCGAAGATGAGATGAAGCAGTCCTACCTGGATTACGCCATGAGCGTGATCGTGGGCCGGGCGCTGCCGGACGTGCGCGATGGTCTCAAGCCCGTGCACCGTCGTGTGCTGTTCGCGATGAAGGAACTGGGCAACGATTACAACAAGCCCTACAAGAAATCCGCCCGTGTGGTCGGTGACGTCATCGGCAAATATCACCCGCACGGCGATACCGCGGTGTACGACACCATCGTGCGCATGGCACAGCCATTCTCGATGCGTTATGTGCTGGTGGATGGGCAGGGCAACTTCGGTTCGGTGGACGGCGACGATGCGGCCGCGATGCGTTACACCGAAGTGCGCATGGCCAAGATCGCGCACGAGATGCTCGCCGACCTTGATAAGGAGACGGTGGATTTCGTCCCCAACTACGATGAATCCGAGCACGAACCGTCGGTATTACCGGCCCGCCTGCCAAACCTGCTGATCAACGGTTCATCCGGTATCGCGGTGGGCATGGCCACCAATATCCCGCCGCACAATCTCAACGAAGTGATCGGTGCCTGCATCGCCCTGATCGACGATCCGGCAGCGACTATCCAGGATTTGATGAAACATCTGCCGGGACCGGATTTTCCCACCGGCGGCATCATCAACGGCGCGCGCGGTATCCACGAAGCGTATTTCACCGGTCGCGGTCGCATCTTCGTGCGCGCCCGCAGTCATGTCGAGGGCGAAGAAGGCAGCAAACAGGCCATCATCGTCACCGAATTACCGTACATGGTGAACAAGGCGCGGCTGCTGGAGCGTATCGCCGAACTGGTGAAGGACAAGAAGATCGAAGGCATCACCGAGCTGCGTGACGAATCGGATCGCGACGGTATGCGCATGGTGATCGAGCTGCGGCGTGGCGAGAACACCGACGTGATGCTGAACAATCTCTATCAGCACACCGCCTTGCAGAGTGTATTCGGCATCAACATGGTGGCGCTGGTGGATAGCCAGCCGCGTCTGCTGGATCTCAAATCCATCCTCGAAGCGTTCCTGCGACACCGTCGCGAGGTAGTGACGCGGCGCACGATCTACGATCTGCGCAAGGCGCGTGAACGGGCGCATGTGTTGGAAGGTCTGGCGGTGGCGCTGGCCAACATCGATGCGATGATCGAACTGATCAAGAAATCTGCCGGACCTGCCGAAGCCAAGACCGGCCTCATGGCGCGTGATTGGCAGCCGGGTGTCGTCACCGAGATGCTGAAGCGCGCTGGCGCGGAAGCCTCGCGTCCCGAGGAATTGACCACCGAGTTTGGTCTGCGCGATAGCGGCTATCGTCTGTCCGAGACGCAGGCGCAAGCGATCCTCGACCTCAAGCTGCAACGCCTGACCGGACTCGAACAGGGCAAGATCGTCAACGAGTACAAGGAACTGCTGGAGCTGATCGGTGGATTGCGGGCGATCCTTGCCGATCCGGACAAACTCCTGAAAGTGATCCGCGACGAACTGATTGCGATCCGCGATCAGTACGGCGACGAACGCCGCACCGAGATCGTCTCCGATCACGAAGACCTCACCATCGAAGATCTGATCGACGAGGAAGACGTGGTCGTCACGCTGTCGCATGCCGGTTATGCGAAATCGCAGCCGGTTTCAAGTTATCGCGCGCAACGTCGCGGCGGGCGCGGCAAGGCGGCGACCACGGTCAAGGATGAGGATTTCATCGACAACCTGTTCATCGCCAACACCCACGATACGGTATTGTGTTTCTCCAGCATCGGCAAAGTGTATTGGCTCAAGGTGTACCAGTTCCCGCAGGCCGGGCGCGGTGCCCGCGGCAAGCCGATCGTGAACCTGTTGCCGTTGCAGGAAGGTGAACGTATCACGGCAGCATTACCGGTACGCGAGTATTCGGACAGGCACTATGTGCTGATGGCGACCAAACTCGGCACGGTCAAGAAGACTTCGCTGGACAATTTTTCGCGGCCACGCAGCAGCGGCATCATCGCCATCGAACTGAACAAGAGCGACGAACTGGTCGGTGTCGCCATCACCGACGGTGAACGCGATGCGATGCTGTTTGCATCGAACGGCAAATCGATACGCTTCCGGGAGGCCGATGTGCGCCCGATGGGACGCAATGCTGCCGGCGTGCGCGGTATCCAGCTTGCGAAGAACGAGCAGGTCATCGGTCTCATCATCGTCGGCGAGGGCGATATCCTCACCGCGACCGAGCACGGTTTCGGCAAACGCACGCCGGCATCCGATTATCCGGTGCAGGGCCGCGGCGGGCAGGGTGTGATCTCGATCCAGACTACCGACCGTAACGGCAAGGTGGTCGGCGTGATCCAGGTGCCCGAAGATGCGGAAGTCATGTTGATCAGCAATGGCGGCACGCTGGTGCGGACGCCGGCCAGAGAGATCTCCGTCATCGGTCGTAATACCCAGGGTGTACGCCTGATCCGCCTCGATGCCGGTGAGCAACTGGTAGGCGTCGATCGGATCGAGAGCGACGAAGGGGATGACGAGGGTGGCGGCGACTGACGCCGCTACTGCAATGACGCGTCCCTGGAACTTCAGCGCCGGTCCGGCCATGTTGCCGCAAGCGGTGCTGGATTCGATTCGCGACGAACTTCCCGATTATCACGCCACCGGCATCTCCATGCTGGAGATGGGCCATCGCACGGAAACCTTTGCGGCTTTGATGGCGCAGGCCGAAGCCGATCTGCGTGCGCTCATGGATATCCCCGAGCAGTACGCCGTGTTGTTCCTGCACGGCGGCGCCAGCTTGCAGTTTGCGATGGCGCCGTTGAATCTGCTGGGCGGGCATACGGCGGCGAGTTACATCAACACCGGCCTGTGGTCCGCGAAAGCGATCAAGGAAGCCGGGCGCCTGTGTCACGTGCATGTGGCGGCGGATGCGGCGGCCAGCAACTACACGGCGATACCGTCCGCTGCGCAGTGGCACGTTCCGGCTGACAGCGCATTCCTGCATTACACCGTCAACGAGACCATCGGCGGCATCGAATTCCACTGGGTCCCGCACGCCGAGCAGATGCCGTTGGTAGCCGACATGACTTCCATGATCCTGTCGCGGCCGGTGGATGTGCGTCACCACGCGCTGATCTATGCCGGCGCGCAGAAAAATCTCGGCATCGCCGGTCTCACGCTGGTGATCGTGGATCGCGATGCGTTACAAACTCTGCCCGCAGGCATGCCGAGCATGCTGGACTTGCGTACCCAGATCGAAGCCGGTTCCCTGTACAACACGCCGCCGGTGTTCGCCTGGTACGTGACCTCGAAGGTGTTGGCCTGGGTCAAAGCGGAAGGCGGCGTGAACGTATTCGCGGAACGCAACCGGCGCAAGGCTGCATTGCTTTATGAGACCATCGACGCCAGTAACCTGTATCGCAATCCGATCCAGCGCGACTGCCGTTCCTGGATGAGCGTGCCGTTCACGCTCGCCGATCATGGTCTCGAGGCATTGTTCCTGCGTGAAGCAGATGCGGCCGGGTTGCTGGGCCTGGCGGGGCACCGCAGCACCGGAGGCTTGCGCGCATGCATCTACAACGCGATGCCGGAAGCCGGGGTAAAACAGTTAACCGATTTCATGCGCGAATTCGAACGGGTCCGGGCTTGAACATCCATCCAATTCCAGTGGGGCGCCATGCCAGACCATCAAGCAACCTGTAGCTGTGGAAAGCTCATTGCACGGGTTCGCGGCGAGCCGGTTCGCATATCAATCTGCCATTGCTTGGCGTGTCAGAAACGCACCGGCAGCGTGTTCAGCGCCCAGGCCAGGTTCGCATCTGACGCAGTTACGATTGAGGGGCGGAGCAAGGAGTACGTCCGTATCGCTGAGAGTGGCAATACAACCCGGTTCCAATTCTGCCCCGAGTGCGGCTCTACCGTGTTCTGGCAGTTTGACGCCCTGCCTGGATTCATAACCGTGACGGTCGGTGCTTTCGCAGACCCGAATTTTCCACAGCCGCACGTGTCGGTCTATGAAGAGTACCGGCATCCATGGGTGCACCTGCCTGATGGTATCGAGCATCTTGATTGAGGCGCTCATTGACCGTCTAATGGTGTCCAATAACGACTAGCCACGAAGTCCGAATATGAAACCACTTTCTTTTGATCTGAACAGCATCTGCTCTGCAGGGGTCCGCAATCTCAAGCCCTACGAACCGGGCAAACCGATCAGTGAGTTGCAACGCGAACTGGGCATCACTGATGTCATCAAGCTGGCCTCGAACGAGAACCCGCTGGGGCCGAGCCCGAAAGCACTGACGGCGATCCACGCAGCGCTGTCCAATCTCGCGCTTTACCCGGACGGCCAGGCGTTCAGTCTGCGTCAGGCAGTGGCTGCAAAGCACGCGGTGGACTCGCGCTGCATCACCTTCGGCGATGGCTCGGACCAGAATCTGGAATTCCTGGCGCGCTGTTTCCTGGAACCGGGCAGGAATGCAGTGATCTCGCGACACGCCTTCGCGGTGTACGCGATCATGGTGCAGGCGGTGGGTGCCGGGATACGCTTTGCCGAACCGCATCCAGCGACCCATCCGACTCAGCCTTACGGTCACGACCTGGACGCCATGCTGGCGGCAATCGATGCCGATACCCGCATCGTGTTCATCGCCAATCCGAATAATCCGACCGGTACCTGGCTCGATCGCAGCAGCCTGATGGGTTTTTTCGGACAGGTTCGCAAGGACGTGTTGATCGTGGTCGATGAAGCGTATTTCGAATACGTGGCTGAAGCGGACTATCCGGATTGCAGTAGATTGCTGGAACAGTTTCCGAATCTGATCGTCACACGCACGTTTTCGAAAGCGTATGGACTGGCGGGTTTACGGGCCGGCTATTGTCTGTCGCATCCGGATATCGCCGACCTGTTGAATCGTATGCGCCAGCCGTTCAATCTGAATAATCTGGCGCAAGCCGGTGCACTCGCTGCGCTCGACGACCACGAACATATCCGTGCAACTATCGAGATGAATCGTGCCGGTATGCGTCAACTGGAAACAGGCTTGCGTGAACTCGGGTTGAGCTGGATCCCTTCGATCTGCAATTTTCTGAGTGTGGACTTCGGCAAACCGGCACTGCCGGTCTATCAGGCCTTGTTGCGTGAAGGCGTGATCGTGCGTCCGATCCACAATTACGGCCTGCCCGATCACCTGCGCATCACTATCGGTTTGCCGGAGCAAAATGCACGGCTGCTGCGTGCGCTCAAGAAAGTGCTGTCGACGTAAAAAACCGGACCCCCGATGTCAGCCAAAGCCGCTCGCGATTTTCTGGTGACACCCGGTGGCAAGCTGACCGGTCACATCAGAGTTCCCGGCGACAAATCCATCTCGCATCGGGCATTGATCCTTGGTGCTATCGCTGAGGGCACCACGCAGGTAACCGGTTTTCTCGAAAGTACAGACTGCATCGCCACCCGCAAAGCATTGCAGGCCCTGGGCGTGAAAATTCGAATTAACGCTGCTGCGGCAGAGCTGACGGTGCAGGGTGTGGGATTGCATGGTCTGCAGGCGTCGCCGGCAACGCTGGATCTGGGAAATTCCGGGACCGCCATGCGCTTGCTTTGTGGCGTGCTGGCAGGGCAAGGGTTCGTTAGCAGCCTTACCGGCGATGAATCCTTGCGGCGACGGCCGATGCGGCGTGTGATCGAACCACTGGCCAGGATGGGCGTCACCATCGATAGCGAGCAGGGTTGTGCACCCGTGACCGTACACGGTCGCGGTGCATTGAAGCCGTTACGCCATGAATTGCCCATCGCCAGTGCGCAGGTCAAGTCGGCACTGTTGCTGGCAGGGTTGAATGCAGAGGGTTACACCTGGTTGCGCGAACCGGGCATCAGCCGGGATCATGCCGAGCGCATGCTGGAGGCGTTCGGTTGTCCCTGTTTGCATGTCGATGGCTGGGTGGGCGTGCATGGCGGTGCGCCACTCACGGGATTACCCATCAAAGTGCCGGGGGATCTGTCCTCGGCAGCGTTCTTCATCGTGGGAGCGGCGATGCAACGTGATAGCGATCTGATCCTGGAACAGGTCGGCGTCAATCCGACGCGGAGCGGCGTACTCACACTGTTGCGCAAGATGGGGGCGGATATCCATCTGTCGAATGAGCGCATGGCAGGACGTGAACCGGTCGCAGATATCGAGATCAAAGGCACTGCATTGCATGGCATCCACATCACTCCGGAACACGTGCCACTCGCGATCGACGAGCTCCCGGTCCTGATGATCGCCGCTGCCCAGGCGCGCGGCGACACCGTACTGGAAGGTGCGGCGGAACTGCGCGTCAAGGAAAGCGATCGTCTGCAAGCCATCGCGGAAGGGTTGCGGAAACTGGGCGTCAAGGTCGAGTTATGGGCGGACGGGATGCGCGTCACCGGGGTCAAGACCTTCGCCGGTGGCGAGATCGATAGCCACGGCGATCACCGCATCGCGATGGCGTTTGCGATGGCCGGGTTGCGGGCCTGTGCCCCGATCCGGATCCGGGATTGCCGGAATGTGAAGACCTCATTTCCGGGGTTTGCGGCCCTGGCGCGTGATGCCGGATTGGAACTGGAAGAGGTACAGCGATGAGCGCGATCCCTGTACTTGCCGTCGATGGACCGAGCGGTTCAGGCAAGGGCACCATCAGCCGCCAGGTAGCCGACGTGCTGGGCTGGCATCTACTCGACAGCGGGGCGCTCTACCGGCTGCTGGCGCACGCCGCAGACTTGGCCGGAGTGCCGACCGATGATGCCGTCCGTCTGGGCGGCCTGGCCCGCAACCTCAAGGTCCGTTTCGAGCAGACTCCGGCAGGCGAGGAGCATATCCTGCTGGACGGCCAGGACGCGACGCGTGCCGTGCGCTCCGAGGCATGTGGCGCCAAAGCGTCACAACTGGCGGTGTTACCCGAGGTTCGGGCGGGTCTGCAGGCCCTGCAACGCAGTTTTCGACAGCCCCCGGGGCTGGTGGCCGATGGACGCGATATGGGCACGGTGATTTTCCCTGACGCGGCGCTCAAGATTTACCTCACGGCGGGCGTGGCCGAGCGTGCCCAAAGACGCTATAACCAGTTGAAACAAAAAGGATTCGATGCTAATCTGCACGCCCTTTTACAGGACATCGCCGCGCGTGACGAACGGGATCAAGGCCGTTCCATCTCGCCCCTGAAGCCGGCTGATGACGCCGTCCTGGTGGATACCACCGGACGCAGCATCCAGCAGGTCGTCGAGACGGTGATGTCTTTGGCCCGGCAACGCTTCACAGAGCAGCGCTAGATCAGGTGTAACAGGAAAGGCCGGCGGGATGCCGCGTCCTTGTTTTTCAACCAACCCGGAACCGCCCTGGAGGGGCCCCGGCATAACCAGTCCCCGCTGTGGCGGGGTTTTCAGGACCAACCTCAACATGACCGAATCTTTCGCTGAACTGTTTGAAGAGAGCATCAAGAAACAACAGATGCAGAGCGGCGCCATCCTCAAGGCCCGCGTAATGGAAATTCGTTCCGACGTTGTCATCGTCAACGCCGGGCTCAAATCCGAAGGTGTCATCCCTCTTGAACAATTCAAGAGTGAGAGCGGTGAGCTCGAAGTCGCCGTGGGCGACGATGTCGAAGTCGCACTGGACGCCGTCGAGGATGGTTTCGGTGAAACGCGCCTGTCGCGCGAGAAAGCCAAGCGCGCCCGCAGCTGGACGCAACTCGAAGAAGCGTTCAACAACGCCGAGATCGTCAAGGGTTTCATCACCGGCAAGGTCAAGGGCGGTTTCACCGTCGAGATCACCGGGGTGCGCGCGTTCCTGCCGGGTTCGCTGGTGGATGTGCGCCCGGTGCGCGATCCGTCCTACCTGGAAGGCAAGGAACTCGAGTTCAAGGTCATCAAGCTCGATCAGAAACGCAACAACGTGGTGGTGTCGCGCCGCGCAGTGGTCGAAGCCGAGTACAGCGCCGAGCGCGATGTGCTGATCGACAACCTGCAGGAAGGCTCGATGGTGAAGGGTATCGTCAAGAACCTCACCGAGTACGGCGCGTTCGTGGATCTGGGCGGTATCGACGGTCTGCTGCACATCACCGACATGGCCTGGAAGCGCGTCAAGCATCCGTCCGAAGTCGTGACGGTCGGCGATGAGATCGAAGTCAAGGTGCTGAAGTTCGACCGCGAGCGCAATCGCGTGTCACTGGGCCTGAAACAGTTGGGCGACGATCCGTGGGTCGATATCACGCGCCGTTATCCGGCCAACACCCGTCTGTTCGGCAAAGTCACCAACCTCGCCGATTACGGTTGCTTCGTGGAAGTGGAGCCGGGCGTCGAAGGTCTGGTACATGTCTCCGAGATGGACTGGACCAACAAGAACGTCAATCCATCCAAGATCGTGCAGGTCGGCGACGAGACCGAAGTCATGGTGCTGGAGATCGACGAGGAACGCCGTCGTATCTCGCTGGGCATGAAACAGTGCACGCCGAATCCGTGGGATGACTTTGCTGCCATCCACAACAAGGGCGACCGTCTCTCCGGCAAGATCAAGTCGATCACCGATTTCGGCATCTTCGTGGGTCTCGATGGCGGCATCGACGGTCTGGTGCATCTGTCCGACATCTCCTGGGATATCCCGGGCGAAGAAGCAGTGCGCAATTACAAGAAGGGTGACGAAGTCGAGGCACTCGTGCTGGCGGTCGACGCGCAGCGCGAACGCATCTCGCTCGGCATCAAGCAGATGGAGAAGGATCCGTTTGCGAACTTCCTGGCCGATCATCCGAAGGGCACGATGGTGAAAGGCAAAGTCCTCACCGTGGACGCCAAGGGTGCCAACATCGATCTGGGTAACGGCATCGAGGGTTATCTGCGTGCCTCCGAACTGTCACGTGATCGCGTCGAAGACGCGCGCACCGTGCTGAAGGAAGGCGAAGAAGTGGAGGCCCGTTTCGTCGGTATGGATCGCAAGACTCGCAGCATCAACCTGTCGGTGAAAGCCAAGGAGATGCAGGAAGAGGCGCAGGCGATGGAAGATTACAGCCGCACTACATCAGCGGGGACTACCACGCTGGGCGATCTGCTCAAAGAGCACATCGGCGGCAGCAAGGACGCATGATGAACCACGCCCGCAGCCGTTTGGGTTGCGGGCGTCTTTGACCGTATTCGTTATTCGGGGTCCCGGCCATAAATATCCGAAATCTCGGGCCGGGTGAACGGTTAGTATCGCAGGCGGTAGTCGCAGGATGACAAAGTCAGAACTGATCGAGATCATCGCCAGGAAACAAAGCCATCTTGCCAGCAAGGACATCGAACTTGCCGTCAAGACGGTACTGGAACAGATGAGCAATGCCTTGTCGTCGGGGCGGCGCATCGAGATTCGCGGCTTCGGCAGTTTCTCGTTGCATTTTCGCCCGCCGCGCATGGGCCGCAATCCCAAGACCGGTGATTCGGTCGCCTTGCCGGGCAAGTATGTGCCGCATTTCAAACCGGGCAAGGATCTGCGTGACCGTGTGAACGACAGCCTGGAAGCCGAATAGGCGTCCCCGGGGCATTGCCCACCGGTTTGTTTCATCATCGAATCAACTGAACGAAATCCGTCATGCTGCGCTGGATCGCCATCATCATCTTCTTGTGTGTGTTCGCCGTGGCGTTATTGTTCGCCTATGCGAACGGCAGTATTGTGCGCGTCAGTTATCTGGCGGGTGACATCCAGGTACATCTCTCTTCGGCACTGCTCGGTGCCGCTATCATCGGTTGGTTGCTCGGTCTGCTAAGCAGTCTGGCGGTCGTCTTTCGCCTCAAACGTGAAGCCTGGAAGTTAAAGCGATCGATCCGCGACGCGGAGGCGGAGATCCGCAATTTGCGCAACCTTCCGCTCAAGAATGACCATTGATTCTGCGGCGATCCTCATCCTGTTGCTCATGGCTGCCGCAGCACTCGGTTGGCTGTTTGCACGCTGGGGAGGTGGCGGCAGTCGCGATTCACGTTTCCGGCTGGTCAGTGCCGAATATTTCAAGGGCCTGAACTACCTGCTCAACGAGCAGCCCGACAAAGCCATCGAAGTCTTCATCAAGATGGCAGAAGTGGACTCTGATACAGTGGAGACCCATTTCGCACTGGCGAGCCTGTTCCGTCGGCGTGGCGAAGTCGATCGCGCCATCCGTATCCATCAGAATCTCATCGCACGTCCCAGTCTTACCCGCATGCATCGAGCTCAGGCCTTGTTCGAGTTGGCAGAGGATTACCTGCGTGCCGGTTTGCTGGATCGTGCCGAGAGCATCCTGCTGGAAATGCTGGATACGCCCACCTATACCGAGACGACGCTGCGTAGCTTGATCTCGCTATACGAACAACAGAAGGATTGGGATCAGGCCATCGCCATGCGCCGGCGGTTGCAGGCGGTGACTGGTCTGTCGGAAGAACCGACCATCGCACAGTATTTCTGTGAGCTGGCACAGGCCGCACTGGCAAGCGGTGATACGGCACTAGCCAAGCGGTTTCTCAAGCGTGCCCAGTCGCATGATCCCGAAGGCATACGGGCCAGTCTGGTGTTGGCGCAGATGGCGGAGGCGACGCAGGATTGGTCGCGCAGCCGACGCGAGTATCAGAAAGTCCTGCAGCGCGATGCACGCTATGCGACCGAGATATTGCCGACCTTGTCACGCGTCACGCGACAGGCCGGCGAGCCGCAGTTGATGCAGGGTATGCTCCAGGAGCTGCGCCAGCATGAGCCTAAAGCCGCGACTTATATTGCCCTGGCGGCAATCCTGGATCCGGGCCTCGATGACCCGGTGTCGCGCGAATGCGTCACTGGATATCTGCGCAACGATGCCAGCCTGCACGGGTTGTATGATATGTATGCGGGTTTCTCGAAAAATGCAGATGGCGCGGTCACTGATCTCGCGCCCTTGCGGGAAGCGGTGCGCAAGTTGTTGCAGAACGGGCCGCGCTATCGTTGCGAGGAATGTGGCTTTCGCGGCCGCACTCTCTATTGGCAATGTCCGAGCTGCAAGACCTGGAGCAGCACCATCCCGTTTTACGAGATCAGTTTCGCAGCGCCATCGCCAGCACTGGCATGATGGTGTCTCCGGTAATCATCCAAGGATAAACAGATGAACACTCGCAGAGTTCGCAAGGCGGTCTTTCCGGTAGCCGGATTAGGCACCCGGTTCCTGCCGGCTACCAAGGCCAGCCCCAAGGAAATGTTGCCGGTGGTGGACAAACCGCTGATCCAGTATGCAGTGGAAGAAGCGCTGGAAGCGGGCGCCGATACGCTGATCTTCATCACCAGCCGAACCAAGCGCAGTATCGAAGATCATTTTGATCGGGCTTACGAACTGGAAACCGAATTGACGTTGCGCCACAAGGAGAATGAGTTGGCATTGGTGCAGGGCATCGTGCCGGAGCATGTGAACTGCATCTACATCCGCCAGGCGGAAGCGCGCGGTCTGGGGCATGCAGTATTGTGTGCTGAAGCGGTAGTCGGCGATGAACCGTTCTATGTAATCCTTGCCGATGATCTCATCCATGGCAAACCGTATTCTTCTCTGCAGCAGATGCATGCTGTGTACGAACAGCACGGCAGCAGCGTCATCGGTGTAGAACGGGTGGAGCGGGACGAAACTGGCCGATATGGCATCATCACCCCCGAACCGGCAGGCGACCGCCTGTACAGGATCAAGCACATCGTCGAGAAACCCAAACCTGCCGATGCGCCTTCTACACTGGGCGTGGTTGGACGTTATCTGCTCACGCCACGGATATTTTCTCTGTTGCAGAAGACCGGCGAGGGTGCCGGCGGCGAGATCCAGTTGACCGACGCCATCCAGACGCTGCTCGGCCAGGAAGCGGTATATGCCTGTGAATATGAAGGCGTGCGCTATGACTGTGGCGACAAGCTCGGCTATCTGCGGGCCACGGTCGAATACGCTCTCAAGCATCCCGAACTGGGCGATGCCTTCCGTGACTATCTGCAGAAGCTCGGTGCAAATCTGTAACCTGGACAGGGTTGGAACACCGTCATGCAATTGAGTCCTTCAACCGCATGGCTAGTGTTGACCGTCGCGGGTCTGTTCGAAACCGCCTGGGCCATCGGCCTCAAATACAGCGCGGGTTTCACGCGGCCGCTGCCCACGGTGCTCACCGTCGTCGCCATCGTCATCAGCATGAGCCTGTTAGGTTGGGCGGCACGCAGTCTGCCCATCGGGACTGCCTATGCGGTCTGGACTGGCATCGGCGCCATCGGCGCGGTGCTGCTTGGCATCCTGCTGTTCGGGGAATCAGCGCAACCGCTGCGGCTGGCCTGTATCGGGCTGATCGTTATCGGAATTCTCGGGCTCAAATTCATCGGGCCTGAATGATTCAAGGACTCGACACCCCGAGTCTTTGTGGGAATTTATTCCTGCCATCAGCAAATAGCGATTTTGTGCTTGACAATATGTTTAGAGGCGATAAGAATCCCTGCGGTATTCTGTAGAAAAGGGCATGGATTCGGTTGACCGGGCAAGGACGCAGGCTTCATGTGTGCACCTTCCGTATTTACACGTGGTCTGAGCAAGGCCGTTTATACACCCGTTTTTAGCTGATCTTCCCCGAATGCGCCGCGCACAGCAGCGGTAAAAATAACGACGTTCGCGACCCTGTGACAGGTGTCGCGGAGGTCAACTTAAACTTGAAGAATTGGGGAATTCAGCGTGGCTTGTTCATCCCGTGTATCGGCGTTATTGGTATTTGCTCTTTCATTGTCATTCACGCTTTGCACCGGGCGCGCCGCATTGGGCGATACGCTGCCCGCTGGCAGTGTGGCCGGAGATTTCAATGCCGACGGGCGTCTGGATGTGCTGGTACAGCCGGCGGATGCCACACACCCCGGAGAGATACTGCTTCAGGACGGCACGGGTGCCTTGTCCATTCAGGTTCAGGTACTTGATCCCGGGTTCCTGGGACTGGATTGGGTGCGGTCGGATTCGGTCGCGCATACCGGTGACTTCAATGGTGACGGGCGTGCAGATGTCCTGTTGCAATCGAAGCAGAGCGGTGGGGTGCAAGCTATCCTGCTCACCGATTCGACCAGCCAGTTGGACACGATTACCCAGACCATCCCGGCAAATTACATGGGTATCGACTGGTCGGCGGCAACCCACACACTGGTGACCGGTGACTTCAACGGGGATGGGCACAGCGACGTGCTATTGTAGTCAGTGGGGCCCA
>DASSKW010000107.1:0-15349 GCA_035690065.1 Gammaproteobacteria bacterium
CGGCACTTCCCTGTGCCGCAATCGCGAGCGCGGACATCCTGTCACGCGCCCCTTCGGGCCGGCCTTGCTCGCGACGGCGCTTCGGCACGCTCCGACGGGGTTAACAAAAAGCGCCTCCTAACCTGAGCGATTTCAGCAATCGCTTCACGCAACACAGTCGATTGCTCGATGTCGGTCTTTCAGCTCTGCCAATCAAACAGGTTGGCAAAGAAATTCAATAAACAACTTCGTTTAATTTCACAGAATTCAAGACGTAGAGCGGGTTAGCGAAGCGTAATCCGCCGTTTCTAGACATTCGGCGGAATACAATGTGCAGGGATGCACAAGTGTCGCGAGAGCCATGGATGCCGTGAGCAGTCGCTTTGCTATTCCGCTCTACGAACTCTACGCTCATTCAGTATTGGACGATGTTTCCGGATTTAGTAACACATGCAGCGTGCCTAGCAAAAATTAATTCGTAATCAGGGCTACCTTGATAAATAAATCCTGCCAAATCAAAATGTTCGATCGGATTCCTGAGATATCTAAACACCGGGCCGCCACTCATTCCACCAAGCTCAGAATGTGCTGGAATTCCTTCAGAACCGTCTGACCAGTACGCTCTTGATAAATTAAGTTGGAAGGATGCATGGTCACTAGAAGACTGGGCTACCGGTACAAACAATGATGCGAATGCAAACTCAACCTGTCGTATACGCTCTTCCCGGAATCGGCCTGGGTATCCACCAAGCACTACAATTTCGCCAGTTTCTATGCACTCCGGCGGCCAGATGCGTGGGGCGTGATTCAATATCCCAGAGCCCGCCAAAAGAATAGGAGAAATTTCAAATGTAGCTAAATCTAGTTCCTTGCTGTAATCAATTAAATAATTTTCCAGACGAATCCTTACATTACCAATTTGGCATTCGACGTCATCAAACTCAGAACGGTGACGTAAATATTGCTCGTAAACATGACCTGCCGTTACACATATTTGTCTCTCCCCCGTATCTATTGCACATAGCGTTCCATTGTGAAGAATAGAACCATCGCATGAGTGTGAATCACGCCACCACCATATTGGCGCTGTTGGTTGTTTGATTAATTTTCTGATTTCAGGAAAATATCCAACAGCTTCCGCGTGATCCAATTCGCGTTTTCGCATTTGCTCCATGAGATAACTAGCTTCTCTGCCTCACCGCCTCAAACAACGCAACGCCCGCCGCGACTGAAACATTCAGGCTTTCCACACCACCCGCCATCGGAATCTTCGCCAGAAAATCGCATTCCGCTTTGGATAGCCGGCGCAGCCCGGTGCCTTCGGCACCGAGCACGAGTGCGAGCGGGCCTTTGAGGTCCATCTCGTAGAGTGTCTGCTGGGCTTCACCGGCGAGACCGACGAGCCAGATGTTTCTTTCCTTGAGGTCGCGCAGGGTGCGTGCGAGGTTGGTGACCTGGAAGAACGGCGTCATCTCGGCGGCGCCGGCCGCGGCCTTGCGTGCGCCCGGCGTGAGATCCGCGGCGCGATCACGCGGCGCGATGACGGCATGCACGCCTGCGGCATTCGCACTGCGCAGACAGGCACCGAGATTATGCGGGTCAGTGACACCATCGAGTACCAGCAGGAATGGCGGGCCGGAAAGGTTCTCTAACAGCGCATCCAATCCATGCTCGTCACCGGCTTGCGCAGCACCTGCCTCGGCGATCACCCCCTGGTGACGACCATGACCAGCGAGTTTGTCCAATGCTTCGCGCGAGACACGCTTCACGGCGACCTGCTGTTGTGCCGCTTGCGCGAGTACGGCCTCCAGCCGTGCGTCGTGCCGGCTTTCCAGCACCCACAGCATCTGCACCGGACGCTGTTGTTCGAACAAGGCCTGCACCGCGTGCAGCCCGTAAACCTGTTCCTGTTCTTTCATCGACGACGTCTCTTCTTGTTGGCGCCCGGTTTCCTGGCCTGAGGTGTTTTCTGCGCGTGTTTTGTCCGCGGCGCGCCCATCAATTCAAAATCGATCTTGCGTTCGTCGAGGTTCACGCTGGTGACACGCACGCGTATGGCATCCGTCAGTCGATACACTTGTCCTGTACGCTCACCCACCATCCGGTGCCCGGCTGGATCGTGTGTGTAATAGTCATTTGGAAGTGACGTGACGTGCACCAGGCCTTCTATATACAGGTCATTCAACTGCACAAACAGCCCGAACGGCGTCACACCGGTGATGATGCCGTCGAATTCATCGCCGACCCGGTCCTTCATATAATCAGCTTTGAGCCAGGCGACCGCGTCGCGAGTCGCTTCATCGGCACGTCGTTCGGTCATCGAGCAGTGGTTGCCGAGACTGTCCATCTGCATCGGCGAATAGAGGAAGTTCTTGAGTGTCCCGCCCCGTACCACATGCCGGATCCCACGGTGCACCAGCAGGTCGGGATAACGCCGGATCGGCGAGGTGAAATGCGCATAGGACTGCAAGGCCAGCCCGAAGTGTCCGATGTTGTGCGGACTGTACACGGCCTGCGACAACGAACGTAGCAACACCGTCTCGATCAGGCTCTTGTCGGGGCGTTCTTTCACCTTGGCCAGCAATTTGGCGTAGTGCGCCGCCTGCGGTTCATCGCCACCGCCCAGCGACAAGCCGATGCTGTGCAGAAAGCTCCGCAAATCGGTCAGCTTGTCCGTGTTCGGACCGGCATGGACCCGGAACAAAGTCGGCATATCGTGCTTGTGCAGGAACTTAGCCGCTTCCACGTTCGCTGCGATCATGCACTCTTCGATCAGGCGGTGCGCATCGTTACGGCTGACAGGTTCGATGCGCAGGATGTGATGGTCATCGCCAAATACGATGCGAGTCTCGGTGCTGTCGAAGTCGATGGCACCACGCTTCGCCCGTGCCTTGCTCAACACCTTATATAACTCATGCAGCTCATCGAGCTGAGGAACCAGCGCTTTATACTGATCACGCAGGGTCTGGTCGCGTTCCACCAATATCCCGGCTACCTTGTTATAGGTCAGCCGTGCCTGCGAACGCATCACCGCTTCGTGAAAACTGCTACGCGTGACTTCACCCTGTTCGTTTACCCTCATCTCGCAGACCAGGCATAGCCGGTCCACCTCGGGCTTGATCGAACACAGTCCGTTGGATAGACCTTCCGGCAACATCGGGATCACCCGGTCCGGGAAATATACCGAGGTACCGCGATTGCGTGCTTCGAGATCCAATGCAGTGCCGGGATGCACGTAATGCGAGACATCGGCGATGGCGACGAGCAAACGGAAGCCGCCACGTACTTGTTCGCAGAACACAGCATCATCAAAATCCCGTGCATCTTCGCCATCGATGGTGACGAGTGGTGTATTGCGCAGATCCAGCCGGCCCTGTTTTGCCGCATCCGGCACCTGCTCGCCGAACGCCTCCATGTCCTTGTTCACATCGGCCGGCCACAGGTGCGGCAGTCCATGTGCATGGATCGCCAGTTCGACTTCCATCCCCGGCGCATGCCGTTCACCCAGTATCCGCACCACCCGGCCGACCGCTTCGCTCTGCTTGTCCGGCTGGCGCGTCAGTTCCACGACTACCATCTGTCCATGCCTGGCCTTGTCGCGTTCGGTACTCGGTACCAGTACCCGATGCGGGATGCGCGGGTTGTCCGGGATCATGAAACTGATGCCGTGTTCCTCCACGAAGCGCCCTGCCAGTTCATGCGTGTTGCGCTCCAGCACATCCACCAGCGAACCTTCCGGACGTCCGCGCGCATCCAGACCCTGGACCCTGACCATGGCACGATCACCATGGATCAGAGACCGCATCTGGCGCGGCGGCAGGAAGATATCGTCCCCGCCTTCGTCGGCTTTCAGGAAACCGAACCCGTCACGATGCCCGATCACGGTACCGGCGATCAGCGCCAGACGTTTCACCAGGCAGAATTCGTCGCGACGGTTCTGCACCAGTTGTCCGTCGCGCAACATGGCGCCGAGGCGCCGGCTGAGGGCTTCGATATCCACCGTATCCCGCAACCCGAGACCGTGGGCGATCTGGTCGAAAAGCAGTGGTCGGTCGGCCTGCTCCAACCAGTCCGGGATCGCTTCCCGGCTCTGGATAGGACGCGCGTATTTCTGCGCTTCTCGTTCGGCGAAAGGATCCTTGGCGGAGGATTTACGTCTCTTCTTTGCGGACTTGGGAGGTTTCTTGGTCATAATTATCCTGGGTTGTTATCTGACATTGACACAACATGGCGGTGCCGGTAAAGTGCCGCCCTCCCGCGGTCGGCAGCGTTCAGAACCGGCCTCGATGCCCAGGTGGCGGAATTGGTAGACGCGCCAGCTTCAGGTGCTGGTTATCGCAAGGTAGTGGAGGTTCAAGTCCTCTCCTGGGCACCACACACCGTTTCATACAGTCTCAACCCCTCTCACGTCCCTTTAGTAAACCTGCCCCGCTGGCGGGTTTTGTTTCATTGTGCCTCGTACCATCCCATTCAGGTGCTCGTTACGCTTCACGAGATGAATATCCACGAAGATGCCAACAGAAGATAAGCCAGCACACCGCCAAGTCACGGTAAAGCATGATCCTCCGTTATGCGCGTGCTTGATCTGCATCGACGCTGACGGCAGCGGACTAAGTCAAGCCAAGATATAACCTTGTAATAGAGAATGCCTTACCTGTGCGGCAAAAGAAACCTCAAAACCAGTCCAGCCCAGTGACCGACCTATACTTTGCCGATCCCTGCCTGCTGGGCTCCGATGGCGAAAACAGCGAAACATCCGAGCGCGTGCTGCTGGAATACCTTCGCGATCATGTGTACTGAGACGAACACACTCAGCGCCGCTCTCAAGCGTTCGGTCCCATTCTTCAATCCATGCTATCTGGGACATTTGATCCCGGATGCGTTATTGCCGGGATTGCTGGCACAACTTATTGCCACACTCTACAACCCCAACAACATCACTCCTGAATCTGCACCGGTGACACTGAGATCCGAACTCGAAGCAGGCTTATAACTTGCGCGTCTGCTGGGCGTTGGCACTGATCCCGTATCCACGCCCGCAGCACTTGAATATTCACGGATATGCGCGCCTCAGGTCCGGTCGAACAGGCGTTGTGCGTCACTGTAACCAAAGCCCGATGCCAGATGGCCCGTATCCCGGTCCTGCAGAAAACGGGTAACGGCGTGGTCGACTGCGCCCAGCGCCAGTGTGGCGAAACGCGTAGCCGTGCTCACCCGCGCCACACCGATCCGGGCCAGTTCCTGCAGATCCGGCATACCGGATATCGCGGCGACGTTGATGGGCGCGCCGATCAACCGCACGAGGGTGGCCAGCACATCGCGCTCGACCAGCCCGATCGGAAAGATGCCGTCGGCGCCAGCCGCCAGATATGCCTGCGCGCGGCGGATCGCTTCATCCAGCCCCGACGCCGGATCGTGCATCTCCGGCTGCATCCACACATCGACGCGCGCATTGATCATGATCGGTACTCCGGCATCCACCGCTGCGGTTCGCGCTGCCCGGATCCGTTCCGCCGCCACCTCGATGTTACGCAACGGGCCGTGCCCCGGAAGGCTGTCCTCCAGATTGATACCCACCGCGCCGGCATCGATGACGCCACGCACCGCGGCAGCGACCGCATCGGGACTCTCGCCATAACCGGATTCCATATCCACCGTCACCGGCAGATCGACGACCCGCGTGATGCGCGCGGTTGCTGCCAGCACTTCAGTCAACGGTGCCTGCTGGCCGTCCTGGTAGCCCAGCGACCATGCCATGCCGCCGCTGGTAGTGGCGATGGCGGCGAAGCCATGGTGCGCGAACAAGGCAGCACTGCCGGCATCCCAGGCATTGGGTAATAACAACAGGTTCGCGCGATCGTGAAGCTTGTGGAATATCTGTGCCCTGGTAATCTGCGTCTGCTTGTCCATCTTGCCACTCTTGCAGGAACGGTGTTGGAGATAATAATACGCCCGCCTGGACTCGCCCATCGATATCAGCGTCGGGATTCCGGCCACAGCTACCGGTTTTTCCACCTGATACTTCTGATCATCCTCATGTGCTCACGCAAACACTACAAGATTGCCGTGCACGTGTTTCTTCGCCCGGCGAGGGTTACACTGTAATTCCGGATTTACCACGCACGCGATAACGCTCATGACTCAATCTGGCCTGCCAGGAATCGCACGCGCACTGGCGCGTGAAACCGACCAATTAAGACTGCGCACACCGAGCCATATCTACAACCCTTTAATCTACGCATGGACGGGGCATCAGGAATATCTGCATCGCTACGGTACCAGGTGCGGACGGGCGTTGCTGCTGGGCATGAACCCGGGACCCTGGGGCATGGCGCAAACGGGTGTACCGTTTGGCGATGTGGCGATGGTGCGCGAATGGTTCGGCATCGAAACGCGCCTCGGCAATATGCTGCCGAAGCAACACCCAAAATACCCGATCCTCGGCATGGCGTGTCACCGTAATGAAGGCAGCGGCTCGCGACTCTGGCGTTGGGCCGAAGCGCGTCTCGGCACGCCGGATGATTTCTTCGAACGCTTCTTCGTGTGGAATTACTGTCCACTGCTGTTCATCAAGGATGGACGCAATCTCACGCCAGAGCATTTGAACCGGCGCGAGGCCGAAGCGTTGACAGCAGTCTGTGACCGCGCGCTGGCGGCAATAATCCGCGTACTACAGCCGGCTGCAGTCGTAGGCATCGGGCGTTATGCCGAACAGCGTGCCATGACATTACTCGGTACGGATGCAGATGTACGTTATCTGGTCCACCCGAGCCCGGCCAATCCGATGGCCAACCGCGATTGGCCCGCGCTGGCAGAGCAGGCACTCAAACCCTGGCTGCCGCCGCGCCGACGCCGGACCCAACGGCGCGTTGCCGACTAGCGCGAATCATCTTCGCACTACAGTACTCAACGGGTACGCCCTCAATCGGGATCGACAGCCAACACTTTGCCCGGATTCATGATGCCCTGCGGATCCAAGGCCTGTTTGATGGCACGCATGAGGGCGAGTTCGACAGGATCCTTGTAGCGCACCAGCGCATCGCGCTTGAGCTGACCCACACCGTGCTCGGCGCTGATCGATCCGCCTACTGCATGGACGTTGTCGTGTACCAATGTGAAGACAGCATCCTGTTGAGCCAGCAGCTCGGTCTCGCTCCAGTCGCCACCACGGGCCACGTTGTAATGCAGATTGCCATCGCCGAGGTGACCGAAGATCACGTTGCGAATCCCCGGCAAAGCCTGCTGCAGAGCGCGGTTGGTATCCCGGACAAAATCTGCCATGTGTGACACCGGAACTGAAATATCGTGTTTGATGCTTTTGCCGGATTCCTTTTCGGCCAGGGAAATGCTTTCACGCAGATGCCACAAGGCCTGGGTTTGCGCGATGGATTCTGCAATCACCGCATCCTTGACGCAACCGGACTCGATAGCCTCCCCCAGCACAGTCTCAAAGCGTTCGCGAGCATGCATCTCGCTTTCGCTGTCGGACAATTCCAGCAAGGCATACCAGGGCAGTGTCGCTGACGCACCCTCGAACGGCAGGTGTTGCTGCGGAAAGCAGCGCACCACATCCGCGAGACAGTCGCCGGCCATCAGTTCGAAGCCGGTAAGTGATGCACCGAACCCGTGCCGCGCCCGTGTCAGCATCTTGATCGCATCCTCGATCGACGCCAACGCCAGCAATGCGGTGCAGCGCGCGACCGGCAGCGGATGTAACTTGAGCGTGGCAGCAGTGATGACCCCGAGCGTACCCTCACTGCCAATAAAGAGGTCGCGCAAATCGTAGCCGGTGTTATCCTTGCGCAGTCCGCGCAAACCATGCCAGATATCGCCCTGCGCGGTGACGACCTCGATACCGAGAGTAAGCTCGCGCATCGTGCCGTAGCGCAGCACCTGGGTGCCGCCAGCATTGGTGGCGAGGTTGCCGCCTATCGTGCAACTGCCCTCGGCGGCCAGGCTCAATGGGAATAGTCGCCCGGCGTCACGTGCGGTCTCCTGCACCGTCTGCAGTACACAGCCAGCCTCCACTTCCATCGTGTCGTTGTCGAGATCGAGGCCACGGATGCGGTTCAAGCGTTGCAGGGATAACACCACCGCTCGCCCGGAATCATCGGGTGTGGCGCCGCCGCACAGTCCGGTGTTGCCACCCTGCGGCACAATCGGCACATCTGCTCCAGCGCATGCTCGCACCACCGCGGCAACCTCATCAGTCGATCCGGGGCGCACGACCCCCAGGGCTCGCCCGCTGTAACGCTCGCGCCAGTCCATCAAGTACGGCGCCGCATCCGCGCCCGTCAACACATGCGATTCGCCCACGACAGCACGCAAGGCGTCCAGGTGATTCATGGCGAGCTGTTCCCCATATCGATCTCCGGATGATCCAGCAGTGTAAACATCACCTAGTGTCCTGCAAAACGACCGTGATTTGAAGATACGCTGCCAGATACTCCAAACAGACTCCGCCGCCCGGATATTTCCAGGTACCAGTTGAGTTGGCGCACGACTGCAAATAGTTGATATGAGGAAGCAGGTTCATGAATCTCATCAGGATGTCTTGCCAAGTTGTTCGAGCTCATCCCAGCGTCGATATATATGTTCGACTGCCTGTTGGGCAGTTTCCAGCTCAGCATGCAGTTGTTGAAGGCGCCCCGCATCGCTCATGATCGCCGGATCATGTAATTGCGCTTGTATCCGCGCGACTTCCTGATCCGCTTTCTCGATCTTCTTCTCGATTCGATTCAGTTCCTTCTGTTCCTCGTAACTCAGGCCGCGCGTTGGGCGTGACACCGGTTTGTCCGCCAGCGGTACTGGCTCAACTGCTTCCGGTTGCCGATTCTGCAGCCATTGCTCGTAATCGGCGAAGGTGGTGAAACCGCCCGTGCCATCCAGATATAACAGGCCATCACCGAGCCGGTTCATCAGGAACCGATCATGCGTGATCAACACGACCGCGCCCGGAAAATCACTGAGGCTTTCTTCCAGGACTTCAAGGGTAGGAATATCCAGATCGTTGGTCGGCTCATCCAGTAGCAAGACATCGGCAGGCCTCAACATCAACCGTGCGAGCAGCACTCTGGCTTGCTCGCCGCCGGAGAGCCGTGCCACCGGCAGTGCGAGTTTTTCAGGCGCGAACAGGAAACGCCTGGCCCACGATGTTACATGGATGGATTGGCCACGAAACAGGACACTGTCTCCCGCCGGTGCCAGCGCTTGCCACAGAGTCTGTTGTTGCTCAAGTTGCTCGCGCCGCTGATCGAAACTGACGATCTTAAGCTCCTCCGCCCGAACGATGCTGCCCGAATCCGGTACCAGCTCGCCTTGCAGCATCTGCATCAAGGTGCTTTTGCCGCTACCGTTACGCCCCAGGATACCGATGCACATGCCCGGTGTGAGCGTAAGATTCAGATGCTCGAACAGCAATCTGTCCCCACGCCGGATAGCGACATCCTTGACCTCGATCAGCTTGCGGGTCTTGCGGCCGCTGGCATCGAACTCCATCTGCACCGGCGCGATGCTGGCGTTGCGCGCCTTGATCGCATGTACCTGATCCTGCAACTGCACCGTGCTATCGATACGGGATTGCGCCTTGGTGGTACGTGCCTTGGGGCCGCGCCGCAGCCATTCCAGTTCGCGGCGTAATTTATTGGACAGCGTCTGTTCGTGCTGCAGTTGCTGATCGAGCATCTCGGCCCTGCGCTGCAGAAACGTGCCGTAGTTTCCATCCACCGCCAGATACCCATCCGGATAACGCCGATCCAGTTCGACGATACGGTTACTGACATTCTCCAGCACATAACGATCATGGCTGACCAGCACGAATGCGAATGACGCCTGCTTCAGGATCGACTCAAGCCAGAGTATGCCTTCCAGATCAAGATGGTTGGTCGGTTCATCCAGCAGCAACAGATCCGGTTCCTGCGCCAGCGCGCAAGTGATGGCCAGGCGTTTGCGCCAACCACCGGACAAGGTATCGACGGGCTGCCCGGTCTGAGTGAAACCCGCATCCTGCATCAGATCACGGATCGTATCGAGACCCTGTTCGTGCAAGATGCCGGGCAAGGCAGCTTGCAGTACTTCGCCCACGGTGAGACCGGATGGGAATACGTCGCTCTGCGGCAGATAGACAAGCTTGACGTTGCCGGTGCGCATCACCTGACCACCATCGGTAGTCTCGATGTCGGCGAGCAGCTTCAGGAAAGTCGATTTTCCGGAACCGTTGAGACCCACCAGGCCGATGTGTTCACCGGCATACACACTCAGGGTGATGCCGGTAAACAGGGTATTGAGTCCGTATGCTTTGGTAAGCGACTGACAGCTTGCGAGTTGCCGGGTGGCCATCACGAATTTCCGCGTTTGCCGGCCAGCCGGCAGATTGCGCGCTGCCGCATCTAATCCAGCGGGTGACGCAGGATGATGGTCTGTGAACGATCCGGGCCAGTGGAGATGATATCCAGCGGCACATCGACCAATTCCTCGATCTTCCTCAGATAGGCACGCGCGTTATCCGGCAATTCTTCGTAACGGGTGATGCCGATAGTCGAGGTCTTCCAGCCCGGCATATCGATATACACCGGCTCCGATTCCGCGAATCCTTCTGCACCGACCGGCGGCGCCATGCTGACTTCGCCCTGAGGCGTTCTGTAACTGACACAGATGCGGATGGTATCGAGGCCATCGAGCACATCGAGTTTGGTGATACAAAGTCCCGACACGGAATTGTTGAATACC
Source organism: Gammaproteobacteria bacterium (assembly GCA_035690065.1). Lineage (GTDB taxonomy): Bacteria > Pseudomonadota > Gammaproteobacteria > Natronospirales > REEB76 > DASSKW01. Next base: position 10,708 of record DASSKW010000107.1, read on the forward strand.
GAACGTCGCAACGAGACCGCGTCGAACCAGCCGCAACGGCGCGGGCGCCCGGTGACCGAACCGAACTCGTGACCGCGGCGCGCCAGATGCTCGCCCATGGCGTCGAACAATTCAGTCGGCATCGGCCCCTCGCCGACGCGCGTGGTATAAGCCTTGACGATACCGAGCACGTAATCGAAATAGCGCAATCCGACACCGGTGCCGGTGGCAGCTCCACCCGACGTGGTGTTGGAAGAAGTCACATACGGATAGGTGCCGTGATCCACATCCAGCAATGCCCCCTGCGCACCTTCGAACATCACGTTCTCGCCCTTGCGATGCAACTCTTCGAGCAAGGCCGTGATATCGGTGACCATGGGGTGCAGTTGCGGCGCCAGTTCCAGATAGTCTTCCAGGGTCTTCTGGAACGGCACGGTCTCGGTATTGAAATAATGCTTGAGTACGAAATTGTGATAATCCAGTACTTCGCCGAGCTTCGCGGCAAACCGCTCCCGATGGAACAGGTCCGCCAGCCGCAAGGCGCGACGTGCCACCTTGTCTTCATAGGCGGGGCCGATACCACGTCCGGTGGTGCCGATCTTGCCGGCACCCTTGGCCAGTTCACGAGCCTTGTCCAGCGCGACATGCGACGGCAGGATCAGCGGGCAAGCTGGACTGATACGTAACCGCTCGCGCGCCGGTACGCCCTTCGCTTCCAGCATTGCGATCTCTTCGAACAAGGCGGTCGGTGACAACACCACGCCATTGCCGATCAGGCATTGCACGTTCTCGCGCAGCACGCCCGATGGGATCAGCTTGAGGATGGTCTTCTCGCCATCGATGACCAGCGTATGTCCGGCATTGTGGCCACCCTGGAAACGGGTTACCGCCGCGACGCGATCGGTCAGCAGGTCGACGATCTTGCCTTTGCCTTCATCGCCCCATTGAGTACCGATGATGATGACGTACTTGCCCATGTTGCCTCGCATCAGATGACACGCCTGTGGCGCGTCTGCATGATAAATCAAAATGACCGATCAACGCCCCGGCCACCGGATTGAAATCAGAATATTCCGCGCGCCAGATACAGCAGCACCAGCCCTGCCAGCATACTGACGAATCCGGCGATACGCAGTACCCGATCTTCCGCCTGACATACTGTCGCCAGCGTGCGTTTGAATCCGCGTGGATTCATGAATGGCAACACGCCCTCGATCACCAGCACCAACCCCAATGCAGTCAACAATGCGATCAGCATCTCTGCGGCCTTTCCTGTTTCCGGGTATCTGCCATGACACCCTGACGATCAATTTTTGGTATCGGTTTTCAGATATTTCAGCAACTGGCTATCTGGCCCCAGCACGATCACGTTATCGCCATTCTGCATGACTCGCCGATAGGCCTGCAAACTGAGATAGAACCGGAAGAAACCGGGATCCCTGTGCGCAGCACCCGCATAGATCCGTGCCGCTCCCGCGTCTGCCATACCGCGAATCTTCTGTGCCTGAATCTGTCCCTGGGCCAGGATAGTGGCGCGTTGCTGATCGGCATCCGCCTTGATGCGATCCGCCGCTGCCGCGCCTTCTGCGCGTAGCTTCGCAGACTGTGTCGATTGCGCTGAACGCATGCGCGTATAAACGATATCCTGAGTGGTATCGGTCAAACCCAGAGCGGTGATCCGTGCACCGCGCACTTCCATGCCTGAACCCTGTAACTGTTTGCTCAAGGCGGAGACCAGACCGGTGCTTATCTTTTCCTGCGATGCGGACAGCGCATCATCGAAACTGTGGCTGGCAAATGCCTGCTTGAATAACGGCAACGCCAGTTGGTTTATATGGTAGGCGCCCTGGCTTTCGTCACAACCAGGATTTTTTGCACAGAATGCCTGCATATCACTGATACGCCAGAGCAGCATGTAACCGAGTTCCAGCGGCCTGCCATCACTGGCCGCGACTTTCTCCAGACCACCATTCTCGCGTTGTCCATCCAGCACGATCCAGTCGCTATCCAGATAGATCGGATGATCCAGCAACGGCAATTTGAAATGCAGGCCCGGCGCAAGATCGCTACGCACCAGGCGCTGAAAACGCAATACTGCGCCTGAGTGTCCCTGTGGCACTATCATCAGGCCCTGGCTGACGATCAAAACCACGATGATGGCGATCAGGAAGCTCGCAATGACATGATGTTTCATGGCTTGTGCCCTTTGTCATTGTCAGCAGCTGCTTTTGGTTTTGCCGCCGTATCAGCAGGCGTCTTGGCAGCAACAGCGGATGCAGCCGGCTGCATCAACTGCACGCTGACATTACCGCTACGGGTATCGACTACGACCTTGTTGACCTTGCCCAGCACCTCCTGCAGGGTCTGCAGATAAAGCTGATCGCGCGTCAACGCAGGTTCCGCCCGATAGGCACTGAGGATTTCGTCAAAACGCGCCACATCGGCCTGCGCCTCGGAGGTACGCGTGACCTTGTAAGCATCGGCTTCAGTGACATCGGCATCGCTGATACCTTTGGCTTCGGCGACCACGCGATTGGCATAGACCTGTGCATCATCCTGTAGCTGCCGGGCATCCTCTTCTGCCTTGCGCACATCCCCATACGCGGCACTGACCGCATCCGGCACGTCCACCCGCTGGAACACCAGTCGCGTCACTGCAATACCGGCATCGTTGTGCTGCAATGCTGTCTGCAACAGATCATGCGCTTCGGCTTCCGCCTGATCACGGCCATTGCCGAGCATCTCCGCCAGTGTGTGGCGTGCGACTGCCGTACGGATCGCACTGTCGGTCAGCGCATCGAACAGCACTTTGGCACCGGTATCGTCGGTACCGGGCGCCGAGACCTTGAACAGGTAATCCCTGATATCCGAAATCTGATAATGTACATGCACTGCGACCGTTACGACACTGCCATCCTGGGTGACGAGCTCGTTGTACAGATGCACGTAGTCATGGCCCTGATCTACTCCGGCGACTGTGACCTGCGCACCTATCGGCCAGGGAAAGTGCCAATGCAGTCCAGGCTGCACAGGCGCGCCGGCCCGACCGAGAACCATAGCGACGCTGCGATCGCCTGCCGCGACCGTGTAAAATCCAGATGCCAGCCATGCAGCCACCAGCAACGGCAGCACCCACAACACGTTGACCGCGTGCACTCCGCCGCGGCCCGGCCGTTTGCCACCGAACAGGGTGCTTAACCGGTGCTGGATATTTTTCACCAGTCGCTCCAGATCAGGCGAGTGTTCCCCATTTTCCCAGGGGTCCTTGCCGTTCTTGCCAGGTTCATTCCAGACCATATTCACTCCGGCGCTCAAGCACCCAGCAACGCAGGGTTCAAACCCTCACGATGACACAACCGTTGATATTCACTGCGTAACAACTCTACCTGCAACAGATAACTGCCATCATGATCGAGTTTTTCCTCACGCACCGCGCCGAGCCCGAAGAACGCGGCACGCGCCCGACCCTGCGCCGGCGCCAGCCGCAACCACCCGTGCACGGTATCGCTATATAACAGCTTGGCGATGGCATCACGCAACAATTCCAATCCTGCGCCGCTGGCGGCCGATACCCAGATGCGCCGCGGCTTGCCATCCGGACCGTATTCCACTGCCCGCGTCTGGCCGGTGGTATCAATTTTATTGAAAACCTCGAGTTGCGGCACCGCTTGCGCGCCGATTTCATCCAGCACCGTATTCACGGTCTCAATATACACGTCGTGTTCTGGATCGCTGGCATCTACAACATGCAACAACAGGGCGGCCTGCTCAGTCTCCAACAAAGTGGACCGGAACGCAGCGACCAGGTCATGCGGCAGTTCGCGGATGAACCCCACTGTATCTGCCAACACCGCATCGCGGCCTTCGTCAAGACGCAGTCGTCGCAGCGTCGTGTCCAGGGTCGCGAACAGCTGATCGGCGGCGAACACTTCCGAACCGGTGAGCGCATTGAACAAAGTGGACTTGCCGGCGTTGGTGTAGCCGACGATTGAAACCGTCGGTACCTCATTGCGCAGTCGTGTGCGCCGAACCTGTTCACGCTGTTCGCTCACCCGTTCGAGCCGTTTCACGAGTTGTTTGATGCGTTTACCGATCAGACGGCGATCCAGTTCCAACTGGGTCTCACCCGGCCCCCGCAGGCCGATACTGCCACCGCGCTGACGTTCAAGATGGGTCCAGCCGCGTACCAGACGGGTAGCGATGTGCCGGTGTTGCGCAAGCTCGACTTGCAGCTTGCCTTCGAAGCTGCGGGCACGTTGCGCGAAGATATCCAGGATCAAACCGGTGCGATCCAGTACTCTGCATTCCATGAATTTTTCGAGGTTGCGTTCCTGGCTGGGTGAGAGCTGATGATTGACGAGCACCAGATCCGCTTTGTGCTCCTTCACCAGCGTCCGCACTTCCTCGGCCTTGCCTACACCGATAAAGAAATGCGCTTCCGGCACTCGCCGGTTACCGGTCACCACAGCCAGCACTTCGGCGCCTGCGGCAACCGCAAGTCCGGTGAATTCCTGCAGCAATTCGTTTCCGGTAAGGGGATCGAGATTCAGATGAACCAGAACGGCACGTTCACCGCTCTTCGGGCGTTCAAACAATGACAGACCTCATCATGGTGGGATCAGGCGCCACCTTCGCCCGCATCACCACCTTCTTCCGAACCCAT
>DASSKW010000108.1:0-8340 GCA_035690065.1 Gammaproteobacteria bacterium
CCTGCAAGGTACGGTGGATGATGCTGCGGTACTGGGGCGGGCGGTGGCACTGGCGGCCAGCACCGCTGGTGTGCAGAAAGTCATCTGTGAGCTGGTCATCCTCAAGAGCGGCTCCGGTAAATAAGCCGTCTTGAGTTCATACAGGAGAGCTTCGTCATGCGTCGCCTCATCGCACCGATCCTGTTTCTGGCTTGCCTGCCGTTCGCAATACAGGCCGCCGATACCAGCCGTATCTTGCAGGCTACCTCGCCGGCCGCGGGCGTAAACCGGATCACGTTTGTCGCCGGCGTCGGCCAGCTCAAGGTGACAGCCTCGCCCGATGACGACGTGCACGTGCACGTCCGGCTCGAACGGAAATCGCAGAACTTCCTGTGGTTCTTTCACTGGATGAGCGATACCACTGCGCAGGCGATCGAACAGATCACGCTGCAACAGCAGCGGCAGGCGGACGGCATCGATTATTCGCTGAAATACCCCGACCATCTCGATGAAGGCGATGTCAAACAGACCTGGGAGATCCAGGTGCCGGCAAGACTCGCAGTCAAGATTCAGATGAAAGTTGGCCAGTTATCGCTCGATGGGGTGGCCGGTGGCGTAGATGTCAGCCTCAATGTCGGCGAGGTCACGTTGAATACGCCACGTGGACCGATGAAGGCGACGGTAAACGTCGGGCAGATTCGCGCTATCTCTGCCACGAGCCAGCCCGGCGATATCAAACTGAGCACCACGATCGGCGATGCACGCTTTTACATGAAAAGCCGGACGATCAGTCACGACAACATCCATCACAGCGGGCTCGGACGCAGCATCGATATCAGCGGTAAAGGGCCGGACAAGATGGATCTGGAAGTCAACATCGGTGAAGTGACGCTGCATGTCGGAGCGGCTCGGGAGTACGGTAAATGAAACCATTGGCCAGTGGAATCGGGCTCTTGTTGCTGGTCGCCAGCAGTGCAGTCTGGAGCGCAACTCCCGGCATGCTGAATGCCGAAATTCCCGCGACGGGTATTACCAGCCTGAAACTGACAGCGGGCAGCGGTCAAATCAGACTCGGTCCCTCCAGCGACGATGCAATCCACGTGCAGCTCGATATGCGGCAGAGCGAGCGCAGCTTCCTCGGTTTGTATCACTGGATGAGCGGCACCACTACCCACGATCTGCAAGCGGCGGAAATCCGTCAGGATCGGCAGGGCCAATCTCTGGCACTTTCGCTGGTTTACCCTTCCGGCGCATCGCACAGCGACGTCAAACAGCAATGGACCATCACGCTTCCGGCAAGGTTGAGGGTCGTCGCCAGCGCTGAGGCCGGACAACTTGTCATCAACGGTATCCAGGGCGGTGTGAACGCGCGCCTGAATTATGGCGACCTCACCATCCACAGCCCCGGCGGCCCGTTGCAGGCTCATGTGCGAACCGGCCGCCTGCATGTGATCTCGGGCGATGCCCGGCCCGGCGTCATCAAGGTTGCCAGCACCTTCGGCCTGGCGATCATGAGTCTGAACGGCAAATACTATGGCCCACCCGAGCGGCATGGGTTCATGAGCAATGTGCATCTGTTCGGCAATTCCCTGCAGGAGCAGGCCGGCGGCATGGATAACATGCAATTCAGTGTATTTGCCGGCATGGTTGACGTGCGCTTCGGTGCACAAGGTGATGAGAAGGAATACCGAAACGTATTTTCCGGTGATTGAATCCCGCGTCATTTCCCGCGACACGACCGCCCGCTTCCCTGCGGTTACCATAGACACCTCTCCGACAGACAATGATGTATCTGATTCGGGTCCGAAACACGTAATTCTGTCTCAGCACGGTGCAATCGGACGTAAAATACCTGCTGTGGTCCCGGTCTCAAGCGGAGCAGGCAAGCCATGCAACTCATCGGTTCGTTATCCAGCCCTTATGTGCGCAAGGTGCGTATCGTGCTGGCGGAAAAACAAACGGAATATGAATGGCTGGCCGAAGACGTCTGGTCGGCCAATAGCACGATCCAGCGCAGCAATCCGCTCGGCAAGGTGCCTTGCCTGTTGCTCGACGATGGCGGCGCACTCTACGATTCGCGCGTGATTTGTCAGTACCTGGATTCACAACCGCCCGCACACTCGCTCATCTCCGAAACATTCGCCAAACGCATCGATGTGTTGCGCTGGGAAGCGCTGGCCGACGGCGTGCTGGATGCCGGTGTATTGATTCGCCTGGAACAGACTCAACGCGATGCGCCGCAATGCAGCGAAAGATGGGTTGCGCGGCAACGCGGCAAAGTGAATGCGGGGCTCGATGTCATGGCCGAGCAGCTTGGCGGCCGCGACTGGTGTGTCAGCGAGCGACTGACGCTCGCTGATATCGCGGTTGGTGCGGCACTGGGCTGGCTTGAGTTCCGGTTGCCGGAGCTTGCCTGGCGTGCACATCATCCGCAATTGGGCCGTTACTACGACAGGCTGATGACGCGCCCGTCGTTCCGGGAGACAGCGCCGGGAGGCTGAATACCGGTGTGCGCGTCCATCATCGCGGCCGGAGGCCGCGCCTACCGGAAAATAAATACCAATTGCAGGAGCGGCTTCCGACCGCGATAATTCCGGTAGGACGGTTCAATCCCGAAAATTGGTGAACTGCAGCGGCTGTTCGAGCTTGGCGCCGCGTAGCAGTGTGATCGCGGACTGCAGATCGTCACGTTTCTTGCCGCTGATGCGCACTTCATCGCCCTGGATCGCGGCTTGCACTTTTAACCCACTATCCTTGATCAGCTTGACGATCTTCTTCGCCAGTTCCTTTTCAATCCCCTGTTTGACGTTGATGATCTGCTTGGCCTTGTCGCCACCGATAGCCTCGATCTTTTGCGCGTCGAAGCTGGCGACATCGATGCCGCGCTTGGCAGCCTTGGTGTAGAGGATATCCTGTACCTGTTTGACCTGAAACTCGCTATCACCGAATAAGGTCAGCAGGTTCTCCGAGCGTTCTATTTTGGCGCTGGAGCCCTTGAAGTCGTAACGACCGATGATCTCGCGATTCACCTGATCGATTGTATTGGTGAGTTCTGCAGTTTCGACTTTTGATACGGCATCGAAGGAAGGCATGTTTTTCAGGCTCCCGTTTTGCTGCGCCGCCATACCGGCGGTGCGATGAAATGACGTTTTCCTGCCAGCCACAGGAATATCACCCCGGCTGTCAGGCATACGATGATAGCTACTATCGAGGCTTCCGGTCCGAACTTGCCGCCCGTCAGCCATGTGGAGCCCGAGAACGTGCTGGTCAATAAACCGTGCGCATCGGTCCCGGACACGCTGGCGCCAAAGATACCGCCCTCGGTGAAGTTCCAGGCCGCGTGCAGACCGATCGCCATCCACAAGCGACGCGTGTACATGAAAACCGCCGCCAGCAGGATGCCGGCTTCAAGTGCGATGGCGACGCTGCTTACCGCTGTCGCGCCTGGATTGAATGCGTGCAATGCACCGAACACGGCGGCCGAGAGCGCGAGCGCGATCCAGCTACCGAGGCTCTCCTCGATGATCCGGAACAGCACGCCGCGTATCAGCGTTTCTTCGATGACGCCGGCCAGCAACGCGCCCAGCAGCGGATAACCCAGGGCTCGCCAGCCGCCGCCCGTCGAGATATTCGCCGCCCCGCACAACCACAGGACCAATATGGTGCATGCGAACAATGACATACCGATCAGGAAGCCACGGCTGAACTCGGCGACAGCACCGGCGAACGCATATTCGCCGACCAGCCGACGCTCTATGAGCCGCACATAACACTGATAGGTGGTTATGACCGCCACTATGAGGATCAGCGCCACCAGTACGCCCGACGGCGAGTGTGGAGACAAGTGCAGGGCCTTGGCACCGATCTGTATCACGGTGATCACGATCATCAATGCCAGTATCGCGATCACGATGCGTGTGATCGGGAACTGCAGGAATCTCCACAGTTTGCCGGGGCCGGGATTAATCCGGGCGATGCCGTTCATGGTGACGATCTCACTTGAGTTGGACGGTGACAGCGGCTGCCGCGCGGCTGGCTTTATCGCGTGCCTGTTCGATGCTGTCGGCACGCGCCAGGGTGACGCCCATGCGCCGGTGACCCTTTATCTCCGGTTTGCCGAACAGCCGCAATAGGGTATCCGGTTCCTGCAACGCCGTATCGATGTTCTCATATAAAGGTTGTGTGGAATTTCCGTGTGGCAATATCACCGCCGACGCCGACGGTCCGAACTGGCGGATCACCGGGATGGGCAAACCCAGAATCGCGCGTGCGTGCAGGGCGAACTCGGACAAGTCCTGCGAGATCAGGGTAACCAGCCCGGTGTCGTGCGGGCGTGGCGAGACTTCACTGAACCAGACCTCATCACCCTTTATAAAGAATTCCATGCCGAACACGCCACGGCCACCGAGATCGTCGGAGATCAGTCTTGCCATGCGCTGTGCTTCGGCCAGGGCTTTGGGACGCATCGGCTGCGGCTGCCAGGATTCGCGGTAGTCGCCTGCTTCCTGACGGTGGCCGATGGGTTCGCAGAAACTGGTGCCGCCTGCGTGGCGCACTGTGAGCAAGGTGATCTCGTAGTCGAAATCCACGAATCCTTCAACGATCATGCGGCCCTTGCCGGTTCGACCGCCTTCCTGACCGTACTGCCACGCGGCTTCGATCTCCGTTGCCTGGTAGAGCGTGCTCTGACCCTTGCCGGACGAACTCATCACCGGTTTCACCACACATGGCATACCGATAAGATTTATTGCAGCGGTAAATTCCTCGAAGCTGTCGGCATATTTGTAGGGTGACGTGCGCAATCGCAATTCTTCCGCGACCAGATGCCGGATACCTTCCCGATCCATGGTAAGCCGTGCAGTACGTGCGGTCGGAATCACGGTCCAGCCTTCCTGCTCCAGTTCCAGCAGGGTGGGCGTGGCGATCGCCTCGATCTCCGGCACGATGTAATGTGGTTTCTCGAGTTCCACCAAACGCCGGATCTCGGCACCGTCCAGCATGTTGATGACGTGATGGCGATGTGCCACCTGCATCCCCGGCGCATTCGCATAGCGATCCACGGCGATGGTCTCGACACCGAAGCGCTGCAGTTCGATGATGACTTCCTTGCCCAATTCACCCGAACCGAACAGCATCACGCGGGTGGCATTGGGTGTCAGCGGCGTACCGATCTTCAACATTTTGTTTTCCCGGACTATTAAAGTTAAGACGTCTTTGGATACCAGAGATTCCAGTTTCCATCCAGCCAGAAACCAAAAGAACGATTTTCAGGTGCCGCGTAGCAGGCGTTCCTCGCTGTATTCCAGATCTTCCGGCGTGCCCCACAGCACTACCACGTCGCCTTCCTTGAGCTGTGTATCCGCTGCAGGTTGCCGGCCGACCACGCCTTCGCGGCGCAACGCAGTCACCACCACGCCGGCATCTTTCAGGTTGAGTTCGCCGATCCGGTGATCGATGGCGAACGCGCCCTTGTCGAGCGTCACCGTATAGAGTTGCTCGCGGAACGCATGCGACGGATTGATCGGCAAGGCATCCTGGCCACGGAACACGCTGCGCAGCAGGCTGTAACGATGGCTGCGCACTTCCTGGACCTTGCGCAGGATCTTGCTCATCGGCATCCCTAATATATGCAGCAGATGCGAGGCCACCATGAGACTCGATTCCATGGTCTCGGGGATGACCTCGGTGGCCCCTGCTTCCATCAGCTTGTCCAGATCGGTGTCGTCGCGGGTGCGCACCAGTACCGGGATGTCCGGCCGGATCTTCTTCACGTGCTGCAATATCTTCAACGCCGTAGGCACCTGGAAATAACTGATGACCACGGCGCGCGCTTGTTCGATACCGGCCGCCTTGAGAATATCGGGGTTGGTACCGTCGCCGTAGTACACCGGATCGCCGGCTTCACGCGCGCGTTTCACGCGCACCGGATCCAGATCCAGCGCGACGAACGCGAAATCCTCCTGTTCCAGGAAGCGCGCCACGTTCTGGCCGACACGACCGTAACCGACGATCAGCACATGATCCTGGTTGTGTATCTGATGTTCGCCGATGTCGTGTTGCAGGCGGTCGCGTTCATCCGCTTCGCTGGCGGGAAAGATGCGCGCCGCGAGCACCCGGTTGGCGCGAATCAGTAACGGACTGATAATCATGCTCACCACGATCACGGCGAGGCCGAACTCCGCGAGCGGCGCGCGGATCACCTCTGCGGACAAGCCCAGTGCCAGCAACGCGAATCCAAACTCGCCACCCTGCGCCAGCACCAGGCCGGTACGCAACGAAGCTGCACGATCCGCGCCCAACACATGGCTCAACAGCGTAATCAACACGGTCTTGAAGACCAGCAACAAGGTGACTGCGATCAGCAACAGCCACCAGTGCCGCAACACGGTGTGCGGATTGAGCAGCATGCCGACGGTGATGAAAAACAAACCCAGCAGGATGTCGCGGAACGGACGGATGTCCGCTTCCACCTGGTGCCGGTACTCGGTCTCGGCCAGCATCATGCCGGCGAGGAATGCGCCCAAGGCGAGCGACAAGCCCATCTCGGCGGTGCTCCAGGCCGCCACCAGCGTCACCAGCAAGGCCGCGATGGTGAACAGTTCGGCACTGCGCGCGCTGGCGATCTGATGGAACGCCGGACGCAACACCCAGCGACCAAACGCGAGGATCACCACGAATACCAGCAGACCCTTGAAGAATGCCCAGGCCATGTCGCCGGCGATGGCAGTACCGGTACCGTGAGTCAGCGCCGGGATCAGGATCAGGAAAGGGATGACCGCGAGGTCCTGGAACAGCAACACTGCGACGGCGAGGCGTCCATGTTGCAGACCGAGTTCGGTCTGTTCGGAAAGTTGTTTGACCACGATCGCCGTCGAAGACATGGCGAACGCGCCCCCGAGCACGATGGCGACCGGGATGCGCGCACCGAACAATGAGGCTGCGATTGCAGTACCGAGCGTGGTGAACAGGACCTGTGCGCCGCCCAGTACGAACACCGCCTTGCGCATCACGATCAGGCGCGGTAACGAGAACTCGAGCCCCAGGGTGAACAGCAGGAACACCACCCCGAATTCGGCCAGATCCCGGGTGTCGCTGCTGTCGGCGATCCAGCCCAGCAGATGCGGGCCTACCAGCAGGCCGGTGAAGAGATAGGCGAGTACTGACGGCAGGCGCAAGCGCCGCAACGTCGCCACCACGATCACCGCGACAGCGAGCAGGATCAGTATGGAGCGCAGCGTATTGTGTTCCATGCCACCCAAAACCCGTCAAAGTCCCCGTGCTGCATCATAGCATCGAAGGCCTTGGGCGCCGGTTTGTATCCGGGCATGGCCGCAGTCTATGCTTGGACTCCCGCCCGGTAGCATCCAGCGACCTTTGAATGAAGAATGGGAGACGATAAATGCTGCAGCGCATCTTGCGGACCATGGCCATCCTGTTTTGCACCGTGGCAGTGCTGGGTACCAGCCAGTGCCAGAAACAGGACAACCAGACCGATGGCTCGCCGGTATTCGTCACCTCCCTCAGCCTCGAAGATACCAGCGGCAATGTGCTTAGCACCTTCACCGCTGGTAAGACGGTCGTTCTGAAACTGACGGTCTATAATCGCAGCGATGCCACGCAGACACTCTGGTTCAACACCGGCGAGCAATACAATTTCGCGGTGGTTGATCTGGGCACCGCCACCACCGTATGGAATTGGTCGGCGAGCCAGTCGTTCACCGATTCGTTCACGTCGCTCACCTTCAAGCCGTATGAGACCCAGACCTTCACCGTGGACTGGGATCAGGCCGACAACACCGGTACGCAACTGGCCACCGGCCAGTATGAAGTATTCGGTGGCCTCACCATGTACAACACCGGTGGATCGAATTATGCAGAGGACGATACCGATGCGATGGCGCCCGGTACGCCCACTGCGGCACAACTGACGCCGACCCAGTATCGTTCGGTATTGAGCCTGTTTACTATCGATTGACAACCCACCATCCGGCGACAGAGGCGAGCATGGAAAGGTTTCTCAACTCCATCCTGTTATTGGGATGCATATTCGTATCATCGAATAGCGTCGCGGCCACTTTTCACTGCGCACCTGACAATGGCGGCATCAGCCTGCCGGCAGGATTCTGTGCCAGCGTGTTCGCCGATGATCTGGGTACCGCACGACATCTAGTCGTGAACACCAACGGCGATGTGTACGTCGCCTTGCAATCGGAACATGACCGCGGCGCCATCGCGGCCTTGCGCGATACCGATGGCGATGGTCGTGCCGACATCGTGAAATACTTCGGTGCCGCCCGGGGTACCAGCGGTATCGGTATCCACGATGGCTATCTGTATTTCGCCACGCCTACCGAAGTGTTG
>DASSKW010000109.1:0-3816 GCA_035690065.1 Gammaproteobacteria bacterium
TCCATGTGCTGTCCGGGATAAGTGCAGCCGTTACTACACTGGATCCCGGATCAACGCACATCCATGTGCTGTCCGGGATAAGTGCATCCTGCACTTACTTGATCTCGACGGTCGCACCGGCGGCTTCCAAGTCCTTCTTGAACTTGGCAGCATCGTCTTTCGACACGGCTTCCTTGACGTTCTGCGGGGCGCCTTCCACCAGGTCCTTGGCTTCTTTCAAGCCCAGCCCGGTGATCGCACGCACCACCTTGATCACTTCGACCTTCTTCTCGCCGATGGCCTTCAGCACCACGGTGAATTCGGTCTGCTCTTCGGCGGGGGCCGCTGCGGCACCACCACCGGCGGGGGCCACGGCCACAGCAGCAGCGGCGGACACGCCAAACTTCTCTTCCATCGCGGAAATCAGATCCACGACTTCCATCACGCTCATCTTGGAAATGGTTTCCAGAATGTCTTCTTTAGAAACAGCCATTGTCATAACTCCTGAGATATATGGTTCCGAATCGGTTTATCAAGCAGCCTGCTTCTGATCGCGCACGGCGGCTACCGTACGCACCAGCTTGGCGTGAGGCTCGGCCAGAGTCCGCACGAACTTCTCGATCGGCGCCTTCATGACGGCCATGAGCGTGGCGAGTGCCTGCTCACGGGTCGGCAGTTTGGCAAGCCGTTCAAGGTCCGTGGCCGGCAGCAACTTGCCACCCAGGGCAAGTGCCTTGACCACGAACTGTTCGTTGTCCTTGGCGAAAGCCTTCGCGATCCGCGCGGCTGCACCTGGATCCTCTTTGGAGAACGCCAGGATCAGCGGTCCCTTCAGGGAATCCTGCAGGCACTCGTACTCGGTACCTGCGATGGCTCGTTTGGCCAGGGTGTTCTTGACGACCTTCAACCAGACGCCGTCCTGACGCGCTTTCACGCGCAGGCTGGTGATCTGTTCGACGGTCAGTCCGCGATATTCGGCAGTGAGGGCAGAAAATGCCTTCGCCGCGATCGCGTTCACCTCGGCAACAAGAGCCTGTTTCTCTTCCAGTCTCATCGGCACGGATGATTACCTCCTGATTTGCACCGTTACACCAGACGCCGAGTCCGTTCTGCGTCCACCCTTGCCCGTGAGGGCATCACGGTGACCAAACCAGTTGCCTGATCCGGATACCACCGTCTGCGTGAGCCGACGTCGCCGTCATTAAGTCGCCCGTCATCCAGACAGGCTTCACTCACGGTCTTTGACGTGCCAGACATACGCTCTGGCCGCATCAAAACTGTTTACTGCAGAAGCGGCATCCTGCCGCGATTCAAATCGCGCCTGGAAGGCGCTCCTGCAATTCGATCGCCACGCCGTTTACAGCGCGAGCGAGTTCTGATCCACCGCGATGCCCGGCCCCATGGTCGAGGTCACAGTGATCTTCTGCACATAGATACCTTTCGCTGTGGCCGGCTTCACCTTGTTAAGGTCAGCCAGCAACGCCTGCAGGTTTTCCTTCAGCGCGTTCACTTCAAAATCGGCCTTGCCGATCGTGCAATGCACGATGCCGGCCTTGTCAGCGCGGTAACGCACCTGACCTGATTTCGCGTTCTTCACCGCATTCGCCACATCCGGCGTCACGGTGCCGACTTTCGGGTTCGGCATCAGGCCGCGCGGACCCAGCACCTGACCCAACTGGCCGACCAACCGCATCGCATCGGGACTCGCGATCACGACATCGAAATCCATCTTGCCGGCCTTGATGCTCTCGGCCAGATCCTCGAAACCGACGATGTCGGCGCCGGCTTTCTTGGCCGCTTCCGCATTCGCGCCCTGCGCGAACACCGCGACGCGGACACTCTTGCCGGTGCCGTGCGGCAACACGGTCGAGCCGCGCACCACCTGATCGGATTTCTTGGCATCGATACCGAGGTTGACCGCGACGTCGACTGACTCGCGGAACTTGACCTTGGAGGTTTCCTTGATGAGCGACAGCGCTTCGTCCACGGCATAGAACTTGCCAGCCGTGATCTTTTCTTTCGCCGCGCGCAAACGTTTACCGAGCTTGGCCATTTACAGACCCTCCACGTCGACGCCCATGCTACGGGCGCTGCCCGCGATGGTGCGTACTGCTGCATCGAGATCGGCTGCCGTGATGTCCGGCATCTTGACCTTGGCAATCTCTTCGAGCTGTTTGCGGTTGATCTTGCCCACCTTGACGGTGTTCGGGTTCGCGCTGCCCTTCGCCAGGCCGATGGCCTTGCGGATCAACACCGACGCCGGCGGCGTCTTGGTGATGAAGGTGAAGCTGCGATCGCTGTAGACCGTGATCACCACCGGTGTCGGCAGACCCGGTTCGAGTTTCTGCGTCTGCGCGTTGAACGCCTTGCAGAACTCCATGATGTTCACGCCCTGCTGACCGAGTGCCGGACCGACCGGCGGGCTCGGGTTCGCCTGACCTGCAGGGATCTGCAGTTTGACGAATGCCTGAATCTTCTTGGCCATGTTGCTCTCCTCGTGGGTGTTAGCGCCGCCGCTGTCAGGTCGGCTCCCCGCATCTCCCTGCTGTTATCGGTGGGAGCGGCTGTCCCGGCCGCGATCCCTGTGTCACGGCGAATATCGCCGCTCCCACATTCCAAACGTCAGGACTTTTCGACCTGACTGAATTCCAGTTCCACCGGCGTGGAGCGGCCGAAAATCAGCACCGCGACCCGCAACCGGTTCTTCTCGTAATTCACTTCCTCGACCACGCCGTTGAAATCGTTGAACGGTCCATCGGTCACACGCACGATCTCGCCCGGCTCGAACAATACTTTCGGGCGCGGTTTCTCGACGCCTTCCTGCACGCGTTGCAGGATCGCATTGGCTTCCTTGTCGGTGATCGGCGCCGGCTTGTCAGGCGTCCCACCGATGAAACCCATGACCTTCGGCACACTCTTCACCAGGTGCCAGGTCTCGTCATCCAGTTCCATCTGCACCAGCACATAGCCGGGGAAGAATTTGCGTTCACTGCGGCGTTTCTGGCCTTCGCGCATCTCCACCACTTCCTCGGTGGGCACCAGGATCTCGCCGAATTTCTCCGTCAGTTCGCTGCGTTTCACGCGCTCTGCGAGCGAACGCTTCACGGACGATTCGAAACCCGAATAGGCATGTACCACGTACCAGCGCAGGGACATCGGCTTAACCTCCCTGACCGGTCAGGCCGCGCAGCGCCCAGAACAGGAAGATGTCCAGCAGCCACATCATCACGCCGACGATCAGCACCACCACGATCACGGCGAGCGTAGTCTGGATAGTCTCTTCACGGGTCGGCCACACCACCTTGCGCACTTCGTTGCGTGAGCTGGCGATGAAACCCCAGGTGGCGCCACCCAGACGGGTCTGGTACGCGAGTGCGCCCCCCAATACCAGTCCGAGCACGACATAACCGCCGCGCACTAATTCGTTCTGGGCCTGGAACCAGTAATAGGCAAAAATCCCGCCCACGATCAGGATGATCGCGCCCAGAAATTTCACCGTATCGAGTCCGCCGCCCTGGACTTCCGGTTTGTCATTCATCGTGTCTGTCAAACCTGTATCTGTGTGGCCGTACTAATGGCAGGCCAGGAGGGAATCGAACCCCCAACCTGCGGTTTTGGAGACCGCCGCTCTGCCAATTGAGCTACTGGCCTGTACAAAAAACCTGCTTCTCTCGAATCGCGGCCAGAGGCCGTTCCTACTCGATAATCTTGGCGACGACGCCGGCACCGACGGTGCGGCCGCCTTCGCGGATGGCGAAGCGCAAGCCGTCTTCCATCGCGATCGGGTTGATCAGGCTCACCACCATCTTGATGTTGTCGCCCGGCATCACCATCTCG
>DASSKW010000110.1:0-7164 GCA_035690065.1 Gammaproteobacteria bacterium
GTCACCCATAAGTCGTCATCTGTCAACAGGGCGATAAAGAACGAAGTGCAGCCACCCTAAAAAATGTTACTTGGTCGGTTAGCGTGTCATGCGTCCGATTTTATGTCTTGAGCTACTTCGAAAGGAAGTGCTTCAGTCACCCATCAGGATCAAGGTCATTCGCGTTGCCGTGAGGCAAGTGGACGATGGCCCCTGGCCGCGTTGCGGCCCCATTAAATAATCGGTACCCCAGTGTATCTAATGCGTACAGAGTAAAGGACTGGTCGTCAGTCTCCCGCGAGCTTGCACTGAGGGCACTTCACAAAAAACCGCAATCAAGATCAGGTGATGGATATTCAGAGCTCCGGGCTCATCCGCCAGACCCCTTTCGATCTCATCACCTGAAACCGGGTTACCCAAAGGCGCGCGTCACGTCAAAAACCGTGCGGTTTTTCAACATGTGATAACACGCGCGGGTGAGTTTGTTGGCGACCGTTTTCTTGGCAACCATCACCGGCACTTTCCGGCACTTGCGCTGGTAGTAGCGCCTGATGCGTGGCTCCCAGATGGCGGCGTAATGTGCGGCCTCTACAAAGGCCATGGCCAGATAGCGGTTACCGTTTTTCGTATTTCCCTTGCCCTTGGATTTGCCATTGCTGATGCGGTCCGAGGGCACGCAGCGTGCATAGGAGGAGTAATGCCCTACTTGGGGAAAGCGCTCAATGGGGCCGGTCTCCAGCAAAATCGTCATGCCCAGTATTTTCCCAATGCCTGGGGTGCTGGTGATGAGGGCATACTGTTCACTGTCCTGGCAGCGCGCCAGCACAAAGGCTTCCATCGCTTCAATTTGCGTATTCAACTGCTGTATCAGTCGGTGGTTTTGTTGGGCGGCAAACAGGGCCGCGGCTGATCCGAAATGGCGGGCCAGGTCGCCCGGTTTGAGCTGCTTCATTTTAAGGCCACTCAGGCGCTGGCCGGTATGCCGCCCGATCATGCCTTGCAAGCTCAGTAACTGCGCGGTACGTTGTTTGACCAACAACAGCCGGCGCCTCAACAGGTCGCGTACCGGACGCATCGCTTTCGGGTAGATATAACCGGTCGGCAAGATCTTGAGCCGGAGCAGATGGGCGAGAAACCGTGCGTCGGTGGCATCGTTGGTATATTTGATGCCGTTGTATTGCTGGATGGCCAGGGTGTTTGCCAAATGCAGCGGATAGCCCCGTTCCATTAACCCATCGACCAACCAATACCAGTTGTAGGTGGACTCTACAACGATACCGCTGATGTCATCCTGAAAGGGCTGTAGATGGTGTTCGATGGCTTCAAGCGTATTATCCAGACGCTTTTCACTGACCACACGATCCGCTTCGTCAATCAATGAAATCATGCTGTTGTTGCTGTGCAAATCTATTCCGCAGTACAGTGTCATCGTCGTCTCCTGGTTGGGTGGTAAGCCCATCTGAGTTTATCTTTGGATGCCCCCGGTCAGGAGGCGACGACTTATGATTTTCAGACTTTGACTTCCAGCATCTTCTCCAACGCCAACTTCGCCTGCTTCGCCTCCCCCACCGGCACCTTGATCTGATTCACAACATTCCCCTCCACCAGATTCTCCAGCGTCCAGGCAAAATGCTGCGGATCGATCCTGAACATCGTCGAACACATGCACACGATCGGCGACATGAAATGCACATTGATGCCTTTCGCCTTTACTTCCTCGTGCAAGCGGTTCACCAGATTCAACTCCGTCCCTACCAGCCAGCGGCTGCCAGGCCCGGCCGCGCGGATGGTGTTCTGGATGTATTCCGTCGAGCCGACGAACTCCGATTTCCGGCAGACTTCGAATCCACATTCCGGATGACAGATGATCTTCGCATCCGGGTATTTCAGTTTGAACCGATCGATATGCTCGGGCTGGAACATCTGATGCACCGAACAATGGCCATTCCATAACAGTATCTTGGCCTTGCGAATCTGCTCCGGCGTCAGCCCGCCCATCGGCTGGTTGAAATCCCACACCGCCATCTCGTCCAGCGGCACGCCGAGCTTGTAACCACTCCAGCGCCCCAGATGCTGGTCCGGGAAGAACAGTACTTTCTCGCGCTGCCTGAACGCCCATTGCAAGACACTGCCGGCATTGGTGCTGGTACAGACGATACCGCCGTGGCGGCCGCAGAAGGCTTTCAGGTCCGCAGCAGAGTTTATATAGGTGATCGGCGTGATGTGTTCATCCGGATCGAGCACACTCGCGAGTTCGCGCCAGGCGGTCTCGACTTTGGCGAGGCTTGCCATGTCTGCCATCGAACAACCCGCCGCAAGATCGGGCAGGATCACTTTCTGATCCGGACGCGAGAGGATATCCGCGACTTCCGCCATGAAATGCACGCCACAGAACACGATATATTCAGCGTCCACTTCGGAAGCCAGCCGCGCAAGTTTCAGCGAGTCGCCGGTCAGGTCGGCATGCCGGTACACTTCCTCGCGCTGATAGTGATGCCCGAGGATGACCGCGTGGCCGGCGAGTTTTTCCTTCGCGGCTCGGATGCGCGTGTCGCAGGAATCGTCTTCCAGCTCGACGTACTGATCGAAGGCAAGTGCGGTATTGGACATGGAGCGTGTTACCTCGTCCGCGAAACGGAACGCTTGACCGGTTATTTTACTCCTCCGGCAAAAACGGAGGTAGCAAAGCCGGGATCGCGTCGGCCAAGGGCCTCGCGATGACATCTGTTCTGATAATTGTCATTGCGAGGAACGCAGTGACGACGCAATCCCGCAATTCAGGTCGCTGGCACCAGCGCGAGAATCGCGTCACGATCGGTATGCGAACCGGCGGCTGCCGCGGCTGCCTCGCGCGGTAACCAGCGGTACTCGCTGTGTTCCGCCGGATCGAGCCGGATATCGCTCCTTTCCGGCAACTGCAAAGAAAATACGTATTCGGTGTTCTCTTTGACGCCCGGGGCGAATTTATGTTGCCAGGCAGGATGGATCGGGTAGCGGTTGGTGACACCGGTATCCGTGAGTCCGTCGTCGGCAACCAGGCCGGTCTCTTCCAGTACTTCACGAATCGCGGCTTTTGACGGCGTCTCGTTCCCGGCGAGACTACCGGTAACCGATTGCCAGAAGCCCGCCGGCTCGTGTCGGCGCAGTTGCAGCACCTCTCCGCCGGCGGTATGGATGACGACCAGTACGGATTCCGGGCGTTTAAACAAAGTCATTTTCTTTGCTCCCTCTCCCCTGGTGGGAGAGGGTTGGGGTGAGGGGTGACAAGAAAACTCCCCCTCATCCTTCCTTCTCCTCCCGGAAACTGCTCCTGCATTTCCGGGACTTCCGCCATCTCTGGCGGTCGCGCACAGGGGAGAAGGAACAAGGTGAGCACTACGTGCTCTTTCCATCTGCGGGCATCCGCACGCGGACATGCAATTCCTTCAACTGCGCGTCGCTGGCGGCGGCCGGTGCATCGGTGAGCGGATCCCACGCGGTCTGCGTCTTCGGGAACGCGATCACTTCACGGATATTGGGCGCTCCGGTCATGTGCATCACCAGCCGATCCATACCGAACGCCAAGCCGCCGTGCGGCGGGCAACCGGACTTGAGTGCGTCGAGCAGGAAGCCGAACTTCTCGCGCGCATCCTCGTCGGAGATGCCGAGCATGCGGAACACCGCCGCCTGCATGTCCTGGTTGTGGATACGGATCGAGCCGCCGCCAAGTTCGGTGCCGTTCAGCACCATGTCGTAGGCGCGCGAACGGATGCCGCCCGGATCTTTTTCCATGACGGAGATATCGTCGACCTTGGGAGCGGTGAACGGGTGATGCAGGAAGATCCAGCGCTTGTCCTTCTCGTCCCACTCGAACATCGGGAACTCGACCACCCACAGCGGCGCCCACTCACCTTTCACCAGACCGCGGTCCTGGCCGAGTTTAAGGCGTAATGCACCGAGCGCATCGTTGACGATCCTGGCCTTGTCGGCGCCGAAGAAGATCACGTCGCCGTTCTCGGCACCAGTGCGTTTGAGGATGCCATCCAGGGCATCGTCCGACAGGAACTTGATGATCGGCGATTGCAGGCCCTCGCGGCCTTTCGCCAGTTCGTTCACCTTTATATATGCCAATCCGCGGGCGCCGTAACGACCCACGAACGCGGTGCACTCGTCGATCTCGCTGCGCGCCATCTCGCCACCCTTCGGCAGGCGCAGCGCGGCGACTCGGCCATCTTTCGCATTCGCCGGACCGGCGAACACCTTGAACTCGCAGTCCTTGACCAGATCGGCGACGTCCACCAGTTCCAGCGCGATGCGCAGGTCCGGTTTGTCGGAACCGTAACGGCGCATGGCTTCTTCATACGGCAGACGCGGGAACGGATTCGGCAGCTCGACGTCCAGCACTTCCTTGAAGGTGTGCCGGATCATGGCTTCCATGATGTCCATGATCTGATCCTCGTTCAGGAACGAGGTCTCGATATCGAGCTGGGTGAACTCCGGCTGCCGGTCGGCGCGCAGATCTTCGTCGCGGAAACAACGCGCGATCTGATAATAGCGGTCGAAGCCCGCCATCATGAACAGTTGCTTGAAGATCTGCGGTGACTGCGGCAACGCAAAGAAGCGGCCCGGATGGGTGCGGCTCGGCACCAGGTAATCGCGCGCGCCTTCCGGCGTCGGCTTGGTGAGGATCGGTGTTTCCAGATCGATGAAGCCCTGCCCGTCGAGATAACGGCGCAGCGAACTGGTGACGCGATGCCGCAGACGCAGACGCTGCTGCATGATCGGACGGCGCAGATCGACATAACGAAACTGCAACCGGCGTTCCTCGTTGACGTCGTCCTCGTCGAGCATGAACGGCGGCGTCTCGGCGCGATTCAGTATCTCCATCGACAGCGCCAGCATCTCGACCTGGCCGCTGGCGAGGTTGGGATTCTCGGTGCCCTTGGGACGACGGCGTAGCTTGCCCTTCACGCTCACCACGAACTCGTTGCGCAGACTCTCGGCCGCGGCAAACAATTCGGCGCGGTCCGGATCGAACACCACCTGCACCAGACCCTCGCGGTCGCGCAGATCGACGAAGATCACGCCGCCGTGATCGCGCCGCCGATGGACCCAGCCGGCGAGAGTGATTTCCTGATCCAGCAGTGATTCGTTGACCTGCCCGCAATAATGGGTGCGCATGAGGATTCCTGAAATTCGATTTGTCTTTAAAGAAATTTGATCGTTTCCCCTCTCCCTCCGAGAGAGGGGTCAGGGGTGAGGGTCAAGGTAACATCGCGGCCAAAGTTCACCGCACCCTCACCCGCCCCTTTCGGGGCACCCTCTCCCAATGGGAGAGGGTTTTTAAGCCGCGGAATGTTACGGGGCGGGCTCTTTCGGTGCAACTGCCGCCACCTCCGGCCTTGGCCAGACCGGCACGATCACGCCCAAAGAGATGATCATCTTGAGCGCCTCGTCCACGTTCATCTCCAGTTCGATGACGTCTTCGGGCGGCACCATCAGCAGGAAGCCGGAAGTCGGGTTGGGTGTGGTGGGCACGAACACGCTGATCATGTTGCCCGGCACCTTGGCGTTGAGTTCGCCCAGGGTGTCGCTGGTCTGGAACGCCAGGCTCCAGGTCTCCTTCTGCGGATAACGGATCAGCACTACCTTGCGGAACGATTTGCCCTTGTTGGAAAACATCGTCTCCGAAATCTGCTTGGCTGCACCATAGATGGAACGCACCAGCGGGATGTGTTCGAGGATCTCCTCGCCCAGCAGCAACAACTGCCGGCCCAGGAAGTTGCTGGCGATGAAACCGGTCAACAGCAATACCGTCGCGACCAACGCGATACCGAGCAGCGCTTCGATACCCGGGATATCGAACCCGATCAGCACTTTGGGCTGCCAGGCATCGGGGAACAGTTCGATCAGGTCGCCGAGATAATCGGCGAAGATCTGCACCACGAACAGGGTGACGCCAAGCGGTATCCAGATAAGCAGTCCGGTCAGCAGGTAGCGACGGATCAGGCTGGTCTTGGTAGGTTTGCCGGGTAAGGTATCCATGCCTGTGCTCAGGACGACGCGGCCTTGGCCGTCTTGTCTCCACCGGCCGCCGGTTTTGCGGGCTTGTCCGCAACGGGTTTGTCCTTGCTCTCTTTCTTGGTATCCGTCGACTTGGACTCAGCCTTGGCGTCGCCCACCGGCTTGTCCTTGCCGCTGTCGGCGAGATGACGCTTGCCAGCGGATTTGAAATCGGTCTCGTACCAGCCGCCGCCCTTGAGACGGAAGCCGGCCGCGGACATCAGCTTGCGCAAGGCCGGCTTGCCGCACTCGGGGCAATCGCGCAGCGGTTCCTCGCTCATTTTCTGCAAAGCCTCCAGCTGATGGCCGCAGGCTTCGCACTCATATTCATAGATAGGCATGCACATACCTCGTTGAAAATGCCGCTCACTACCCCATCTATAGGGCTGGCTCGGCCGGACTCAAGGCCGGGACGGCATCCGTGCCATTATAGCCTTCAACACCTACCCCTCCCGCCCGTGGACAGAACCCATGCCCGATAATCGCAACAGCACGCTCCGCACCCTGATCCCGTTCCTGTGGGAATTCCGGGGTCGGACCCTGCTGGCGCTGGCATTCCTGGTCGCCGCCAAGCTCGCGACCGTCACCATCCCGGTGGCCCTGAAGTACATCGTGGATGCATTGAACCCCAAACACGGCGACGCATTGGTGCTGCCACTGGCATTGCTGATCGGGTACGGTGCGTTGCGTTTCGCCAGCACCCTGTTCGGCGAACTGCGTGATCTCGTATTCGAGTTCGCTGCCTTGCGCGCAGTACGTCGCATTGCCTTGCGCGTATTCCGGCATCTGCACGACCTGGATCTGGCCTTCCATCTCGAACGCCAGACCGGCGGCCTGTCGCGCGATATCGAACGCGGTACGCGCGGTATCAGTTTCGTGCTGAGCTTCATGCTGTTCAACATCCTGCCGACACTGCTCGAGATCGGATTGGTTACCAGCATCTTTCTGTGGAACTTCTCGGCCTGGTTCGCCGTAATCATCCTGATCTCGGTGGTGGTGTATATCGGCTTCTCGATCATCGTCACCGAATGGCGCATGAAACATGTGCGGCAGATGAACGAGCTGGATTCGAAAGCCAATACCCGCGCGGTAGACAGTCTGCTCAACTATGAGACGGTGAAATATTTCACCAACGAGGAATTC
>DASSKW010000111.1:0-7928 GCA_035690065.1 Gammaproteobacteria bacterium
CGGAAGACACAGATGGCTCTCGGTCTACTGAAAAAGGTGTTTGGCAGCCGTAATGAGCGGCTTGTCAGCGGTATGCAGCGTCCGGTAGCACGCATCAATGCACTGGAAGCCGGTTTCCGGGAACTCTCGGACGAAGCACTCAAGGACAAGACCGCCGAGTTCCGTGCCCGACTGGAGAAGGGAGAAAGTCTCGACGACCTGCTCCCGGAAGCATTTGCAGCGGTACGTGAAGTTGCACGCCGACATATGCGGATGCGCCATTTCGATGTGCAGTTGATCGGTGGCCAGACCTTGCACATGGGCAAGATCGCCGAGATGCGTACCGGTGAAGGCAAGACGCTGGTTGCGACTCTGGCGGCGTACCTCAATGCCATTCCGGGCCACGGCGTGCACGTGGTGACGGTGAATGATTATCTGGCACAACGTGACGCGGATTGGATGCGGCCGGTATACGAGGCCCTGGGCATGACTGTCGGTGTGGTACTGGCAGGACAGGAACCACCGGTAAAGCGGGAAGCCTACGCTGCCGACATCACTTACGGTACCAACAACGAATTCGGTTTCGATTATCTGCGCGACAACATGGCCTTCCGTCTGGAAGACAAGGTGCAGCGTGAACTGCATTACGCCATCGTCGATGAAGTGGACTCGATCCTGATCGACGAAGCGCGCACCCCGCTCATCATCTCGGGTGCAGTGGACGACAATACCGATCTCTACCGGCAGATCAATAAACTGGTCCCGGCTCTCATCCGTCAGCAGGAAGAGGAAGGCCCGGGCGATTACAGCGTGGATGAGAAAGCCAAGCAGGTCTATCTCACCGAAGACGGTCACCAGCGTATCGAAGAGATGCTGATGAAGGCCGGATTGCTCGCCGAAGGCGAATCGTTGTACGACGCCAGTAACATCGGATTGATGCACCATGTGAATGCGGCGTTGCGTGCCCTGGCCCTGTATCAGCGTGAAGTGGATTACATCGTCAAGGACGGCGAAGTGGTGATCGTCGACGAGTTCACCGGGCGCACCATGCCGGGACGGCGCTGGTCGGACGGATTGCACCAGGCGATCGAGGCCAAGGAAGGGGTCAAGGTCCAGGCCGAGAACCAGACTCTGGCTTCGATCACTTTCCAGAATTATTTTCGTCTCTACACCAAGCTGTCGGGTATGACCGGTACTGCCGATACCGAAGCCTCCGAATTCCACGAGATCTACGGGCTGGAAGTGGTGGTGATCCCCACCAACAAGCCGATGGTACGCAAGGACATGCCGGACCAGGTCTATACCACCACCAAGGGCAAGTTCGAAGCGGTGATTGCAGATATCAAGGATGCGAACGGTCGCGGGCAACCAGTACTGGTGGGCACGGCATCCATCGATACCTCGGAATACCTGTCCGGGTTGCTCAAGAAAGCCAGGATTCAGCACGAAGTGCTCAATGCCAAGCAGCATGAACGCGAGGCACACATCATCGCGCAGGCCGGCCGTCCGGGGACCGTGACCATCGCAACCAACATGGCCGGACGCGGTACGGACATCGTACTGGGCGGCAGTCTGGAAGAAGAACTCAAGACCCTGCCGGAAGGGACCAGCGAAACCGAGCGAGACAAGATACGTCAAGCCTGGCAGCAGCGGCATGACGCGGTGTTGGCCGCCGGTGGTCTGCACATCATCGGCAGTGAACGGCACGAATCCCGGCGCGTCGATAACCAGTTGCGTGGCCGCTCAGGACGTCAGGGCGATGCCGGCTCCAGCCGGTTCTACCTGGCGCTGGACGACAACCTGATGCGGATCTTCGCGGGCGACCGCGTGAAAGCCATCATGGATCGATTCGGGGTGCAGGAACACGAAGCCATCGAACATCCCTGGGTGACGCGCGCGGTCGAGAACGCACAACGCAAGGTCGAAGCGCACAACTTCGATATCCGTAAATCCCTGCTGGAATACGACGATGTCGCGAATGCGCAGCGCAAGGAGATCTATGCGCTACGCAGTGAGCTGCTGAAGGCGCAGGACATCTCCAGCATGATCCAGGCGCACATCAGTGATGTGATGGACAACCTCGTCAATACCTACATTCCCCCGCAGAGTGTCGAGGAACAATGGGATATCCCGGGCCTGAGTGAAGCGATGGACCGGGAGTTCGGTCTCAAACTGGATATCAAGGCATGGCTGGACAGCGATGCCTCGCTGCACGAAGAACCGCTGCGCCAGAAGATACTTCAGCATTTCACGGAAGCCTATCAGCTCAAGGAGCAGCAGACCGGTGCCGAAGTCTTGCGTCAGTTCGAGAAGTCCCTGATGTTGCAGGTACTCGATAATCTGTGGCGCGAGCATCTTGCCAACATGGATTACCTGCGCCAGGGTATCCATCTGCGTGGTTATGCCCAGGTGGACCCCAAGCAGGAATACAAGCGCGAAGCATTCGGCATGTTCGCGACCATGGTGGAGCGGCTCAAGCATGACGTGGTGAGTATCCTGGCCAAGGTGCAGGTGCGGACGCCCGATGACGTCGCTGCGGTCGAAGAGCAACGCCGACGTTCACGTGCCATGCAGTTTCAGCATGCCGAAGTCCCGACTGCAGCGGGGGCGCCGGCTGCGGCAGGCGAAAATGCACCGCCTCCGGTCACGACCGTGGTCCGGGATGGCCGCAAGGTAGGGCGTAACGAACCGTGTCCGTGCGGCTCGGGGCTGAAGTACAAGCAGTGTCACGGACGCCTGGCCTAAAAACTGATCCTTATGATTTCTGGTTAGGCAGAAATCAACAGCTCTGATTTTTAGTGTTCCAATCGTCGATCAAGTGAGTCGTCTCCTTCGCTGATGGGAATTTCGAGGCAGCACCCCATGATCCATGTAGTCGCGGCGGTGCTGCACGATGGTCATGGACGCGTCCTGATCGCCGAACGTCCCGTCGGCAAGCCACTGGCCGGGTTCTGGGAATTCCCGGGTGGCAAGCTCGAGGCCGACGAATTGCCTCTTGATGCGTTGCGACGCGAATTGCATGAAGAACTGGGCATCACTGTGGAAGCTGCCCGTCCCCTGATTCGCTTCACTCATGCTTACCCGGAACGTCAGGTGGAACTGAACGTCTGGCGCGTGACGCGTTATTCCGGTGAGCTTCGGTCCCGTGAACAACAATCATTTGCCTGGCTCAAACCGGATGAGCTTGCTGACTGGAATTTGTTGCCGGCCGACCGGCCCATCACGCAAATCCTGCGCTTGCCTCCCCGTATGCTGGTCACGCCTTCGCCCGATGCCGATACCAGCACTTTTCTGGGCGGGCTGCGGCACACACTCGCAGCCGGCATCGATCTGGTCCAGTTGCGTGCCCCGAATCTCGATCCGGTCGATTACCGGCATCTGGCCGAGCAAGTCATCGACATCTGTCGTCAACACGGCGCACGTATCGTCCTGAATGCCGAGCCACGACTCGCAATGCAACTAGGCGCGGATGGTGTGCATCTCACCAGCGAACGGTTGCTACAGATAAAGGAACGCCCGGGAACAGCGTCATCGTTGATCGGCGCATCTTGTCACACTGCCGCCGAACTCAGACAGGCTGAAACCTGCGGACTCGATTACGCCGTGCTGGGGCCGGTATTGCCTACCACAAGCCATCCCGGTGCAACTTCGCTGGGGTGGGATAAGTTTGCACAACTCGTCGGGGACCACAGTCTGCCTGTCTATGCCATCGGTGGGATGCAGGCTGACGAGCTTGAGCATGTCCGCATGCGGGGCGGCTATGGTCTGGCGGCAATCCGTGGCTTGTGGAACGGGCCAGTATGAATCTTCCTGAGCACATCCCCCGTCATCGCCGCACAGGAATCCAGCTGCTGGTATGGCTCGGGATCATCATCGTACTGGGAGTGGCGATGCTGATCCGTTATCGTCTCATCGAACCCGCTGCAGTCGCACAGGCGTGCGATGCGGGCGTGCAGAGTTGGAGTTGCGGGGTTCGGCGCCTGGCGATCCTGAGCTTCGATCGTCAGCAACTGGGCTATATTGCACTCATCGGTAGCGTACTGGCGCTCCTGACGCGTTCAGGCTGGATCGCGTGGTTGAGCGCAGTCGCCAGCGTGACCGGTCTGGTGTGGTATTGCTTCGAACCTTGCGCAGTCGGATTGGTAGTGAGCGTATTGGTGCTGGCGCGCTCGCAGGTGCGGAAGCCATACCGAGAGACACAGCAATCCGCAGAGTAACGCCCAGACCAGAGCGCGGGTGTTTTCGAATCCCTCGATACTCACGATGAGTATCGCTGCGAGTCCCAGCCAGGCAGCGAGGATACGTTTCTCCAGGCTTGTCGGATGCCTGGTGTCTGGATGAAGCAACGGAAATAAAGCGAAACCGAACGCAGCTGGCTGGAACAGTGCGATCGGGAAGCCGCGATAACGCGGATCGAAAACCAGCAGCAGACACACGACCGCGCTGGCGAATAACCAGAGCGACCACAACAGTTCGCGCAGGTTTATCGCAGGTGGCAAGCCGACCCGGCCCAGTAACCTGAAGTTCCAGGTTGTTTCGCGACAGGGGACTTCAGGTGTCTGCAAACAGTGGGCAAAAAGCCGGGCGAATAACCACAAGGTGGCAAGTTCGAGCAGTGTGCAACTGCTTCCCATCAACCATTCGAAATCATCCCGGCTGGCTTTCAGTAACTGCTCATACTGTGCGGCCAGCACCGTGCCTCCGGCGTAGCCAAGTAACAGCAGACCGATGCCGTGCCAGACACCGGGTTTCCTCCTTCCTGCAAAACCCGACAGGCAGAGCACCAGCGCGAATCCGACGCCGGTTAGCGGTCCGAAGTACCAGTCCGGATCTTCGCTGACCGGCCCGTGGAGCGGAAACTTCTGTTGCCCGTTTGCGGCGTAGAGCCCCCAATATCCGCCAGCCGTCCCTTCCAGCCAGCGCTTCCAGGGCTGGTCGTAAGCTTCGACCAGGTTGTAGGGCACGCCGGAACGGGAGGCGTAATTCAGAAACCCGCGCACGAAGCGCGCTTCATTCACGCGGCTGGGGACAGCCCCGCCGCGTTGGCGGCCGGCGCTGGGCCAGCCGGTCTCGCCGATGAGGACAGGTTTGTTGGGGAATGCAGCGCGCACTTTCTCATAGACGCGGCGTACGTGTTCGACGGCAGCATCGATCGCGACCGGATGGTCTTCCCAGTACGGCAGGATGTGGGTGGTGACGAACGAGACTGCATCCGCGAGTTGGGGATACTTGAGCCAGTATTCCCAGACATCGGCGTAAGTCACCGGCAGACCGGTCGCGGTACGCACCTGTGAGATGTCAGCCGCTAATTCAGAAGCCGGCAACTCGCCGCGTAACAAGACCTCGTTGCCCACGACCACCGCACGAATTGCGTCCTGATGAGCACGTGCAGTATGGATGCCGAGAGCGATCTCGCGTGCATTCGCGCTGCGGTCCCGACCCAGCCAGATACCCAGCAGGACATGCATGCCGAGCCGGTGCGCGATAGCCGGGACTGCGTCCAGACCCTGGCCCACTGAATAAGTCCGGACGCAGTCGAAGTTACCCGCAAGCTGTCTCAGATCGTGTTCGATCTGTGCTGGTGGGATGATCGTACCCGCAGCAAACGGCGTCTGCCCTGGCTCGTGATACGGCGCATAAGACACGCACATCAGATGACCGGACGGTGCATCCGGCATCTGGATCAGACGACCGCGCTGCCACCAATACTGTGTGGCTGCCAATGTAGCCACAACCAGTAATGCGGTCAGTATGATGCGTGGCCGGTTAATCGTCATGCAAAGAAACAGCGGCGCCGTCCGGCAGTGAAGAAATGGAAGCGAAGAGTCAGTCGTTGTCAGTATCGTCGGGGTCTGACGATATCGCAGTCTCGCCCGGGATCACATGTCTTTCGAGCAACCAGTCGCCAAGATCGATAAGTTTGCAGCGTTCGCTACAGAATGGCTTGTATTCCGATGCCTCGGTCCAGGCGACCGGTTTACCGCAGTTCGGGCAGGCAACCATGGATGGATTCGCGTCCCGCATGAACGGTTACTCAGAACTGACAGCACACCAGTTTGAAACCGATGTCGCGTTTGCTTTGTTGTGGGCGGCTGTTGGCGTCGTCGCGCTCCAGAAAATGGATGGTCATGCGCTGGCGTCCAGCGCTGATCTCGGGATACACACCACTGCTGGACGGGACCATCACGCGAACCAGCGGGCAGGGTGTATTGCTGTCGAAGGTGCGCTGGAACATGCCCTGCTCGGCGAGTTCACGCGAAGGCAGCGCACTTTCGCGCGTGAGCGCCATTAGCAGATTGATGGTGTCCTTCAGGGGTTTCAGCTCCGCCATCCAGGTCTGCAGATCACGTGCCCGGCGCGGGTAGGATTGCGTGAGCCAGGCGTGATAGACGGGCAGATCGAACTGACAGGTTCCGCCAGGAATCGCCAGCCGGTTTTTGATCGTGTTGAGAAATTCACACTCCTTGAGGGTGAGTCCCAACTGCCGGCCGTCACCGTTCATGGCATGACGCAGGGTTTCGAGTTCGGTGAGCAGGGATTGCAGCCGTGCGTTGTCCACGTCGGGACTACCCTTGAGACGGTTCAGGAACAGCGTGCTGCGCTCCAGTTCCTTGAGTACCTCGGTACGTACATCGCCACGCGTGAGCAGCGTCGCTATCTCCAGGATGCCGGCTACCGATGCGCGACTGTCCCAGGTCGATTGCAGAGCGACATGATGCAGACATTGCTCGAACAGGAATTCGAGACGCAAGAAGGTACGGATCCGCTCGGTGAGCGGTTGTTCATAGATGAACCATTCGGCGGTAGCGGTTTGTTCCGCGATGTGCTCGATATCCAACATTCCGACCCATCAATGCTTCAGGGTAAACGCAGACCAGCGCGGCGATAATCTTGCTGCGTGGCGATTTCGAGATAGAAGGCATGCAGCTGCTGCACCGCAGCCTGCAATTGTGCCAGCCCATCTTCGTTCACCAGAATATCATCCCCTGCAGCCAGACGTCGCGTCCTGTCGGTTTGCGCTGCGAGCATGGCACGCGCTCCAGCCTCGTTTTCTCCATCACGCGACATAAGTCGGGTTAATTGCAGCTGTTCGGAACAATCTACCACCAGCACGCGATCCACCAAGGCACGTGCGCCTGAGGACTCCGCCAGCAAGGGCACGACAGCGATGCAATAGGGCCCGGATGCGGCATCCAGTTTTCGGGCCAATTCCTTGATGATCAGTGGATGGAGCAGGGTTTCGACACGGTTGCGCAGCACTTCATCGGAAAATAGCCGTCGCCGCATCCGGCCACGGTCCAGATTGCCTTGCGGATCCAGGATTTCGTTGCCCAGGGCGGCGCACAATGCCGCTAAGCCAGGGTTGCCGGGCGCGGTTAGTTCACGCGCGACCAGATCGGCATCCACGACCGGGATGCCAAGCCTGGCAAATTCTGTCGCCACAGTGGATTTGCCACTGGCGACACCGCCGGTAAGCCCTATCTTGAGCATGGGATCAGGGCAGACCGGCCAGCCCCAGATAGGCATCGGTCAACTGATGCCCCCAGAGCAGGGCGATCCAGCCGGCGGCTGCCAAGAATGGGCCATACGGTATCGGCACCCCCCTCTCGTGACGGCGAATCAGTATCAGCGTGATTCCGACCACAGCGCCCGTTGCAGCCGACAGCAAGATAATCGCCGGCAGCATTTGCCAGCCCAACCAAGCGCCCAGCGCAGCCAGCAATTTAAAATCCCCTCTGCCCAAACCTTCTTTACCGGTGGCCCACTTGAAGACGTGATACACACTCCACAGGCTCAAATAGCCAGCAAGCGCGCCAATCACGGCGGAATGCAAATCTGTGAAGACATGGTCTAGGTTGAACGTGAGTCCCAGCCACAACAACGGCAGTGTCAACGTGTCGTACAAGAAGTTGCGTTCAAAGTCGATCGCAGTGAGCGGCAGCAGCATC
>DASSKW010000112.1:0-12157 GCA_035690065.1 Gammaproteobacteria bacterium
GGAGTCACGCGCACTTTCAACCGGCTGCATGATTCTTCGTTATCGATCATTGGCGTGACCACTTGACCCCGGGAGAAATTCGTCTAACTATTCGTCCAACCGGACGTCAACCCGCTGTGCAGGTTGGCGCCGCTTGATTCAGGCGTCAGGCCGCATAGACATGAAAGCTGTCGAGTTCTGGTTCGAGTTTGCGAGCACCTATTCGTACCCGGCCGCGATGCGGATCGAGTCCATGGCTTTGGAGTGTGGTGTGACGTTGATCTGGCGCCCGTTCC
Source organism: Gammaproteobacteria bacterium (assembly GCA_035690065.1). Taxonomy (GTDB): domain Bacteria; phylum Pseudomonadota; class Gammaproteobacteria; order Natronospirales; family REEB76; genus DASSKW01. The sequence continues at coordinate 276 of DASSKW010000112.1, forward strand.
TGCTCGGCCCCATATTTTCGGCTCAAGGCTGGAAGGATTCACCCTTCAACATCTACCCGGCCAAAGGGCGCTACATGTGGCGAGATCTTGAGCGCATTTGTGATGCTCAAGGGCTGCCGCTTTGTCACCCATCCTCGTTTCCCCGCAATGCGGTTCTGGCGGCCCGCGTTGCTGTTCGCTTCGCCGAAGCTCCATGGCTCCCATCCTTTGTGCGAGCAGTCTATTCGGCGAACTTTGCCGACGACAAGGACATTTCTCTATCTGAAACAGTATCCAGCTGTCTTACGTCGGTGGGCCAGAATGCAGCATCAATCCTGAAGGAATCGCAATCGCCAGAGGCCAAAGACCTGTTGCGGCGCCAGATCGAAACTGCTGCCAGCCTGGGCATATTCGGAGCACCGTCCTTCGTTGTCGGCGATGAGCTTTTCTGGGGCAATGATCGTCTTGCCCAAGCACTTGAGTGGGCCAGTGAGCGCACTACGGCCTGACAAGCGCGTCCAAGGGGTGTGCCCGTTTCGCGGCCATGCTCCGACGTCCAGCGTCATGCACCATGATGAGAGTGCTCGGCGAGCTGAGTGCTCATGAATGCTGAGGACAATCATGCAAGATAACCGCGTCGCCCTGGTCACCGGGGCTAATCAGGGAATCGGCCTGCAGATCGCGAAGGACCTTGCGAAGCACGGTTTTACCGTACTCGTTGGCTCGCGCAATCTTGAGAACGGCAAGGAGGCGGCCAAAAGTATCGAAGGCGATGGCCGCGCAATTCAGCTTGATGTGACCGATCAGGCATCCATCGATTCCGCAGCCGGCTGCATCCGCTCGGAACTCGGACGTCTGGACGTACTGGTAAACAATGCCGGTATCGCTCATGCCGGGACGGGGGAGCGGTCGCTTGCGGAAATCGTCAGCACGGGCCGCGCCAGTGTGGCATCGCTTGGCGAGGTACGTACTGTGTTTGAAACCAACGTCTTCGGCGTCATCGCGGTCACGCAGGCGATGCTGCCGTTGCTGCGCGCAGCGCCGGCCGCACGTATTGTCAACGTGTCGAGCGGCAGAGCATCGCTCACCCTGGCTTCGGACCCAAGCGAATCACGCCGGCGTCAGATGTTCGGCGTCACCTACTCCGCGTCGAAAGCCGCTCTCAACGCGGTGACTGTCGCGTTCGCGCTGGATCTCGAGTCGTCAGGTATCAAAGTCAATGCGGCGGCGCCGGGTTTCACGGTGACTGCCATGAACAACTTTGAAGGCAGGCGTACCGTCGAGGAGGCTGCGCGCGAGCCTGTCCGGCTGGCGCTCCTCGGCGCAGATGGCCCAACAGGCACCTTCTCGGACGAGAACGGGCCGATTCCATGGTGACGTTGCCAGGCAGGGCGCATTACAATTCGCTGCAGCCGATCGTCACCCCGCACGCGGGCTGCCGATGACTGAGCTCAGGCGTTTGGCATGAAACAACTTGATCGGTACATGGAGGCTCGGATGAATTACTTTCTGTACAAGCTCAACACGCCACGACCTACTTTTCCTGCGGACATTACACCTGCCGAAGGCAAGCTGATGCAAGAGCATTCCATGTATTGGCGTGAGTTGATGAAGAAGGGTTTGGTTATAGCTTTCGGCCCGGTCGCCGACCCCAAGCGTCCTTATGGCATTGCCATAATTCAGCTTCAAGACAACTCCGACGCTTATACCCTTGGCGCTAACGACCCGGTAATAAAGGCCAAAGCAGGTTTCAGCTTTGAAGTGCATCCAATGCCGAGTGTGGTACTACCGGAACATCATGCCTGACAATGCGTCCAGGCGGATGCACTGATGTGCGCCGCTTAACTCAGACGTTGGGCTGTAGCCGTCATGCATGTGGGCAGTGTCGCTGCCGCCGTGTACACTTCCCGGCTTATGCAAAAACATTATCCGCATCGCATCGTCTGCCTCACCGAAGAGACCACCGAAACACTCTACCTGCTCGGTGAACAGGACCGTATCGTCGGCATCTCCGGGTTCACGGTGCGCCCGCCCGAGGCGCGCAGGGAGAAGCCGAAAGTCTCGGCTTTCACCAGCGCGAAGATTGACAAGATACTGGCACTCGAACCCGATCTGGTGCTGGGATTCTCCGACATCCAGGCTGACATCGCGGCCGCGCTGATCCGGCAGGGCGTCGAAGTACACGTCTTCAATCACCGCACCGTCGAAGAGATCCTGCGCATGATCGTGATGCTGGGCGGCATGATCGGCTGCGAAGCGAAAGCGCAAGCATTGGCGACGCAGTTGCAGAGCGGATTGGATGAAGTCCGTACCGCCGCCGCGAAGTTGCCAAGACGTCCGCGCGTGTATTTCGAGGAATGGGACGAGCCGCAGATATCCTGTATCAACTGGGTATCGGAACTGGTCGGCATTGCCGGCGGTGACGATATCTTTCCGGAACTGGCGAAAGAAGCGCTGGGCAAGAACCGCATCATCGCAGATTCCCAGGAAGTGGTCCGTCGCCAGCCCGACCTCATCATCGGTTCCTGGTGCGGCAAGAAATTCCGGCCTGGGAATGTCAAAGCGCGCATCGGCTGGGATACAGTCCCGGCCGTGCGTGACGATCAGTTATACGAAGTGAAATCCTCGATCATCCTGCAACCGGGTCCGGCAGCCTTGACGGACGGGGTGCGGGCATTGCATCGGATCATTTCGCACTGGGCCGGTCAGCGCTGATACAGGGCTTGAAATGCCGGTATTTCCCTTGCGCTACGAAACGCAGTTTTCCTGCATCCCAGCGATAGCTCTCGGCAGGTAAAGGCTCACTGGCAGAAGGCGTGGCCGATTGCGAACCGTCTTTCAGAAAAGGATAAGCGCTGAGTTGACCGGTCACCTGCAGGGTTGGTACGTCGCCGGTAAATGTTACCGTGTAGTTTCGGGAAACAAAGCCGTGAGACGTGGTGTGTTCAGCCGCGATATTCATGCCCTGTTTCGATTCATGGTCCCATAACGAAACGATTTTGCCATCCTGCAACGCCAGGATGCCGATCGAATCGTGCACGCAGTCGCTGGTTTCATGATCGACGTATTCGACCATAACGGTCTGCCCCAATATCGGCAGCACCGGACCGGCAGTCAGTTTGCCGACCGCGCCGAGCGGTACTGCGGACTGTGGCTTGCCGTCGCAATCGGAAACAAACAGCGCGCCCGATACCGGTGCCAGCCAGGCCAACCCGATCCAGGTCAATCGCGGCGATGCGGTCCGCAGGGTGGCGATCGGATGATAGATGGCGGATGAACGGGAATCGTAATGCAGCGGTTTATCCGGATAAGTTGTGTTGTACCAACTGATCAGGGTCTGCGGCGTCGGCGTGTGGCAGAGTTCCGCTGCGTGCGCATCGGTGCTGTACCAACCGGTCAACAGCGCGACCGCGAAACCGGCAGCAAGAAGATTTGCGGTGTTCATGCTGCTCGCGAGGGTTATCCCGTCAGCCGCCGGTACGCTTCCTGGTATTTCTCTGCGGTCTTCGCGATCACTTCTGCGGGCAGGTGTGGCGCCGGGGCTTTCTTGTCCCAGTCGAGCGTCTCCAGATAATCGCGCACGTACTGCTTGTCGAACGAGGGTGGGCTGATGCCGGGTTTGTAGGTATCGGCCGGCCAGAAGCGTGAGGAATCCGGCGTCAGCACTTCGTCTATCAGTATCAGTTGATCGTTTCTATCGAGGCCGAATTCGAATTTGGTGTCGGCGATGATGATGCCGCGTTTCAGTGCGTGTCCGGCCGCGAAGTTGTAGATCTGGATCGCCTTGTCGCGCACCTGGCCGGCCAGTTCTGCGCCGAGCAGCTTGCTGGTTTCCTCAAACGAGATGTTCTCATCGTGCTGGCCTTTCGGTGCCTTGGTAGCGGGGGTGAAGATCGGCTGCGGCAAGCGGTCGGCGATCTGCAGGCCCTTGGGCAAGGCGATGCCGCAGACGGCCCCCGTCTTCTGATACTCCTTCCAGCCGGAACCGATCAGGTACCCGCGCACCACTGCCTCGATGGGCAGGGCCTTGAGTTTCTTTACCACGATGGCGCGGTCGGTCAGCATGGCCTGTTCGTCGGGGTACTTCACGAACTCCGATACGGGGATGCCGGTAAGCTGGTTGGGCAGGATCTGCTGCGTGTGTTCGAACCAGAACCGCGAGACCGCGTTCAGCACCGCGCCCTTGCCGGGGATCGGGTCCGGCAGCACCACGTCGAAGGCCGAGAGCCGGTCGCTGGTGACGATCAGCATGTGCTCGGGACCGGCATCGTAGATGTCGCGCACCTTGCCGCGATGGATGAGTTTCAGGTCCTTGAGGTGGGTCTCGAAAACGGCAGCGGGCTGGGCGGGCATGGACGCGCGTCCTTGAATTCGTGAAGTTGCGGAAGCATCTATCTTCCGTGACGCGTGCTCTGCTGTCCAGCGGGAACTGCGCCAGCGGTTAAAATAACGACTTTTGACAGTGGGAGAACGCATGGGCTGGTGGGGCACGATTATCGGCGGCGCGCTGGGCTTTGTGCTGGGTGGGCCGCTCGGCGCCCTGTTGGGCGCGGCCATCGGTCATAGCCTGTCGGGCAATGTTGGGTACACCAGCCGCTCTGGTGCCGGCTCGGAGCGTACGCAGGCCGCGTTCTTCACCGCGACCTTTTCGGTGATGGGCCATATCGCCAAGGCCGACGGGCGGGTCTCGGAAGACGAGATCCGTGCCGCGCGTGCGGTGATGGCGCACATGAACCTGGCTCCCGACCAGCAGCAGGCCGCGATGGCGCTGTTCAATCAGGGCAAACGGCCGGATTTTCCGCTGGATTCGGTGTTGCAACAATTACGCAGCGAGTGCGGCCGGCAACCGGCGTTGCTGCGGATGTTCCTGCAGATCCAGTTGCAGGCGGCGTATGCTGACGGCGTGCTGCATCCGGCCGAACAGGCCATCTTCAATCGCATCTGTCCCGTGCTGGGCATCTCCCAGGCGGAGTTGCACTTCCATGCCGAGTCGGTGCGGACGCAATACGGTTTTAGAGGCGGCGCGCAGGGTGCGGCGGCGCGTCCCGACAAACTGGCTGACGCGTACCGGACCCTGGGAGTGACCGCCGAGATGGACGCTGCCGCCATCAAGCGAACCTATCGCAAGCTGATGACCCAGAATCATCCGGACAAGCTGGTAGCCAAAGGTCTGCCGGAAGAGATGATCAAGGTCGCCCAGGAAAAAGTGCAACAGATCAACGCGGCGTACGATGTGGTCAAGGAAGCGCGCGGCATCAGGTAGAAACCCGATTTCGGTTCACGAGCGATTTCATTTGTGAAACCTGACAAACGGGGTCCAAGTCGCGCGCAATATCTACGTCCGCCTGGACAGATTGTCAGGCTTTAAGAGAGCGCGCTGATCATGACGTAATACCCGTCAGGATCACGCAACGCAAATTCTCTGGTTCCAGTTCTGGGATTTACGTGGGGCTCCTCTTCGAGCCCGGTGACGAGCGCGCGAGCCCTGGACAGTGCCTCGTCAAAATCATCCACACGAAAGAACAACAGCAGCCCGTTGCCAGGTTCCGCGTGGTCGGGGCTGGTCAGGGATGGATGGTCGTGCGCACCCCATTGGTGGAGGCAAAGCAAGACCGTCCCATCTGTATCAAGGATTTGCCCAAAGTAATCATGGGCGGGACGCGTTGCCGCTTGACCGAACAGCGACTGATACCATTTGAAGCTGCGGGTAACATCGGCAACCCCGATGATTGTCCACGTGCGTTTCATCGATTTCTCCCGCGGTCTAGCGCCCGAATTAAGCGGCAGTGTGGGCTGCACGAGGAATAATGCCGCGCGATATTCCCGGATTGCTTCGTCACTGCGTTCCTCGCAATGACCGCCACGGAGGGGGCAATACCGGAAAGGCAGACGCAATTCCAGGCAGACAATAATACGTGGTCGCAGCCAGCGGACTAACTGAAGAACGAGAACGTCCCGGTCATCGCCACGATGATGACGATCACGCCGAGCGTCAGGTTCACCGCGATCAGGATGCGGATCTGGTTCATGCTCTTCTTCGCTGCGGCTTCATCACCTGCTGTCCCGGCCCGGCGCAGTCGCTTGTACGGCGCGAAGAACACGTGTGCGAACAGCAACATCATCAGGATGCCGAGCCCCATCATCACCTGGACGAACATGGGCGCTTGCGCGAAGCCGCCCAGGTTGACCAGGATCATGTAGAAACCGGTCGCCAGCAGGACCACGATGCTGGCCCATACCCAGGGAAAGAAGCGCTTGAACACGGCGGCCCAGATGCGGGCGCGGCTCAGGGCGTCCTGGTCGGCAAGCGCAGGGCGCAAGGCCAGATAGGCGAAGAACATGCCGCCGACCCAGATCACGACCGACAGGATGTGTAGCGTGATGGCGATACCCATGGCTGAAACCTCGTTGGATCCGGAAAGGAGATGCCGCCGATGTCAGGCGGAAACTGGCCGCTCACGGCACTCATGCGCTAAAGTGTAGCGCCTTTGGTCACTGACGCGGGGCTTGCCATGACCGATTTCCGCATCGCGCCTTCCATCCTGTCCGCCGACTTCGCCCGTCTGGGCGAGGAAGTGGATGCCGTGCTGGCCGCCGGCGCGGATCTGATCCACTTCGATGTGATGGATAACCATTACGTACCCAATCTCACCATCGGGCCGGTGGTGTGTGAAGCTTTGCGTAAATACGGCGTGAAGGCGCCCATCGACGTGCACCTGATGGTGAAGCCGGTGGATCGTCTGATCGGCGATTTCGCCAAAGCCGGCGCGAGTTATATCACGTTCCATCCCGAAGCCAGCGAACACATCGATCGCAGTCTGCAACTGATTCGTGACAATGGCTGCAAGGCCGGGCTGGTGTTCAATCCCGCGACCCCGCTCGATCATCTCCGTCACGTCATGGACCGGCTCGACATGGTGCTCATCATGTCGGTCAATCCGGGATTCGGCGGACAGTCGTTCATCCGTTCGAGTCTGGACAAATTACGTGCTGCACGTGCATTGATCGCAGACAGCGGTCGCGATATCCGGCTCGAGATCGACGGTGGCGTGAAAGTGGACAACATCCGTGAGATCGCCGCGGCGGGTGCCGATACCTTCGTGGCGGGTTCTGCGATCTTCGGTGCCGCGGATTATAAAAAGGTGATCAAGGCGATGCGCGACGAACTGATGAAACTGGCTGCTTAGTTCGTATCCTGTATACAGCTCAGAACTTGATGGTGTAAGTGACGCCCAGGCCGTAGTTCTCGTAGCTCGTGTTGTAACCGGCGACCTTTTCATTGTTCAGCATGCGGCCTTCGAACCGCACGTCCCAATGCCCCCAATGAAATTGCCAGCGCCATGTCTGGTAGAGAAACAGTTTGCTGCTACTGCCGATCTGTGTGGAGGTGGCGATAATCTGGCCGTTCGCTTGCGTGGTATAGAATACCGGATTGCCACTGAAATGATAAAACGCGCCCCCCAAACCATACCCGAACATCCAGTAACTGTCGGTGCCGGGATAAATCGGCCCCAGACGCAAAGATACAAACGGTGAGGCCGCCAGATAGTCGCCGCTCACACTTGAGCCGATGTCCTGGCCGATAATCCCGCTACCGCCGGGAATATTCTGATATCTGGTGTGCTGCTGGCCGAACGAGCCGATGAAGTTGATGCCGAATACGGCGTTGCTCTGTTTCATCGGCCAGTCGAAGAGCACGTGTTCCGGAGTGACAAAATCGAAAATCAGCGCGGAGCGGCCGTTATCCGTCAACTGCGCTTTGGAATCGCCGCTCCACATCTTGAAAGTGCCCTGGTCATAGCTCGGCCCCAGGACCAGGGAAGGCACGCCGAGCGAGCTGGCAACATCGTTAACTGTATTTGACGTGTCGTTTCCAGATTTTGCCGGTTGAGTGTTAGCCGGGCTGTCGTCTGCGCGTGCACTCAGCACAAGCAGCGGCATCAGCAATAACAGAATCACGATGATTTTCGGGTGTTTCATGCTGGATTATCCTGCCACTCAATACCAACGGTACCCGATCTGGATACGCGCGTCGGTACGACTGTTGTGCGAATTCAAATCCAGTCCCTGACCTTCGAAACTGTTTACCTCCAGCACCACTGACCAGTGGTTGGCCCACTCAAATCCTGTGGCAAGACCAAACGCGGCGCCATAGATACCGGCTGTTATGTTGCCGCTCTGATGACGGTTCTCGTCATGGAACAGATATTGGGCGCCGATGAACCATGGGCCTGTCCAGTAACGCGCCTGCAGGCCGGCAGAACCGTCCAGCAGCGAGAAAGGCTGGTTGGTATGCTCGTAGGACAGTTCGAGATACGGATTCAAAGACCATCGATCATTGACCGCCATCTGGGCATCGGCATTGATGCTGATCCCGTTACCGGTAATGTTCTGATCCGGATTATTGCTGTGCAGCGGCCCGACATAGATAGCAAAGCCGTTGACGGGGGCGGCCTGTGCGGATGCAATCCAGAATAAAAACAGGACCAACAGCATCAGCTGTTGTGCGATGGATTGAAACCGACGATTCCCCATAAACACTCACCCGCGACGCTACATCAAAATTCGGGATGATCTTATTTATGCAACAATTATGTACGTAATTTCGTGGTTTTATACCCCCCTGCGGTTAATATTTTCGCTGACTCCCTGTCGAGTGGAAGGCAGCCCGCACTTGTAGCCCGAAACAACGGCTAGCGAGAGATACCTCATGTTGTTTATTGGATTGGAGTTACAGAATTGACTGGTCAGGTCATACAGTTGGTCGCATTCGATCTCGACGGCACGCTGGTGGATAGCGTGCCGGATATCGCGTGGGCGGTGGATCAGATGGCTATCGCATTGGATATACCCCCGCCCGGACTCGACAAGGTGAGCAGTTGGGTGGGCGACGGTGTGCGGCGGCTGGTGAAACGCGCGCTGACCGGCTCGCGTGACGGTGAACCGGAACCGGAATTGTTCGAATGTGGGTTCGAGGCATTCCGTCGCGCCTATCACGCGCATCTGGCGGTAGGGACACAGCTCTATCCGGGGGTACGTGAGGTGCTGGAACACTTGCAGCACGCCGGCATCGCACTGGCCTGCATCACCAACAAGGCTTCGGAATTCACCGGACCCTTGCTGGAAGCCCTCAAGATACGCAGCTATTTCAGCATGGTGTTGTCCGGCGATTCACTGGCACATCGCAAACCCGACCCGTTACCACTGCTGCATGCAGCACGCCAACTTGGTGCGATGCCCGCTCGATCCTGCATGGTGGGAGATTCCCATAACGATATCCTGGCGGCCAGGGCCGCGGGATTCGTCGCGATCGGTGTGTGTTACGGTTATGGCGGCGATCTGTTGCCGGCTTCGGCGCCCGACGCGGTGCTGGATTCCTTGACGGCATTACCAGCGCTGCTGACAAACTGGCCGGCGGGGCTTGTGCCGACCTGAGCAAGCCGGTATGTTTGGCTTCGGCGTGCATCGCACGCCGGTTGTCACGAAAAGGCCATCTCTGCATGTCATCACTGGTCAATCTGAACGGAGTCGAGCAAGCCCGCACCTGGCGATGGTGAGGCTGACGTCTTTGCGTTTCTGAGCAAACCGTCGTTTCCGTCTTTCAGGTGACCGTCCATGGACCAGCTACAGTTTGATGCCCTTCGGGCAGCCGGCTTCAACCATATCCCCGTCGTGCGCGAGATCCTTGCCGATCTCGATACGCCGCTGAGTGTCTATCTCAAGCTCGCCGGCACCCTCAATTCATTCCTGTTCGAATCGGTCGAAGGCGGTGAGACCTGGGGCCGTTATTCCATCATCGGCTTGCCGGCGCACAGCACGATCACCTACCAGGCCGGCGTACTGTCGGTATGCGGCACCGAGGGCGTCAAGCGTATCGTCACCGACGATCCGCTGGCCGAGATCGAGCGGCTGCGACAGCGTTATCGGGTACCGGCGCTCGAAGGTCTGCCGCGGTTCAGTGGCGGCCTGGTCGGCTATTTCGGTTATGACATCGTCGCCGGTATCGAGCCACGCCTGCGCGACAAATCGAAGCCGGATGCGCTGGGGTGCCCGGACATCCTGCTGCTGCGTGCCGATGAACTGGTGATCTTCGACAATCTGCGCGGCAGCTTGCAGCTCGTAGTGCATGCGGACACGGAAGTGCCGGAAGCCTTCGCGCAGGCACAGCAGCGGCTCGATGATCTGGCTGCGCGTCTGCGTGCACCGCTGCGTTATCCCTCCGCGCAGGGTTTCGCCGGCAGTGCTGCGGGTGAATTTGTCTCGGGATTCGAGCACGATGATTTCTGTGCCGCTGTCGCGCGCGCGAAAGACTACATCCGCGATGGTGACATCATGCAGGTGGTGTTGTCGCAGCGACTCAGCGCGCCGTTCGCGGGCAGCGCCACCGATGTATATCGCGCGCTGCGGATACTCAATCCTTCGCCTTACATGTATCTGCTTGAGCTGGAGGGCATGCAGGTGGTCGGTTCTTCACCGGAAGTACTGGTGCGGGTCGAAGATGCCGTGGTGACCTTGCGGCCCATCGCCGGTACCCGGCCGCGCGGACGCACTGCCGTGGAAGATGTCGCGTTGGCGGATGAATTGCTGGCCGATCCCAAGGAACGCGCCGAGCATGTGATGCTGCTGGATCTGGGCCGCAACGATGTCGGCCGCATCAGCGAGACCGGCAGTGTGCGCATCACCGACCCCATGGTGATCGAACGCTATTCGCACGTGATGCACATCGTCTCGCAGGTGCAGGGCCGTTTGCGTGACGGACTTGGTCCTCTGGATGTGTTGCGGGGCTGTTTCCCCGCCGGCACCGTCAGCGGCGCGCCCAAGGTGCGGGCGCTTGAGATCATCGACGAACTGGAACCGGTCAAGCGCGGGGTGTATTCCGGTGCCGTGGGATATATCGCCTGGAACGGCAATCTGGATACGGCGATCGCGATCCGTACCGCGGTGATCAAGGACGGGTATCTGCACGTGCAGGCCGGCGCCGGTATCGTGCATGATTCGGTACCGGAGAAGGAATGGCTGGAGACGCTGAACAAGGGCAGGGCATTGTTGAAGGCGGTCGCGATGACGGCTGCGAGCAAGTAATCATGAACACGCTTCGAGAGATCCAATCATGCTGCTGATGCTGGATAACTACGATTCCTTCACCTATAACCTGGTGCAATATCTGGGCGAGCTGGGCGCCGATGTGCGTGTGTATCGTAACGATGCCCTGACAATCGCTGAGGTCGAAGCCATGCGGCCCGAACGAATCGTGATCTCGCCGGGACCCTGCACGCCGACCCAGGCGGGTATCTCGCTGGCGCTCATCGAACAGCTCGGTGGCCGCATCCCGATCCTCGGTGTTTGCCTCGGACATCAGGCGATCGGCCAGGCTTATGGCGGCAAGGTGATCCACGCCGGGCGGGTGATGCACGGCAAGACGTCACCGATCCATCACATCGGTCAGGGTGTGTTCACGGGGCTGCCGGACCCGTTCGAGGCCACGCGCTACCATTCGCTGGTGGTCGAACAGGTATCGCTGCCGGAGTGTCTCGACGTCACTGCCTGGACTTGCAACGGGGATGGCAGCAGGGAAGAGATCATGGGCCTGCGTCACAAAACCCTGCCGGTCGAGGGTGTACAGTTTCACCCGGAATCGATCCTCACTCAGCATGGACATGCGCTGTTGAAGAACTTTCTGGAGCGGTAAAACTCACTTCGCCGGATGGGTCGGCAGTTTTTTTACCCTCACCCCACCCCTCTCCCGGAGGGAGAGGGAGATTAGGTTTAAGAGGTGTTTACTTGGATATCAAAGACGCCATCAGCCACATCGTCGATCGTGAGGATCTCTCGCGTGCCGACATGGAGGCAGCGATGCGTCAGATCATGACCGGCAACGCGACACCGACCCAGATCGGCGGATT
>DASSKW010000113.1:0-17449 GCA_035690065.1 Gammaproteobacteria bacterium
CATTCGAAATTTGAATGGCTTGATAAAGAGGGGTTGAATTACATGAATCCACCGACCGTTTTGCGTCCCGTACGACCCGATGAGCGCCCATGGCCAGTGCGCTATGCCAACTTCATAAGCTTGGCGGTGTTTGTCGCCGCCGGGGTCATGGTGTTGGTTTCGGATCCAAAGATGTTTCAAAAGGCATTGGCCGGAGACCCTCACGAGATACGCTTTCTCCTGACCACGGGGATCTATCCCATCGTCATCCTGTTTGCGGCCTTCGCCATACCCAAGGCAGTAGCCAAGCAGCAGCGCAGCGTGCTGACGATCACCGACGATGTGGTGACCCTGAAAATGCGCAGTGCGGGTGTGGAGCCGGAACGCGTCGTCTGGTCTGTGAAGCGTAACGATATCCGCGACGTGCGCCTCTATGGTGCGGGGAGCAAGGCGCAGTTCATATTTCTCTTGAAGGCAGAATCGGCAATCAAGCGGTTTTGGCGGCTGGCGGATACTTCGGGCGGAACGCGCTTGCGAGCCGGCAGCTGGGTGCTGAGTACCAGGAACGATGTCAGCGCGCATCCACCCATGCCCGTGAATCAGTGGATTGCAAGCCGCGCAGCATCACGCAAAGCAATGCTCGACTCGGACCTGGGCCGCGCGCTGATCGAGCATGGCTATCTCAAGACGATGGAGAATACGAAAAGCTAGCGCTTGCGCCATGCGGCTGGGAATATCCCTGATATCCATTCTATTATCAACGAGAAATTGTGATTCAAACGGCAATATAAACGATGAAAATGATCTCTTATTTATTGGCTTTGGCGTCAATCATTCTATTATTTAGTGGCTGCTCCGCAGCTCCCGCACGGGTGTCTGTTGGTCCGTATTGGAAAGATGCAGTATGGAAGCAGGATTTAGTTGCATCAATTAACAAAAATGTGCTCTATCCGGACAAAGCGGATGCGTTTTTCATCGTCCATAGTGAAGGTACGGTTGGATTCGATTACAAGGATGGGAAACTGGTTAATCTGGCGATTGTGAAATCAACGGGATACGGATTTCTCGATCAAACTATAATTGCCGGTATTACCGCTACTGTGCCACCGCCTGTGGATCCGGCATATAAAAATCATGTGTACCATTTCCAGTTGACCATCGTCATGGAGCCGGATCCCGATCAATTCAGGATGATTCTTTACAGTAAAATTGCGTCCGGAACGAAGCTTGCTTCAGCTCAATACCCCGCGGATCGGGCCGTCGTCGATATCCATACGGATTATATCGACGGGAAATTGACCAATATGACATTGCATCTTGTGCGTGGACCGGCTGGAATCGACAAACAAGTAGAAACCGCCCTGGAATCCCTGCGTCTACCTTCACCGCCTGAATATATGGTGCACAAACCAGTACCGCTAGCAATTACGATTTGTGTGGCCCAAACATACAAGGCCTGCAAACCGAGCAGCCTGGTTGCTTGGAGGTCTTTGCATGGCCTCACGTTTACCATCGTCCCGCCGTGAGTCTGGGTAGCGATTGGGTTAGAGGAAAAATGCCTGTCGCGGCGCAATTTGTCCATCTATCCCAGGCATCTGCGGGGCCGCTTAAGTCTGACTCAGTGTTTCGGGAGACTCTTCCCGGCAAAGGTTTGCGCGGCAAGGTCCTGCTCGTACGCATCCATGGCGGTGAGCAATATTGTTTTAAGAGCGGGGAAATCCGCAGGAATGGTTTTGTCGATAGGCTGTACGCCGGGGTCGTTCTTTGGCTGTTTGGCGTCGCGCAGTTTGCTCCGCAGCCAGTCGTAGCCCAGCGCATGACTGGTTTGCCAGTTGAATAGTTGCAAGTAGTCGAGATGGTGATGTTTCACCAGCGCGACGACGTCGAATAGGTCGCGGGTGGTGATGCGTGTGGCCAGCAGCAGGCTTTTCATGAACGCCAGACGCTGGATGTCCAGCACACGGATGTGGCCGGTCTTCATGCCCGGCACCGGTGCGACGTGTTTGTCCAGCACCGGTTCGGTGAGCGTGCGCGGATATTGCGGGATGAAAAAGCTGAGCTTTGCGCCGCCGACGTTGTAATCCTGCTGCACAGCATCCAGATCCAGGCCGGCGTTTTCAAAGTCGCTGCGCTCGACAGCATGAGGATATCTGCTGACGGTGAATGCGTTGGGATCGAAACCACGGATGACCGTATTTATGGTGGTGCGATTGAGCCGTGGACCTTCCATGGCGAAGTCGAGGTCTTCGCTCAGGCGATGCCGCAGTCGTAACGCCAGCGCGGTGCCGCCGACGAGCGTGTAAGGCTCGATGGCGGGCATGTCGCGCAGCGCACGAAACAGCGCTTCAGTTTTGGCGGGCAGCGCGATCATGGCCTATCCGCAGGTTGTGCAACAGCTGGCCGGCGTCGGCGCGGGCGCCCGGGTTCCAGTCTCCTTCCGCTGCCAACTCACGCGCGGCTTGTTCGACGCGGGCGAGCCCGAAGCGGCGGCTGGCGTCGAGCAACCCGGCGAAAGAGGGGCGCATGAGCACGGCGGCAAGTTCGGTTTCGACCGGAACATTCCCATCCGGCCGGCTCCAGGTCACGGGAAACGGTGCTGGCAGAGCGGCCCTGTTGCGTTTGGGCAGGCGGACCTGGATAACCGTGCGCCCGCCTTTCACGGCCGGCACGAGTTGCAACCGACCGGCTTCGGCCAAGGTTTTCACCCGCGGCAGCACCCGCCGGTACGGGCGATCCAGGGCTTTCGCAAGCCGGTAGACGCTGGGCGAACCCAGGCGTGCGGCGGTCTTGATCAACGTGTCGTCGGTGTCGCGGCTGCGCATTGGATGGGGCCTTATAGTCATATATGACCATAGGTAGTATACACTGGGACGGCTCGGCTGGTGGGCGGCGGACGCGGGCCGGACGGGGTTGGGCGCGGGCGGCGCGCCGAGTCTTTGGGACGATAGAACGTCAGGTCGGCAATAGTTGGTTTTGAACGGGCATGATTGGCCCCACAATGAGCCCGGTTAGGTGAACGGCATTTAGTGGAGAGCAGGATTGAAAAAACTCAAACACGAAAACGAACTGGTTCACGGCGCGATTGAAGCCGGCGTCAAATATGCCGAGAAGCGGAAGGCGGCGATCTTCGAACCGACCGATTCGGCGGCGGACAAGATTCTTTTTATTTACCGGTTGCTGGTGCACGACAAGATCATTCCGCCGATGCCGGAGGATCAGGTGTCGCAGCAGAGCATGCGACATCGGTTAGCAATATGGTATTCGAAGACCCTGCCGAAAGATGATCCGTTGTTGAAGTAAGATTAAGAATAGATTCCAGCTTTCGCTGGAATGACAGAAGGGCGATGCTGGGGAGGCTGGATTAAGACTGGATTCCCGCCTTCGCGGGAATGACGGGAGAGCAGGAATGGATTCCAGCTTTCGCTGGAATGACAGAAGGGTGATGCTGGGGAGTCTGGATTCAGACTGGATTGACCGCCATGGGTTCGCTGCGATAGCGGCGAACGGGCATGCAGGGACGTATGCCCTGGACTTTAAAGCGAAGCACGGAGCGCAGCTTGAAAGGCGGAAATGCAGATTTTGCAGGAGCAAAAATCTGCCCCGCCTCCGCGGGAATGACGAGAGCAAGGGTGGATCCCAGCCTCGGCTTTGGCCTCCTGCGTCGCTCTCGGCATCTGTTCCAGCATTGCTCTATCTTCGCTTATCCATAGGCTCGTCCCGCCTGCATCCACGCAGGCGTCTGCAGGGGCGAGAAGACAGAGGAAAGTCGTCAGCTTGCGGCGAGTCAAGCGTGGTACTACTATAGTAATACCACTGAGGCAGGAGGTTTTTATGACTACCGCTACAACCTTGAAACTGCCGGACAAACTCAAGGCCCGCATCGGCCGACTTGCGAAAGAAAGCGGGCGTTCGGCTCACAGCCTGATGGTCGAGGCGCTGGAACGCGAAGTGGCTCGCGAAGAACGCATGCGCGATTTTGTGCACGAGGCAGTCGTCAGTGATGCCGCAGTCCACGAAGGCGCCGCGGTCTATCGTGCGGAAGATGTTCATGCCTGGCTTGAGCGTCTGGCTCTCAACCCCAAGGCCAGGAAGCCGAAGTCGTGGCGCAGGTAGTCTATTCCGGCAATGCGCTGAACAATCTGACACAGGCGTTCGAGCTTCTCCACCGTGAGAACCCGGATGCTGCGGTTGCATCAGCTCATGCGATACGCACCGCTGTTGAGACGCTTGTCGATCATCCGCTGATCGGGCGGCGTGTTCAGGGTGAGATCCGTGAATTGGTGATTTCTTTCGGCAAAACCGGTTACGTGGCGCTTTATCGTTTCCTGCCTGAACAGAATCAGATTCGTATTCTTGCCCTACGGCATCAGCGGGAGCTGGATTATCCAGGTTGAAAAAGCAGCCATTCGCGCTGTCATCTGGTATTTCAGGACTCTGCCGAAAGATCATCCGTTGTTGAAGTAAGATTAAGAATGGATTCCAGCTTTCGCTGGAATGACGGAGATAAAGATTATCCGGTTGAAATGACGGCTAATTAAGGCTGGATCCCCGCCTTCGCGGGAATGACGGGAGAGCAAGGATGGATCCCAGCTTTCGCTAGAATGACGGAAGAGCAGGAATGGATTCCAGCTTTCGCTGGAATGACGGAGATAAAGATTATCCGCTGTTGAAATGACGGCTAATTAAGGCTGGATCCCCGCCTTCGCGGGAATGACGGGAGAGCAAGGATGGATCCCAGCATGACGTAATGGATGGGTCTCCGTTTTCCTGTGCCCGTCTTGAAACAGCTCACGGTAGCCCCGGAGGCCAGAGGTGGCGCGGGGTTCGGAAATTCTGCTTGATTCCTGCGACCTTTTGCCCGCTTCAGGCATCCTAGTGAGTATGGCCACCCCGTTCCAGCAGACCGTCGATGACTCGTTACTGACCCGTGCCCGTCAGGGCGAGGGCGATGCGCAGGCGGAACTGTTCAGGTTGTTTGGCCGTCCGGTGTACAACCTGGCGCGCCGCCTGCTGGTGAAACGGGAACTCGCCGAGGATGTGTTGCAGGACACGTTCGTCGAAGTGTTGCGCAACCTGACGGCGTTTCGCGGCGAGGCGCCGTTCGGGATGTGGCTGCGGCGCATCGCAGTGAATCACTGCCTGATGCATCTGCGTTCGCCCTGGCAGCGTCGTCGTCTGGAGCTGGACGAAGGCGATGAGTCGGGGATGTTGCGAAGCAGCGAGTACGGATTCGACGCCCTGGATCTGGAACGGGCATTGGAGAATCTGCCGCCGGAGGCGCGTGCGGTGGTGTGGTTGCACGATGTGGAAGGATACACACATCAGGAGATCGGACAGATGCTGAACGCCACGGCAAGTTTTTCGAAGTCCCAGTTGGCGCGCGCCTATGTACGGATGCGCCACTGGGCTGTCAACGAAGCAGGTGAACAATCATGCATGCCAGCCCTGAGCAATTGATCGCATTGCGCGATGGCGAACCCGTGGATGCGTCGACACAGATGCACGTGCATGGATGTGCGATGTGCGGCGCTGAATTGCAGACATTGGCCGAATTCCGCGAGCAGCTTTCCACGCTGCCCACGTTCGCCTTGCCGGAAGGCGCATGGGAGTCGGTCGTCACGCGTGTTACGCAGGGTGGTTCGAGATCCCGCTATCGGCATGGTGGGTTGCGCGCGGCTGGGGTCGCGATGGTGGCTTCGATCGTGATCGCAGTCTCGCTGGCCATGTTCCCCATCACGGCCCGATGGCCCACGGAAAAGTCGAGCGTGGATGGCGCACGTCCGGTATCGGTGTCGCAACTGGTGATGCAATCGCAGTACCTGGAGAACGCTGTCCTGTCATTGAACGCGAATACCGACCACATGATCATCAGTGCCGGGACTGCTGCCATGGTGGCGGCGCTCGAAGATCGGATCGCATTGGTAGATTACGAGATCAATCACGCCGCGATTGATCCGGATAATCATGGGCGCCTGCCGCAACTCTGGCAGCAGCGCGTGAATCTTCTGCAGTCGCTTGCTGCCGTGCGTTATGCGCAGGTCGCCAGCAACAATATCTGATCGACATCAAGTGAGGTTATAGACATGAACAATCCATTCCGAATCTGGGCCGCTGCAGTGCTGGTGTCGGCACCATTACTGGCGGTCGCGGCTGGAACTACCCCCGATGCTGCCAGGCAACAGGCCGAACAGGCTCAGCAGGCGCAGAAGTTGCAGCAGAACCGGGCCCAGCTTGAACAGGAATTGCACGAGGCGCAACAGAAGCTGCAGGTCGCTGCGCAGCGTGTGGCCCAGTTGTCGATGCAACTGAGCGGGCCGGATATGGAACGGCAGGAAGCATTCCGTTTACGACGGATGGAGCCCGATCGCGCCATCCTGGGGGTTACGATAGTCGAGCGCAACGATGAGAAATCATCTGTCAAAGGTGTCGGTATCAGTGCCGTGACGCCAGGCGGTCCGGCCGAGCAGGCGGGCTTGCGTGCAGGCGACGTGATTACCAGCATCAATGGCAAATATTTCAAGGCCGGTACACAGTCATCTGCTGACGATCAGTTGCTCGCGTTCATGGATACTGTCAAACCCGGCGATACGCTCAAAGTCGCGTATCTGCGCGATGGCAAAGCGCAGACTGTCCAACTGAAGGCCGGCCAGCTGGACGCGGACAGTTTTGCATTCGCCTTCGATACGCCGCCGGCGCCGCCTGTACCGCCAGCACCGCCGGCCCCACTCGCTGCGCCTGCGCCGATGCCGCCGCTCACCCCTGTCGCCCCGCGCTTTGCGTGGTTCATGGACGGCGACCAACTGTGGGGCGACATGCAACTGGTACCGCTGACGACCGGACTCGGTCAGTATTTCGGGACCAGCAAGGGTTTGCTGGTAGTGCATGCGCCGCGACACGATGCACTCGAATTGCAGGACGGCGATGTGATCGTGGATATAGGTGGGCGCGCGCCGGGCAGCCCGCCGCATGCCATGCGTATCCTGCGCTCCTATTCGCCTGGCGACACGGTCAAGCTCGACATCATGCGCAAGGGCAAGCCCGCCACACTTAGTATCAAGTTGCCGGCTGAGAAAGGTATGGGGGACGATATCTCCAGGCTCTATCAGCAGTTTCATTTCGGGCCGAGCTTCCTGCACTTCGGGATCGAGTGATCTGGCGAAACCGATTCGAGATTCCGTTCATCCGCATATGGCCCCGCTACGGCGGGGTCTGTTTTTATCGGCGTGGGGCGGGGTGGCTGAACCTGATACCATTCGCGTCGTATGCAACGCACGGATTTCCAGTACCAATTGCCCGCCGAACTGATCGCCCAGCATCCCTTGCCGGAACGGGCGGCGAGTCGTCTGCTGTGTCTGGATGGCGAGACCGGGAAATTCGAGGATCGGAAATTTCAGGAGCTGCCGACTCTGCTGAAAGCCGGCGATCTGCTGATCTTCAATGACACCCGCGTGATCCCGGCACGCCTGTTCGGCTATAAGCAAAGTGGCGGCGCGGTGGAGATGCTGGTGGAGCGGATCCTGGATCCACACACCATCCTGGCGCAGGCGCGTGCCAGCAAACCATTGCGCAGCGGTATGCGTATCCGGGTAGCGGATGCGACGGACGTGATCGTGCTCGGTCATGTGGATGGCTTCGTCAAGTTTGCATTCCCGGACGTCACACTGCCGGATTTCTTGTATGAATTCGGACATGTACCGCTGCCACCCTACATGCAGCGTGCCGATGAAGCGGAAGATCAGTCGCGCTATCAGACGGTCTATGCGCGTGTGCCGGGTGCGGTCGCAGCGCCTACTGCGGGCCTGCATTTCGATGAGCATCTGTTGGGTGAACTGGAGCGGTCGGGGGTGCAGCACGCATTCGTGACGCTGCATGTCGGTGCCGGTACGTTTCAGCCGATGCGGGTGGACGACATCCAGCAGCACAAGATGCACAGCGAACAGGTATTCGTGTCGGCGGCGGTATGCGATGCGGTGCGTGCAACCCGACAACGCGGCGGGCGGGTCATCGCGGTGGGGACGACAGCGGTGCGCAGCTTGGAAGCCGCGGCTGCCGGCGGCACACTTGAGCCGTTCGCCGGCGAGACCGATATCTTCATCTATCCCGGCTACCGGTTCCGGGTGGTGGATGCGCTGGTCACCAATTTCCATCTGCCGGAATCCACCTTGCTGATGCTGGTCTCCGCGTTCGCGGGCCGGGAGCAGGTACTGGCCGCTTACCGGCATGCCGTGGCGGAGCGTTACCGGTTTTTCAGTTACGGCGATGCGATGTTCATAACGCCTGTTGCCAGCGCCAGGCAAAAATAGTCATCCCGCTCCTGTAAACTGCCGCCCATGAAATTCGACTTGCTGCATACCGATGGCCTGGCACGTCGTGGCCGGCTAAGCTTTGACCGTGGCACGGTCGAGACTCCGGCCTTCATGCCGGTCGGCACTTACGGCACCGTCAAATCCATGACACCGGAAGAGCTGCGCGAAGTCGGTGCCGGGATCATCCTCGGCAACACGTTTCACCTGATGCTGCGCCCCGGTACCGAGATCATCCGCGCCCACGGCGACCTGCACGATTTCATGCATTGGGATGGCCCGATCCTGACCGACTCGGGTGGGTTTCAGGTCTTCAGTCTGGCCGAGTTACGCAAGATCACGGAGCAGGGCGTGAGCTTCCAATCGCCGGTCAACGGCGACAAGGTGTTCCTCAGTCCGGAAGATTCCATCCGGGTGCAACATGAGCTTGGCGCCGACATCATCATGGTGTTTGATGAATGCACGCCCTATCCGGCGGACGAAGCCACGGCACGCACGTCCATGGAACTGTCGTTGCGTTGGGCACGACGCTGCCGGGAGGCGCACGGGCCACATCCCTCGGCGTTATTCGGTATCGTGCAGGGCGGGATGTATCCGGGATTGCGTGCGGCCTCGCTGGCCGGACTGAGCGAGATCGGTTTCGACGGTTATGCGCTGGGTGGATTGTCGGTGGGCGAAAGTGAGGCGGAACGCTTGCAGGTGCTCGATGCTATCGGTCCGGCGTTGCCAGCCGACAAACCGCATTATCTGATGGGCGTCGGGACGCCGGATGACCTGGTGGCGGCGGTCGCGCGCGGTATCGATATGTTCGATTGCGTGATGCCGACCCGCAACGCCCGCAACGGCCATCTGTTTACCAGCCAGGGTGTGCTGCGGATCCGCAACAGCGGCCATCAGTCCGATACGCGCCCCATCGACGCGACTTGCGGCTGCTATACCTGCCGCCATTACAGCCGCGCTTACCTGCGGCATCTGGACAAATGCGGCGAGATCCTGGCCCCTCGGTTGATGACTATCCACAACCTTTATTACTACCAATCCCTGATGCGGGAGATGCGGGCGGCTATCGAACAGGGGCGGTTCGAGGCCTTCGCTGCCGCTTTCGGGGCTCGCCGCGGGCCGGAGCCGGAGTGAAATAGCTGCCTTGCAGGACCACTCGACCCCCCAGACGTTGTAAAATCCGCCCTTTGCGCCGGCTTTATCCGGCAATTTTGACCCCAAAAGCAGGATTATCCATGAGTTTCTTCATCTCCGACGCCTACGCCGCTGCCGCGTCACCCTCACCCGGCGGTGACCCGATCGTCACTATCGTGATGTTTGTCGCCATCATCGGCTTCTTCTGGTTCTTCCTCATCCGCCCCCAGCAAAAGAAACAGAAAGAGCACCAGAAGCTGCTGAGCGCGCTCAGCAAGGGCGACGAGGTGGTCACCAGTGGCGGCATGTTGGGCCGTATCACAGAAGTGGGCGACCAGTTCATCACCATCGAAGTGGCGAGTGGCGTGCAAGTGCGCATCCAGAAACAGGCCGTGGGCAATGTGATGCCCAAGGGCACCATCAAAAACCTCTGAGCTTTCCGGATCATCCCTATGCTTAATCGTTATCCAGCCTGGAAGAACATCATCGTCGTCCTGGTGACGGCCATCGGTCTTTTCTACGCGCTCCCCAACCTGTATGGCGAGGATCCCGCGCTGCAGATTTCGCAGAAGGGCGCCACCGTGTCGGATGCGACGGTCACCCAGGTTGAACAGGCACTCGATACTGCCAAGTTGCCGTATAAATCCGTGGCCGTCGATCAAGGCCAGGTGCTGGTGCGGTTCCCCGACACCGATTCACAGTTGCGCTCGCTGGACGTGGTGAAGACGGCGTTGGGTGACAAGTACACCGCTGCCCTCAATCTCGCACCGCGTACCCCGAAATGGATGCAGGACATCGGTCTGCGGCCGATGTCCAAGGGTCTCGATTTGCAGGGCGGCGTGCATTTCCAGTTGCGGGTGGACCTGGATGCGGCGGTGCAGACCACGTTACAGCGTGACGTAAACGATATCCGCAGTGCCTTCCGCGGGAAACTGATCCGCTACGAGGATCTGTCCCTTGCCGGCAATAACGTCAATATGGCGTTTCGCAGCCCCGAAGATGTGAGCAAGGCACGCGCCCTGATCACGGCGCAATATCCGCAATTCACTCTCACGTCCGGCAGCACTGCCAATTCGCTGGTCGCCAACATGACACCCCAGGAAGTGCAGCGCATCAGAAGTTCCGCGGTGGACCAGAACATCACCACGCTGCGTAACCGGGTCAATCTGCTGGGTGTTGCCGAACCGGTGGTGCAGCAACAGGGTGCCAACAGCATCGTGGTGGAATTACCCGGTATCCAGGACACGACGCGCGCCAAGAATATTCTCGGCGGTACTGCCACCCTGGAATTCCGGCTGGTGGATATGACGGGCAATGCGGCTGAAGCGCAACAGAGCAACCATATTCCGCTGGACGATCAATTGTTCAAGAACAAGGAAGGGCAGCCGGTATTGCTCAAGCGCGACGTGATCGCGAGCGGCGCACAACTCGTGGATGCCGTGTCCGGTTATGACCAGGAGAGCGGCACGCCGGATGTAAACGTGACTCTGGATTCTGCCGGTGCGGCCAAGATGGGCGAGACCACACGGGAAAATCTCGGCAAGAACATGGCGGTACTCTATATCGAGACCAAGACCGAAGACGCCCAGATCAACGGCAAGACTGTTCCGGTCCACAAGAAGGTCTATACGGTCATCAATAATTCCCGCATCGCGGGGTTGTTCAGCAAACGCTTTCAGATCACAGGTCTGCAGCAGGAGGAAGCCAAAAACCTGGCGCTGCTGCTGCGCGCCGGTTCACTGGCGGCGCCGATGGATTTCGTGGAAGAGCGCACGGTCGGCCCGAGTCTCGGTGCCGAAAACATCCGCCAGGGTTTCTATGCCGCCTTGCTCGGCTTCCTGTTGGTGGTGATCTTCATCGCGATCTATTACAAGACGTTTGGCATCATCGCCGATCTCGCGGTATTCATGAACCTGGTGCTGACGGTTGCCTTGTTATCCATGATCCAGGCGACACTCACCTTGCCCGGTATCGCGGGTATCGTGCTCACGCTCGGCATGGGCGTTGACGCGAACGTGCTGATCAACGAGCACGTGCGCGAGGAAGTGCGTAACGGCAATACGCCGCAGGCTGCGATCCATGCCGGTTATGAGCGCGCCTTCGCGACCATCGTGGACGCGCATGTCACCACCCTCACCGCGGCAGTGATGCTGTTCCTGTTCGGTGCCGGGTCGGTGAAAGGCTTCGCGGTGACTTTGTCACTGGGTATCCTGACTTCGCTATTCACCGCCATCATGGGGACGCGTTCTATCGTCAACTGGGTGTACGGCGGCCGCAAACTCGACAAGCTGCCGGTCTAAGGGGAGAACAGACATGGAATTTTTTCACAAGACACCCACCATCAAGTTCCTCGCCGTCCGCAAGCTTGCCATCGGGATGTCGCTGGTGGTGCTGGCAGCATGCGTCGCATCGCTCTCCATCCACGGTCTGAACCTCGGCGTGGATTTCACCGGTGGTGTGACGGTTCAGGTCTCGTATCCTGCTCCGGCCAACCTGCGACAGGTGCGCGATGTGCTGGCGGATGCCGGCTACAAGGACGCGATCGCCCAGAACTTCGGTACCCCGCAGGAAGTGCTGATCCGCCTGCAACCCAAGAAGGGGGTATCCGGTGCCGACACGGGTAATGCGGTACTGGCTGTGCTGCGGAAAGCCACGCCACAGGTAAAACTTGAGCAGGTGAATGTCGTCGGCCCGGAAGTCGGCAAGGATCTGGCGACCAAGGGTACGCTGGCATTCATCCTGACCTTGGGCGGCATCCTGCTCTACATCATGTTCCGCTTCGAATGGCGGTTGGCGCTCGGTGGTGTGGCGGCGACGTTGCACGACGTGGTATTCGTGGTCGGCTTCTTCTCGCTGTTCCATCACGAGTTCGACCTCAACGTGCTGGCGGCAGTGCTGGCAGTCATGGGTTATTCGGTGAACGACACCGTGGTGGTGTTCGACCGGATCCGCGAAAACTTCCGCAAGATGCGCAAGGGCTCGCCGATCGAGATCATCGATACTTCCATCAACCAGACGCTGTCGCGCACCATCATCACTTCCGGCGTGACCCTGCTGGTGGTGATCGCGCTGTTGATCCTGGGTGGCCCGGTGTTGCACGGTTTCTCGCTGGCACTATTCGTCGGTATCATCGTCGGCACCTATTCTTCGATCTACATCGCCAGCGCAACCGCGATGATGCTGGGGTTGAACAAGGCCGATCTGATGATCCGGCGCAAGGACGACAAGCCGGTCGATGATATGCCGTGAAGTTGCAAGCAATCATGACAAGAAAAGGCGCCGCAGGCGCCTTTTCTTTGGCCTCGGCGTTACACCCGCAAGCGGCCGAGATGGATCGGCAGCGAGACCAGCAACAGGATGCCAAATGCCGCAGCCCACAGCAGGCCCGCGAGCGACAGCAGACCCGGGAGATCCGTCACGCGCAGCAATGCGGCGATGCTCACCAATCCGAAGGCACAGATCATGGCCGGGTTTGCTTTCAGGATCCGCCCGGTATGCCCTTGTGCTACGCGCAGCATCATGCCGATAGCGAGCGATCCCAGCGCGCCGGCGGTGATCGCGTGCAGTGCAGTGATCTCTCTCAGCGGACCGCCAAGCAGTGCGATGCCGCGCAAGGTCAGACCGGCAATCAACCAGAGATAACCGAGATGCAATACCCACAGCATGGGTTCGCGTCCGACGTGCCATGATTGCCAGCCGCTGAGTCGGATCAATGCCAGCACTGCGACCACCAATGAAAGAATGCCGAACGCGAAACTGTCGGGGAGGATGATATCCATCACCACCAGGATTGCAGCGCCGCCATTGACGCTGCGCTCCAGCCAGGGCTTGCGCCATACGGCGAGTCCCGGGAAACGACGACTGGTGAAGAACGGGATCACGCGACCGCCGATGGTGAGCATGAGGACGGCGAGTAGATCGATCACCCAGAACAATACCCGGTACGGAGACAGTGTTATCAGTTGTGCGACACCGAGACAGAACAGGATATCCGCGAGTGCGAAGGCGCTGAGCAGAGGGATGACGAACAGGTTACGGTAATTGCGGCTGCGCAGGATCGGGCGGGCGAGGGAAAACGCAAGCAGGGGAAAGAATGCGCAATCCACGATAGCCGCTGCACCGAACGGGATCAGCCCCGGGAGCAGGAAGGCGAGACGTGCCGCAAGCCAGACACAGAACAGCAGTATCAGGCTTGCTGGTGTGGTGGTCGCCTGACCGGTCCAATTGCCGACTGCGGTCAGCAGAAACCCCGCGATGAGCGCCCCCGCGAAGCCGAACAGCATCTCGTGTCCGTGCCACAGCAAGGCCGGCAGCGAGCTGGTCGGCAACCAGCCGAGATGCAGGAATACGGACCATGACAGCATCCCCAGGCTGGCAAACGATGCGCTACCCAGGAAGAACAGCCTGAAGGGTTGTTGCAGTAATGCGCTGCGCGTGTGCGATGGGAAGAAGCGGGAAAGTGTGCTCATGCGGTGCCACCATTATCCGGTAATATCGGAAATGCCTGTTTTGTGCTGTTCGGTTCTGGATTGTACCCCGCGGATGCGGGTAGCCTGCCTTTCTGATATTAAACGGCAGCGGGGAGCGATGGATTGATGTATATCAAGGACACAGACGCGCATCCGGCATTTTCATTGCCGGGTCCACGCCAGGCAGGAACACGGGAGCGCTGAGTCATGTATCCGGATGTCAAATACGCCCATATCCTGTTCGCAGCCATGAGTATCGGGCTGTTCGTGCTGCGTGGAGGATCCGCGATCCTGGCTTCGAAACCGCTTGCGCACCGGGTATGGAAAATTCTGCCGCACATAGTCGATACCATGCTGTTGGCGTTGGGAGTCTGGCTGGCAGCGATGCTGCGTATCAACCCGCTGCACGTGACATGGCTGGGCGTGAAACTACTGTGCGTACTCGGTTATATCGTGCTGGGGGTGCTGGCATTCCGGCTCAAGCGGCCGCGCTGGTTGCGTATCATGCTGTTCTTCACCGCCGTGCTGCTGTTTGCATTCATTATCAGTATCGCACTGCTGCACGACCCGGCAGGGGTATTCTCGCTGATGGGAAATTGAACGCGCTGTTCACGCAACGCGTGGCAGGCTGTTTCATTTCCTGGCCAGCAGCGGTTTGAATTCAGCCAGCAACGCCTTGAAGATCTTCTCGCCTCCGGCAAGGATGTCGCCGTTACCGGAATCAAAAGGGGCAGACACGATAGGTCAATAGTCTTCCTGCTATTCTTGAACGCGGGTCAATACGATTGAGGATGAAGTGCCTCGTTTACCGCGCTACGTTATTCCCGGTCAACCGCAACATATCATCCAGCGGGGTAATAACCGTGGTGTGATCTTTGCGGGCGACACGGAATATCAGTTCTATCTCGATAAGCTTGGTGAGATTGATTAAAGGGTCAGAATGGACTGCTGCCGGTTTAAAGGACACCGAGTTAAGGTGTAATGATGCAACCGGAGGTGGCCAATGGCAACCAGGAGACGATTCACTCGCGAGTTCAAGCATGAGGCGGTAAGACTGGTCACACAGCGTGGGGTGCTGGCATTCCGGCTCAAGCGGCCGCGCTGGTTGCGTATCATGCTGTTCTTCACCGCCGGATGCTACTTGAGGTATGTTCAAGAAATGCTGGGTCATGCGGATATCAGTACCACTCAGATTTATAACCACGTTGAGATTGGCGATCTGAAGGATGTCTATACGCGTACCCATCCTGCAGCAAAGGGATCAATCCCGCGGAGGAGTCATGATTACCCTTATGATCAGACGGATGCCATCTTGACAACTGTCAAGTGACGCTTTACACTTGACTCTATGATCAAGGGCTTCCGGCATAAGGGACTGGAACGGTTCAGTCACACGGGTTCAAAACGCGGTATTCAGACCCAGCATGCCGGCAAGTTGCGATTGCAACTCACTGCGCTTGAACATGCGCGCAGTCCGCAGGACATGAATGCGCCGGGGTGGCGGTTGCACGCATTAACCGGTGAATGGCGCGGCTATTCTGCTATTACAGTCAATGGCAACTGGCGTTTGGTATTCCGATTTGAGGGTACCGACGCAGTCGATGTTGATTATGTGGATTACCATTGAGAATCGAGGAGGTTAATCATGTCTCGTATGCATAACCCAGCGCATCCTGGCGAGGTTCTACGCGAATACTTTCCCGATAACATGACGGTGACGGAAGCTGCGGAGCGCTTGGGTGTTACCCGCCAGGCATTGTCGGGACTGTTGAATGGCCGTGCCGGGGTCAGCGCGGAAATGGCATTGCGTTTGTCACAGGCGCTTGGCACGAGTGCAGAGATGTGGCTCAACATGCAGGCCACCTATGATCTTTGGACTGCGGAGCAATTGCCGCGGCCTAAAGTAAAAAAGATCGCCGCCTAATCGAAATTTAATTATCTTCCTGTGCTGATAATTTCCGATCAGCGCGACAAGTCGAAAATTGCACACGTTCATATGAACGGGCGGGTGTACGACCCCACCATCGGCAGGTTCATCAGTGCCGATCCGACCGTGCCGGATCCGATGTACAGTCAGGCGTTCAATCGCTACAGCTATGTCTATAACGGTCCGTTGGAGTATGTGGATCCGAGTGGGTTTGATCCCTGTCCGATAGGGGGTGTGTGCGGCACGATCCCAGGATTGCCAGGCACGTGGAATTTTATCGGAGCGACATCTGGCTATCAGGTGCCGCAGGCGCCGATTTCATACACCGGGACATTGCAACTTATCATCGTAACGGCTAACCCGATAATAGCCACCAACCTCACACCGGCAGCAATTGATTCGAACACGGGCGTGCTGGCCGCGCCTATTCATACCGAAGTTGGTAAAACAGTCTCTGATCCTGGTTTGCAGTCTCCTGGTGACCCAAACGGTTATGGGTTGAATATCGATGGCAGTAATGGTGTGCTGGGCGCAATGAATGAGACGGATGGGGCGACTTCATGGGATGGCTCGTTTTTTGGTGGACCTGCGGGGCGGGGTCTGTCGGGTGGCCAGCCAGTCGGGATTTCTGTGCAATTGGAGCCTACCGATAGAGGTATGCGGCAGCTGCACCACGACAATATCCCTAATCCGCATGGTGTGGGGGCGGGGCCGTGGCATTCGGGGTCGCAGATACAGGGTTCGGGTTTGCCACCTGGGTGGGGAATGGGGGGCATGCCTACTGAAGGCACAGAACCGATTTGTATTTCGTGCTATATCTTTCCTGCGCTTAAATTAGCGCAAACACTCTACACGGGTCTCACGGTAGCTCAAACGATTCGTATGTTTAATCGGAATCAGGGGCTGCCCCCCGATGGTGTGACGCCGCCGGTAGATAATCCCCAAGATTACACACCGGGACCAGCGACACGAGGAAATGGACAGAGTTTATGGGGGCCCAAGGGAGATGAATGGCGGTATTTCCCAGGAGATAATTGGCATAACCCACATTGGGATTATAATCCTTGGGATTCTTGGAGTTCACCTTGGCAAAATGTACCTATTGGCGACCTACCTCCAGTTAAGCCAAGTGGCCCGTGACCGAATTTAGGAAATAATTCTATATGCTTCAAATTGGCTATTACAAAAATTTTAAAGGTGATCAGCCAACGTTGTTATTTGCTGGTTCCGCTAGTGATGTCTTAAAGTTAATGGTTTTTTTTAGAGATTGGGATGGAGAGAAAACCGATTTACTCAAATATTTTGAAAATGGCAGCATTATCGAAGTTAACAAAATCCAGAACATAATTATAGAACGCGGCGTTCATGGCCGCACAAATGTAACTAGTGATGATTTTAGCTTGACTTGGTCTATTACAAAAAAAGATCAAGATCGTATAATGGGATTGCTTGAGGGCTTAGTCGAATCAAATAAACCAAGTCATCAGTATCTAAATGATGGTTTATCGAATATTCAAATTATTTGCTCTAAGGATGAGTACCCCAATTAATCGGACTTAAAGGATTAAAGAGGATTAAAGGGGTCAGGATTAAAGGGGTCAGAGCCCTTTGGATTAAAGGGGTCAGTAAAGGATTAA
>DASSKW010000114.1:0-13449 GCA_035690065.1 Gammaproteobacteria bacterium
TAGATTCCCGAGGTCTGGTCGTAGGTGCCGCTGCCGGACGGATTGTCCACGATAGGTATATTGTCGGCCGCCGCCGCATGGACCACCAGGATATCGCTGTTGGTAAGCGCGTAATCCTTGATCGCATTGTAGATGTTGGAATCAACATTCGGAGTCCATTCGGTGGCACCACTGCCACTTGAGGCCAGGGTTTGGCTGGTCGTGAGCGTTACGCTGTCGCCTATATCGGTGCCGTTGGCGTCGTAACCGACCACGGTGGGTGAGATCGGAGCCGTGGAAGTGGAATCAGCTGGGTTGTAATCGTACAAAGGGTTGTTCGCGCCGCCGCTGATCATGCTTGTCGGCTGCGCTTTGTAAGGGACAACGCAGCCCTGGAAGCCTGCCATGCGCACCACGGGTTCCATGAAACTCAATGCGAAGCGGCCGTCTTCCTGGACCTGCGCCAAACCGGTGTCACTGTTATAAGATTTCTTGCTGGTCAGGTAAACCGAAATCACCCCCGCAGTCAGGATCAAACCAATGACCAGCGCAACCATCAATTCGACCAGCGACAGACCATGCTGGCGGTGGGAAATGGGCAGATGAGAGGGCTGCATGTTCATAATGCGGTCGTGATGCTCAGTTTGGAAAGGGGGACATTGCTGGAGTTGGTACTGCTGGATACTTCGCCCAATGCCTGCTGTGCACGCGCGTCACTCCAATAGACGGTGACCGTTATCTGCGTCATGTTGTTTACAACAGTGGTTGTGATGCTTCCATCACCTTGTGGTAATTGACTGGCGAGGTCTTGTTTCCACTCATAAAGGTCGAAGTTGGCGATGTCAGCAGGTGTGCAATTGGCTGTGCTGCCGAGACAGGAAGCATTGGTCGCCGGAGTACCCTGGGCGATGTTGTAGCTGGACACGCTGGCCCGATTGGCACGCATCCGATCCAGGATGTTGTAGGTAAGCGCTGTGGCCTGAGTTCGGGTGTAGGTGCTGCCGCTGCTTTTCAGCGACACGCTGATCATGCCGGCGATGCCAAGCAGGCCGACCGAAAGAATCACGAGTGCCACCAATACTTCGATGAGTGTGAAGCCAGCGGCAGTACGTTTTTCTGGATGTATGGCAGTTAGATTATTCATGGACAACTCAGTGCGATACCAGTTAAATCTTTACCCACCGTCTGCGAGGCGCGCGCGATACCCGTCGCGCTTAAACCGATAGCGTGAGCTTCAGAACTGCCGCGGGAATCGCAGAGCGTGAAGGTGCCACTGGCAGTGCTGGTGCCGTTACTGTTGAAAGTGATGCTGCTGCCGATGGTGCCGTCGTAAAGCTTGTTGCCACCGTCCAGCGCACTGTGCGAGCGCAGAATCTTGCTGGCGTCGGCGCTCGAATACACGATCCAGCCCTGGCTCCAGTCGGCGCCACAGGTTGAACCATCGGTGCTGGCGCAGATGACGGCAGACTTGTTCTCAGTGATAGCCTCGGAACGGGCATACATCAACGAACCCAATAACTCATTGGTTTGTGCAATCTGGCGATTATTGGTGATCGTGGTCTTGAAGCTGGGGACGGCGACCGTCAGCAGCACACCGGCCACGGCGAGCGTGACCAGTAATTCAAGCAGGGTGAAGCCGCGTTCGATTTTCATGCCGTACACTATAGTCGAGCAGACAAGCGGAAATGGCTCTGGCGCGACAGACGCGCAGGAACTGGCGACGGATGGTGATTTGACCTAATACCATGAGTAACAACGAATTTTTCCAGGACGGTCCACGGCTTTCCAACCAATTCGCGGACGACGGGGTGCTGCGTGGCTGGCTGCAGGCCCGGTTGCCGGCGGAAGTGCGCTCCGGGATCGAACCCGGACTGACGCGGCTGGGCGCCCGTGCCGCCGGCGAGATGCTGGAGATGGCGGCCGATGCGCTCGCCAACCCGCCCCGGCACGTACCTTACGATGCCTGGGGCCGACGCATCGACCACATCGAGGTCGCGCCTGGCTGGCAGGCTCTGCACCGGGTAGCGGCAGAGGAAGGTATCGTCGCGACTGCCTACGAGCGTGAGCACGGTGCCTGGTCGCGGGTGCACCAGTGTGTACGGCTCTACCTATATAACCCGTCTTCGGCGATCTGTTCCTGTCCGCTCGCCATGACCGACGGTGCCGCCCGGGTGATCGAGCTGTACGGAGATGCAACGCTGAAACAGCGCATCCTGCCGCGCCTGATCAGCCGCGACCCGGCCCGGATGTGGACTTCGGGACAATGGATGACGGAACGCACCGGCGGTTCGGATGTGAGCGGCACCACCACCGAAGCACGCCATGAAGGTGGCGGCTTCCGGCTTTACGGCAGCAAATGGTTTACCTCGGCCACCACCTCTGAAGTCGCGGTGACGCTGGCGCGCGATCCCGATGCGGGCGGCAAGCTGAGTCTGTTCTGTCTGGAGCTGCGCGATGCCGAGGGCCGGCTCAAGGATATCTTCCTGCACCGGCTCAAGGACAAGCTCGGCACCAGAGCCTTGCCTACCGCTGAACTGACCCTGCAAGGCACGCCTGCAGTGCGCATCGGCGAGCCCGGCAAAGGCGTGCGCACCATCGCGACCGTGCTCAATATCACCCGGCTTTATAACGCGGTGTCGGCGGTGAGTTACATGCGGCGCGGCCTGGCGCTGGCAGAGGATTATGCACGCCGCCGCCGCGCGTTCGGCAAGCTGCTTATCGAGCATCCGTTGCATCGCGAGACGCTGGCCGATCTCGAATGTGAGTTCACCGGCGCGTTCCATCTGGTCTTCGAGTTGGCGGTGTTACTGGGCCGTGAGGAGACCGGCACAGCGACGGAGACGGAGCAGTCGTTGCTGCGCTTGCTGACGCCGATAGCAAAACTCTACACCGGCAAACAGGCCGTCGCCGTCGCCAGTGAAGTGCTGGAATGCTTCGGTGGTCAGGGTTACATCGAGGACACGGGGTTGCCGTCGCTGCTGCGCGACTGCCAGGTGTTGTCGATCTGGGAAGGCACCACCAATGTGCTGTCGCTGGATGTGTTGCGGGTACTGGAGCAGACCGATGCGTTGCGTCTCCTGGTGGCGAATATGAGGGCGCGCCTGACATCGATAGCCTCAGCCCCATTGAAGCGTGAACTGAACCAGACATTGGAAGCGCTGGTGGAGATCGAGAGTTGGCCGGCCAATACGGCGAAAGTGGGACGTGATGCACTGGAAGCAGGTGCGCGCCGTTTTGCATTCAGTCTGGCGCGGACCTCTATTGCCGCGCTGCTGCTGGAAGCGGCAGCAACCGGGGTAGTGGATATCAGCGTCGTGCAACGCTGGTGCCGAAAACGTTTAGTGCTGATTTGAGTCGGATTGTTTGGCCGATCAACCACACCGTCTTCATCATTCTTTGCGCCGCGATTATTTATTGTGGGCGCTGGTATCCGGGTTGCTGGTATTGACGGCGATCGCTCCCGGCAAGCTCGCTACTTATCCGCAGCTGGTAGATTGGCCGACGATCCGGACCTTGCTGGGTCTGCTCATACTTACCCGAGGCATAGAAGCCAGCGGCTGGCTATCGAGACTGGCAGTCCGGGTTGCGCAACACCTGCATACCGAGCGGGCGCTGGCTTTGTTCCTGATGGTCTTGTCGGTAGCGTTGGCGATGTTCCTTACCAACGATGTTGCCTTGTTCGTGGTCGTACCGCTGACTCTGAGTCTTGGCGCCATCGTGAACCTGCCGCTGCGCAGGCTGGTGATCTTCGAAGCCATCGCTGTCAACTGCGGAGCATTGTTGACACCTGTGGGCAATCCGCAAAATATCTTTCTCTGGCAACACTCGGGCGTCACGTTCCTGACTTTCATCTGGCAGATGTTGCCATTGTTCTTGTGCTGTCTGGCGTTACTCGGGGTATTCATCGGCATGGCCTTCAAGCCAAGACCGATAGAGACCGCTGCCGTACGGGATGCGCCAGTATTCGATCGCCGCTTGTTGCTGGTCTCCTTGATCCTGTATCTGCCGTTTCTGGTCATGACCGATCTGCATCAGGGCGTGTTGGCCCTGGGGTTGGTCGCGATCGTGATGCTGATCGCAGCACCCCGCATACTCTGGCAGATCGATTGGCCGCTGATGGGCGTGTTCGTGCTGATGTTCATCGATCTGCGGTTGCTGACCGAACAGGCGTGGCTGACGCAGGCGATCACCGCATTGGATCTGCATCGGCCACTCAGGTTATTTGCCACCGGCGCGTTACTGTCGCAGGGTCTCAGCAATGTGCCGGCTTCGATCCTGCTCAGTGGCTATTCGACGGACTGGCGCGTCATCGCCTGGGGCGTCAATGTCGGCGGTTTCGGTCTGTTGATCGGCTCGCTCGCCAATCTCATCGCACTGCGTATCGGGCGTCAGCGCGGTAGTCTGCTGGCATTTCATGCCTGGTCGATACCGTTCTTTCTGGCGGTCGGCGGAGCCGCCTGGCTGTGGTTATGGCTGACCTGAGTCGTCGGCTGGCGCCCGCCGGGGCGGTCGGGCAAAATGTGCCTCCTTATCGCAAGGAATCGCCGGTTTGACTACCGCTATCCCCAATTCAACTGCTGTCAGCGGCGCGCGCCGTGTCGTGAAGTTGCCATCGCCGTTCATGATGCGTTCGGGCGGCGTTTTGCAGGATGCACAACTCGCCTGCGAAACCTGGGGACGGCTGGCAGCCGACAAGAGCAACGTCCTGTTGTTGTTCACAGGGCTGTCGCCGTCTGCGCATGCAGCTTCATCACCGGCTGACCATACGCCGGGCTGGTGGGAAGAGATGCTGGGCCCGGACAAACCGCTGGATACGAAACGCTTCCATGTGATCTGCATCAATTCGATCGGCAGTTGTTTCGGTTCCACCGGTCCGGCCTCCATCGATCCCGCCACTGGCCGACCCTATGCGCTGCATTTCCCGACCCTGACGCTGGAGGACATCGCGACCGCTGCACGCGAAGCTTTGCGGGCCATGGATATCCCGCGAGTACGTGTAGTGATGGGACCGTCGTTGGGCGGCATGAGCGCGCTTGCTTACGTGATGCTGTTTCCCGGTGAAGCCGATGCGCTCGTCAGTATTTCATCAGCGACGCATTCCGAACCATTCTCCATCGCGGTGCGTTCCCTGCAACGCGAATTGATCCGTTCCGATCCAGCGTGGAAAGACGGCGAATATCAATCCGGCGAAGGTCCGCGCGAAGGCATGCGACTGGCGCGCAAGCTCGGCATGATGACGTACCGTTCCGCCAGAGAATGGGTCGAGCGTTTCGGCCGTGAGCGCGCCAGCGACGACACCGGCAAACCTTTCGGCATCGAGTTTGAAGTGGAAGCCTATCTGGAATCCCGTGCGCGTGCGTTCGTCGGTGGTTTCGACCCCAATTCCTATCTGTATCTCTCACGCGCCATGGATCTGTTCGATGTCGCGGAACACGGCGGCAGTGTCACCAAGGCGTTCAGCCGTCTGCAGCTGAAACATGCGCAGGTGGTTGGTGTGGAGAGCGATATCCTGTTTCCGTTGCATCAGCAGCAGGAGCTCGCCGACGCGTTGCAGGCTGCGGGTGTGCAGACACGCTTCGATGCGCTGGCGTCGAAACAGGGACACGATTCCTTTCTGGTGGATATGGCGCGCTTCAGGCCGGCGATTGCGGATTTTCTGGCCGGGATATGATTTTGCCTATGCAGGCTGTCAACTTCAAAGGTTCAGCGCAGCTCATCGCCTTGCTCGATGAGGCGGTGCGTCGTGCCGATCCGCACAAGACCACGCAGGCCATCAAGGATGCACTCTGCCGGTTGATACGCGAACGCGAGATACTGCTGCCGGAATGTCTGGCTCGACCGAGCGCAGGAGACGACTACGCGCGCCGTCTGCTGTATCGCAGCGAAGAGCTCGGTTACACCGTGGTCGCGATGACCTGGGGTCCGGGGCAGGGCACGCCAATCCACGATCACTCGGGTATGTGGTGCGTGGAAGGTGTCTGGCAGGGTCAGATCGAAGTCGAACAATACGAGATCAGGGAACACGCCGATGAGCGTTACCGCTTCGAACATTGCGGCACGCTGCAGGCTGGCGTCGGTTCGGCGGGTTGTCTGATCCCGCCGCACGAATATCATCGCATCTGCAATCCACTCGCCGACCAGAGTTCGATCTCGTTGCACATCTATGGTGGCGAGATGTCGGCCTGTCACGTATTCGCACCGGCCGGTGATGACTGGTATATGCGCAGTGCGAAACCGCTCAGCTACACGATCTGAAAAAATCTGGCTAGAACCCATCTCATGTCATTGCGAGCGAAGCGAAGCAATCTCGCGACGTTACTAATACGTATTGGGATTGCTTCGTCACTCCGTTCCTCGCAATGACCGCCAGGGATGGTGGGAATGCTGGAAATACTCTTGTCATTGCGAACGCGTGAGTCTTGGTCTTGCCCCTCTCCCCGTTGAGGGGAGAGGGGAGGGTGAGGGGTGATAAATTTAATCCACCCTCACCCCCGCCCTCTCCCGCAAGCGGGAGAGGGGGTGATATGGGAGTTGGCACCAGCCGAACCCCCGGGAACCCATCGCCTTGCGGGCGCGGGTTGTTTAGAGATTCCCTGAGCTCGATTTTGGGGTTTCTTCCGGCTGAGTAGCCTCCGGCGGCCCCTCCACCAGAAAATCGTGCGGATTCACAGGGGTGCCATTCAGGCTCACGGTCCAGTGCAGATTGGGTCCGGTGGTACGGCCGGTGGCACCGATCGCGCCCACGACTTCACCGCGTTTAACATGCGTGCCTTTGTGCACGTCGATACGGCTCAGATGGCAATACACGCTATAGAGTCCCTGGCCGAGATCAATGGTGAGCGTGTTGCCGCAGAAATAATAATGGCCGACGTCCGCGACGATGCCGGACTCGGGCGCGCGCACCGGCGTGCCTTCTGCAGCACCGATATCGATACCGCTGTGCGGGCTGCGCGGTTCGCCGTTGAGCACGCGTTTCAAACCGAAGCCGCTGGTCTGTGGCCCGGCCGCCGGCCAGATGAAAGCCAGACCGGGATCGCTGCGTGATTTCCAGGTATCGAGCACACGATGCAGATGCGCCTGTTCGCGTTCGATGCGTTTGAGTTCTGCCGGTGTCGGGTTCACCAGATGCGGATTCTTGATGGTCAGATCCTGTTCCGGATAGTGCTTGTCCGCGACATGGAATTTGAGTTGCACCGGTTGTTCACTGCCGCTCGTTACATCCAGCGCCAGATCGCCCGGCTGTGTGGCGAGCGGGATGCCGGCGATGGCAAACCAATGTCCTGCGTCCTGCAACACCATGATGCGTTGATCGTTCATCTTCACTACAGGAGCCGTCGTGCTATCCGGCAATTGCACTACCGCCACGCCACCCGGAACCTGATCGCCCTTGGGTAAATTAGACGCAAAGCCGATTATCGGAGTCAGCATCAACCACATCAAAAACATCCGTTTCATTTTTTCTCCGGGTAATCCACTGAGTCGATGCGCGCCACGAAACTGCCGTCCGCGAGCCGGGTGCGGATGCGCTGCTGTTCGCGTACCTGAGTCACCGAAGCGATGACCGTGCCAGCGTCGGCATCATTCACGATGGCATAACCGCGTTGCAGTGTCGCGAGCGGACTCACTGTATCCAGGGAACGCATTGCCAGATTCAGGCGGTTATCGATCGCGCCGAGTTGCCGGCGGGTTGCGAAATCGAGCCGTTGCCGCAACGAGGTCAGCATACCACGCAACACCAGCAGTCGCCTGGCCGGGCTGTGCTGGTGCAGACCGGTCAGCAGTTCGCTGCCGCGACGACTGCGCTGCTGCAACAGCAGGCGCATGCTGCCGCCGAGACGCGCTTCCAGTTCGTCAAGGCGCTGGGCCCGATCGCGCAGCAGGCGGGCTGGGTGCAGATGCTCAAGCCGTCCCACGCACCATTCGATCCGTTCGCGCCAGGCGGTTAGTACTCTGGCGTGTGTCTGCACGATCCGGTTGCGGACTTCGCTGAAAGTACGCAGCCATTCGCTGCTGTCCGGAGTTACAAGTTCAGCCGCACCGGTCGGCGTCGGTGCCCGCGCATCGGCCACGAAGTCGGCGATGGTGAAATCGATCTCGTGGCCGACGCCGCTGATCACCGGGATAGGGCACGCATGGATGGCGCGCGCGACAACTTCCTCGTTGAAGGCCCACAAGTCTTCCAGCGAACCGCCGCCGCGACACAGGATCAGCACATCGCACTCGGCGCGTTCGGCGGCAGTGCGCAACATCGCGGCGATCTTCGCGCCAGCACCTTCGCCCTGCACCGGCACCGGATAGACGATTGCGCGGGCGAGGGGGTAACGGCGCCGGATCACGCTCAGGATGTCGCGCACGGCAGCACCGGAAGCTGAAGTGATGATGCCGATGCTGCGCGGCATCGCCGGCAACGGTTTTTTGCTGGCGACATCGAACAGACCTTCTGCGGCGAGTTTCTTCTTCAATTCCTCGAATGCACGCTGCAAAGCGCCGTGGCCGGCGTCTTCCATGTGCTCGACGATCAACTGGTAGTCGCCGCGCGGTTCGTAGAGGCTGACGCGCGCCCGTACCAGCACATGCTGGCCGTCTTTGGGAGCGAAGCGCAGCAGCCCGGCGCGGTTGCGGAACAGGGCGCAACGTACCTGGGCGGTCGAATCCTTGAGCGAGAAATAAAGATGTCCGGACGCCGGCCGCGCCAGGTTGGAGAGTTCTCCCTCCACCCACAACAGCGGCAACCCGCCCTCCAGCAGGCCACGGGCGGCGCGGTTCAGCGCCGAGACGCTATAGACCTGGCGGGTGGGCGGGGAATCCGGGCTGCTTGCCATGCGCCATCATAGTCAGCGGACCGCCATGAAGAAAGGCTATATTAAGGGCGGTTTTACCCGCATGGGGCAGAAAGATTATAATGAGCGGTTTAACCCCACCTCAGCCGGGAGCCGTCATGCGCATCCTTCAGGAAGCCCTCACCTTCGACGATGTCCTGCTGGTGCCTGCGTTTTCCGACATCCTGCCCCGTGACGCGGACCTCAAGACCCGGCTCACGCGCGACATCACGCTCAACATCCCGCTGGTCTCGGCCGCCATGGACACAGTGACCGAGGCACGCCTCGCGATCGCGATGGCGCAGGAAGGCGGCATCGGCATCGTGCACAAGAACATGACGCCGGAAGAGCAGGCGCAGCACGTGCGCAGCGTCAAGAAATTCGAGAGCGGCGTCATCAAGGATCCGATCACGGTCACGCCCGATGCGACCGTCGGCGAGGTCCTCAAGTTGACCCGCGCGCATCAGATCTCCGGCGTGCCGGTGGTGGACGGTGAACGCCTGGTCGGCATCGTCACCAGTCGCGACCTGCGTTTCGAGACCCGCTTCGACGAACCCGTATCCCGGATCATGACCGGCAAGGACCGGCTGGTCACGGTGAAAGAGGGCGCTGAAAAAGATGAAGTGCTGGACAAGCTGCATCAGAACCGCATCGAGAAAGTGCTGGTGGTGAACGACAAGTTCCAGTTGCGCGGCATGATTACCGTCAAGGATATCCAGAAAGCCAAGGATTATCCCAACGCCTGCAAGGACGAACACGGTCGCTTGCGCGTCGGTGCCGCGGTCGGTACCGGTGCGGATACCGATGCGCGCGTGATCGCGCTGATGGAAGCGGGCGTGGACGTGGTGATCGTGGACACTTCGCACGGTCACAGCAAAGGCGTGCTGGATACGGTGCGGCGCCTCAAACAGAAACATCGTGAACTCGCGGTCATCGGCGGCAATATCGTGACCGCGGATGCCGCGCTGGCATTGGTGGAAGCGGGCGCGGACGGCGTCAAGGTCGGCATCGGCCCCGGTTCCATCTGCACCACGCGCATCGTCGCCGGTGTCGGCGTGCCGCAGATCAGCGCGGTCGCGAACGTCGCCGAAGCGCTGGCCAAGAAAGGCGTGCCGCTGATCGCTGACGGCGGCATCCGTTATTCGGGCGATGTCGCCAAGGCGCTGGCCGCCGGCGCGTACTCGGTGATGATCGGTGGGTTGTTCGCCGGCACCGAAGAAGCACCGGGCGAAGTCGAGTTGTACCAGGGCCGCTCTTATAAATCCTATCGCGGCATGGGTTCGCTGGGCGCGATGGCGCAGAAACAGGGCTCGGCAGACCGCTATTTCCAGGACGCGACCGACGAGATCGAGAAACTGGTACCGGAAGGCATCGAAGGCCGCGTACCTTATAAAGGCACCCTGCTCGCCATCATCCATCAGCTCATGGGTGGCGTGCGTTCCAGCATGGGTTACACCGGCTGCCGCAACATGGACGAGATGCGCACCAAGCCCGGCTTCGTCCGTATCACCGGCGCCGGCATGCGCGAGAGTCACGTGCACGATGTGGCGATTACCAAGGAAGCGCCTAACTACCGTACCGACTAAGCAGCAGGAAGGCCGCTCCGCGGCCTTCATTGTTTTGGGGAACAGATTTTTGCCGGAACTCACAGCATGACCCAACCCGACATCCACGCTCAACGTATCCTGATCCTCGACTTCGGTTCGCAGTGGACCCAGCTCATCGCGCGCCGGGTGCGCGAGATCGGCGTGTTCTGCGAGATCCGTACTCCCGACATCAGTGACACAGCGTTGCGTGAATTCGCACCGCGCGGTGTGATCCTGTCCGGCGGTCCCGAATCGGTGGTCGGCGATGCGACGCCCAAGACGCCGCGTGCCGTGTTCGAGCTGGGGGTGCCGGTGCTGGGCATCTGTTACGGCATGCAGGATATGGCGGCACAACTCGGCGGCAAGGTCGAATCCGGTTCGCACCGTGAGTTCGGTGTCGAGCGCATGGCGATCACGGCGCCCTCGAAATTGCTGGACGGCATCCAGGATGCGACAGACAGCAAAGCGCAGCCAGTGCTGGAAGTCATGATGAATCACGGCGATTCGGTGACGCAGTTGCCGCCGGGGTTCGTGCGCATCGGCATGTCGAAAGACGCGTCCTGTGCTGCCATCGCCGATGACGCGCGGCGTTTCTACGGCGTGCAGTTTCATCCGGAAGTAACCCAGACGTTGCAAGGTGGCCGCATCCTGTCGCGCTTCGTACTGGAACTGTGTGGCTGCGAACCACTGTGGGATTCCTCGCGCATCATCGACGATGCGATCCATACCGTGCGCGAGAAAGTCGGTACCGGAAAAGTACTGCTGGGCTTGTCCGGCGGCGTGGACTCTTCGGTCGTCGCGGCATTGCTGCACCGTGCCATCGGCGATCAACTCACCTGCGTGTTCGTGGATACCGGCCTGTTGCGTCTGCACGAAGGCGATCAGGTGATGGAGACCTTCGCCCGCAACATGGGTGTGCGCGTGATCCGGGTGGATGCGGAAGCGCAATTCCTGGCTGCGCTCAAGGGCGTCACGGATCCGGAACAGAAGCGCAAGATCATCGGCAAGTCCTTCATCGATGTATTTGAAGTCGAGGCTGCCAGGATCAAGGATGTGGATTGGCTGGCGCAGGGCACCATCTACCCGGATGTGATCGAATCGGCCGCGGCCAGCGGCAAGGCGCACGTCATCAAGTCGCATCACAACGTCGGCGGCTTGCCGGCACACATGCGGATGCAACTGGTGGAACCGCTGCGCGAACTGTTCAAGGACGAAGTGCGCAAGATCGGTGTCGAACTGGGGTTGCCGCACGAGATGGTGTATCGGCATCCGTTCCCTGGTCCGGGGCTGGGCGTGCGCATCCTCGGTGAGGTGAAGAAAGAATATGCGGACCTGCTGCGCCAGGCCGATGCCATATATATAGAGGAACTGCACCAGGCGGAACTCTATGACAAGGTCAGCCAGGCATTTGCCGTGTTCCTGCCGGTACGCTCGGTGGGCGTGATGGGCGACGGTCGCCGCTACGATTACGTGATCGCATTGCGCGCGGTGGAGACCGTGGATTTCATGTCTGCGCGCTGGGCACACCTGCCGTATGAATTTCTCGACAAAGTCTCGCGCCGCATTTGTAATGAAGTGGACGGCATTTCCCGCGTCGTGTACGACGTGACTGGAAAGCCGCCCGGCACCATCGAGTGGGAATGACTTTCGCCATGTCTTTTGCCCGGATGCTTTGTTGCGAGACCGTCCGAGGGGCTCATTTACTATTAGTAAACTCCGCTCCTCGGACGGTCTCGCGCCGCGTCTTCGCGCAAGATTAGCAGCCAAGGGCCTGGTGCTTGCCATACTCATGAACGAAATTGATGAAAAGTGGATGCAGGAAGCGCTGACGCTCGCCCGTCAGGCAGAAGCAGAAGGCGAAGTGCCGGTCGGCGCGATCATCGTGAAAGATGATGAGATCATCGGGCGTGGCTGGAATCATCCGATCGCGGCACACGATCCCACCGCGCATGCCGAGATCATCGCGCTGCGTGAAGCAGCGCAGACTCTGGAGAATTACCGGCTCGCCGACACAAGCTTGTATGTCACGCTGGAGCCCTGCGCCATGTGCGCAGGTGCCATGGTCCACGCCCGGGTCGGGCGGCTGGTGTTCGGCGCCAATGATCCACGGGCCGGTGCGGCCGGCACAGTGTTCAATCTGGTCCAGGCCAGTGCCCTGAATCATCGTCTGGCAGTGACAGGCGGGGTGCTGGCCGAGGAATGCAGCGCAATCCTCAAGCGTTTTTTCATCCAGCGGCGGTAGGCCGAGCGGCCGCGATAGGGTAAAATCCCGCGCCTTGCATGATCCAGTTTTCTGGAGAGGTACCGAAGCGGGTGAAGCAGGTGCTTCTCAGCGAAATGCCTGTGGCATTTCGCTCCGGCTGAATGCCGAGCCAGGGAGGGCGAGGCTGATCGGCCTGCCAGGGATGGTTCTGTGAGCATGAAGAGTTTTCTGGAGAGGTACCGAAGCGGTCACAACGGCACCGACTCGAAATCGGTTGGGGGCTAACCGCCCCACGTGGGTTCGAATCCCACCCTCTCCGCCAAATTTTGGGGCAGTTGCACGGAATGGCATCCAGGCGACTTTGTTAACAGCTGGAGTTATCCTCTCACCACAAAAATGCAAGAGCGGATATCAAGGGAACTATCTCAATGAATATGGGTTCCGAACCTACCAGGAATTCCGGTCTGCAAACAGCGCAGAGCTCTTCCATGACTTCACCCGAGGGAAAGCCTCAACCAGTCTGGATGGAAGTGTATCCGTCCGATGACTCGACTGACTACGTGGAATTCGGTGCCATGCTATGGCGCCGTCGGCGACTGCTGGCATGGGTATTCGGCGTCCTGATGGCTCTGTTCATACTTCTTGCCATCTTCAAGAAGCCCAGTTACGACTACACGACCAGTATCCAACTCGGTGCCATGGTAGCGCAGGACGGCACCATGGTCCCGCTGATGTCGCCGCAGACCGCCGCAGGATTGTTGCAGAGTAAGTACATACCCGATGCAATGTACCAATACGAAGCACAGCAACAAGTGGATTTGCGTACTCTGAAGATAGCTGCTGATGCAGATAGCGAAAGCAC